>JBDSLC010000210.1:0-25668 GCA_039916585.1 Pyrinomonadaceae bacterium | reverse complement strand
GCTTCACCTCACCTTTTTCGGCTTCCGTGATGAACCCTCGGATAGCCGATGGTTTCGGTGCCGGAGCATTTGCTGATGCGACCGTGCTCTCCGAAACCGCTTCGACCGCCGCTGCCTTCAGCATCTTAGGCCAGAGCTTGTTGAAGAGATGGTTCGACACGTAAATGTCGGCACTGTTGATCTCGCCGTTTATCGCGAATGCGTATCCGATCACGTCGGTCTTGCCGCGAGTCAGTGCTGTAAGTTTCGCGACATATTCTTCCGTCGTTGCCGCGACTTTGGTGTTTTCCAATGCGAGCTGCAGGCTAGATCCGGAAGCATTCGCCGTTACGTCCACGCCTGTATTCGCTGACAATCTTTGCTGAGCCTCCGCGACCTTGCTCCAAACCTGGGACTGCGACCGCTCTCCGTTCGCTGCGACCTTCAGGTCCTTCGATACCAGACGCTCTTCTGAAGATGAGAACTGCTGCGCGTCCTCGCCCTTGCGTTTCTCCCAGCGTCCCGACTCCACGCAGAATGATTCGATCGACACACGGCCTGACCGTGCTGGAATAATGATGCTGATCGCAAGTACGCGGTCCTGCTTTCCGCCTTTCACAATGTCGCCCGATTGTATAAAGACGTCGTACTGCGAAGAAATGTTCTCAACTTGCAGCTCGTTCACCTCCGATGTTTCATACACCTTGAAAACCTTCAGCTTCAACGCTTCCTGCAGCGTGATGATGTTCTTCTTGTTGGTCGAATCCTTCCCGTGGATCAGAAAGATCGTCAGATTCTTGTAGGTATAAGGGGCAGATATTCGATAGCCGCTCTGTGCGAGTGTTGCGGATACCGCGATGAGCGTCAGAATCACCAGGCCAACAAGGGCCTTTAAGTTCAATTTCATTGCAAACTCCTTTTCGTTACATATTCTTCGGGGTTTGTATTTCAGTGATTGAACGTGTTATGCCTTGCCTTCTTGCAAAGAGATATTAAAGGTAGAGTCGGAATTCCCCCATTCAGAGATAAAGCTTCAGCTTGCAGTCGTCGCCAGAAGAAAGGTGAATGGCGGCCGAACAAGCTAAAGCTTGGACCCTGAACGCCTTGTGTTGGCGAGAGCTTGCGTCAGGCGTTGAAGCCTTCGGGTCGGAGATCGGCGGGTGAGAGGACGTCCATCGCATTCTTGAGCTTGCTTGGTGTCCCCACCAGAATGACGGTGTCGCGTTCGCTGAGTTGATAGTCGGCACCCGGACTGACCTTCGTATTGCCGTCGCGGATGATCGCGATAACGGTCGCACCCGTCTCGCCTCGCAGATCAAGTTCGCCTAACGTCTTCTCGATCGCCGGCGAACCCGGCATCAGGAAAACCGACTCGGTAAGCGCCGTATCAAGTACCGCGACACTTTCGCGGATCGGCGCGGGGATCACTTGCGTGCGGAGCATCTCGTATCCCTGCTGCCGAATACGGTCGATCTGTCCTTCGATCACGTTCCGCGGCGTACCGTAGCGGGTCAAAACTCGGGCAAAGATCTCGATACTGGTCTCGAACTCCTCTGGAATGATCTCAGTCGCGCCAAGCTTGAACAGCTCCGGGATCTCTGCAACATATCGTGTTCGCACGACAATATGAAGTTTCGGGTTCATTGCTCTCGCCTGCTGAACCGTTCGACGGGCTGCGTGCGGGTCGGAGATAGCCAGCACCAACGACCAGGCTTGTTCGATCGCCGCATGGTTCAACACCTCGCGTCGGGTCGAATCACCGAAGTTGATCTTTTCACCCTTGGCCTTCGCCCGCTTCACCACCTCGGCGTTAAGTTCGAGCACGACGTACGGAATGCCGACCGCCCGCAACACCAGCGAAAGATTCCGGCCGTTCAGGCCGTAGCCGACGATGATCGTATGCTGCTGCAGACCGCCGCTCGACGTCATATGAATGTCCTCGTCCTCGACATTCTCGATCCCGCGTCGATCTCCATCGCTGAGCAAGGACTGGGTCCATTCGGCGATCTTTGGAGCCGCGGCGATAAGGAATGGCGTCGCGATCATGGATATGACAGAGGCGGCGAGGAATATCTGATAGTCGGCGTCATCGAAAAGACCCATCCCTTTCCCGGCTTTCGCCAACACGAATGAGAATTCCCCGATCTGCGCCAGGCCGAGCGCGGCCATCGCGGCGACCCGCTGCGGATAACCAAGTATTCGGATGATCGCCCACACTACGAATCCCTTACTGACGACTAGTGCCAGCACCACACCGAGAACGACGTCGATATTCGAAACAAGGGAAGAGATTGAAAGCAGCAACCCAATCGAAACGAAGAAAAGGCTGTTGAAGACGTCTCGAAAGGGAAGCACCTCCGTCGTGACCTGATGGTTATATTCCGTGTCCGCAAGCACCACGCCCGCTATGAAACCGCCGAGAGCCAGCGACAATCCAAAATGCGATGTGACCCAGGACATCCCGAGTCCGAACAAAACGATCGTGAGTAGAAATACTTCCGGGCTTTTGAGCGAGACGATCCGGTGCAAAAACTTGGGAAGTAAAAACCACGCTCCGACCACGATGAGAACAAGAGCAAGCAGAGCCGAACCAAGATCTATGGCGATCCGTGTCGCGGTGACAGCGTCGTCACCGCCTAGCAACGGGATCGCCAACAGCATGAACACGATGCTTATATCCTGGAACAACAGAATTCCAACACCCGCCCGCCCGTGCGGAGCGTCGATCTCATTCCGATCGACATACGATTTGAGGACGATCGCAGTGCTCGAAAGTGCTAGCAGAAAGCCGAAGAAAACGGCCTGCTTGAAGGGTCGTCCGATCAACACGAACAAGGTGGCGACGAGAGCGGTAGTAACGATCACCTGCAAACCACCACCGATCAGCACGAGCCGCTTCATCTCCGCGAGCCGTTTGATCGAGAATTCAAGGCCGATCGTGAACAGGAGGAGCATCACCCCGATCTCGGCAAGAACTTCAATCGCCTCAAGGTCTTTGATAAGCCCAATTCCGTATGGCCCGATCGCCATTCCCGTCAGCATCAACCCAACAAGAAGCGGAAGTTTTACACGCAGGCAGAGATAAGCGACCGGGACGGACACCAAAAGAATGATCAACAGATCAGTAAACAACTGCGGAGTATGCATAGACGCGGTGCCACTAATATACCAAAATTTGATTTTCGACGGGTTTGCGGTGAAAATACACGCGACCTACAAATCCACCTCGGAGGTAATGAATGAACTCTTTTTTTGCGGTCGGAGCGTTGGCTCTCGTTATGGCATTCTGCGGGATCGGAGACCGGCTAAAGTCGATGAGCGGCGGAAACAGCTCCGGTAACGCGTCAAACTCTTCTAGTACGGGAACCGCCCCGGCGAAAGATTCGACCGAGAAGCCGAGCCTCACAGCCTCTCAGCGATCCATTCAGGACTCGGCGACAGAGGTAAAGTGGGACGATCAGGGAATCACTTTCAAGGTTCCGTCGGGGTTCGCGAAGATGGATGTGAAGAAGGAATCCTTCAACTACGGCTCGCCGGCAACAGGATTCTTGATAGCTTCGATCTCGGTGATGCCCGACAGCTTTCCCGCTGATGTGAGCATTAAGGCAACCTACGATGCTGCTCTGGAACAGTTGAAGCAGGGTAAATACAAGACCGTCCGATGGCTTGAGATCGATGGTGTGAAGGGTGTTGAGTGGGTCGAATCTCCTCCCGAAGAGAAAGACGGTATCCGCCGCCACCAGTGGATCGCGTTTCGCAAGTATCAGGGACAGAACCAGCAATTGAACATCATCCTGTCTACCGATCAGACTAAGTTCGATAAGCAGGAAGACGCATTCGCCGCGATTCTCTATTCGCTCACGGCGGGGAAAGGGTAATTCGGCTTTGAAGAATCCGAATGAGGCACGAAGCTATTTCCGCAGCGTGCCTCACATTCAGGAGGCACTCTGAAAACCCGTTTTGACCAAACGGTGTGTTTGTATATGGAATTCTTGTTCTGTGTTTTTCGGTATTTTTCTGTGTCTTCTGTGGTTTTGCTTTGAAGGTTTATCCACAGAAATCACGAAAAACACAGAACCGGATGTTCTAACTTACGCTACCGCGTGCAGTTGATGCGCTTGATTGGCAGCAGCCGTGTCAAAGAACTCCTTGAATCCCGAGATCTTCCCATCGGAAAGGGTCGATATGTGTACCCATTCGGTTGAGAACGTCTTTCCGGTTGCGATGACATTCGCTTCTGACCTTCCAAGGACAACGACCTTGTCGCTTTCGGCTATGAATTCGGTCGGCTCAAATTTGCTGAACGTCTCGCTCTTTGCAAGCAACTCGAAAAATTCGCTTACTGCCTCTTTACCTCGCCGGGAACCCGTATATGAGGCATTGTCTACCTTCGGGGTTTCCCATGACACGTCATCTGAATAGAGTTCCATTAACGCTTCAATGTCGCCTCTTCCGAAACACTCATAGGCTTTCTTCACGATCTCAGTATTGTTCATTTCCTTTTTTGACCTCAAAAGCCGGACGGCCGAGGCCGCGGCAAAAGAACGTGGAAGGGGATAAACCGCGCGGAGTCTATCACCGATCAACGAAAATAGCACTATGGATGAACGGTCGGGGAATCAGAGTGGGGAACAAAGCATTTTCGACAGCGGGCCTCGTACTTATCGCTTGCGCCGACCTCGACGCGGGATTCGGATTCGACCGTTCGTTGAGAGTAATTGGCAGTCGACCCGCACCTTACGCAGATCGCGTGGGTTTTGGTTATGAATTCGGCAACGCAAAGCAGTTGTGGCATTGGCTCGAAGGGGCGCCCCATATAATCCTGGTCGAGTCCAGCGACGATGACGCGCTTGCCTTGAATCGCGAGATAGTTGACGGCGTCGACCAAATCCGCATCGAAAAACTGACCTTCGTCAATGCCGATCACTTCCGTTTCCGGATCGATAGCCGCCAGCATCTCCGCCGTGGATGAGACCGGCCGGGAGTCATGCTTGTGGCCCGAGTGCGATGCGATCTCCTCGACCGAGTAGCGAGCGTCGATGGCTGGCTTAAACACCTGTACCTTTTGCCGGGCGATCCGGGCGCGGTTCAACCGGCGGATCAACTCCTCGGACTTTCCCGAGAACATCGAACCGACGATCACCTCGATCCAACCCGACCCGTTCTGACGGTTCTTGCGGCGCTCTTCAGTGTTATCGAACACAAATTCTTCGACCATATTTGGTTTGGTAAAGAGTGATTATAGAGAATGAAGGGGAATTTGGGAAAACAGCTAGTACGCGTTCGGAGCGGTCTTTTCCATCCAACGTTCGGGATAGCGGAGTTGGGCGAATTCGAACTGCTCGTAAAGTCCATGAGCATCCTTCGTTGCAAGTACCCATCGCCGCAAACCCTGAAGTTCGGAATGATCGACGATCACCTGCATCAGCCATTTGCTCAACCCCTTGCCGCGATATTCGCTCAGAACGAACACATCGCCGAGGTAAGCAAACGTCGCCTTGTCACTCACCACGCGAGCAAATCCGATAAGGTTCTCTCCACGATACAGGCCGAAGCAGATCGAATTCTCGATCGCCGTTTTCGTCTGCTCGATCGATCGTTCAGTCGCCCAATATGATTCTTCAGAAAGGAATTGGTGAATGGCCGCAATATCGAGCCGCTCTTTGTCGGTGCTGATCGTGTATTCGTCTTTGTGGATGTCGGACACGTCTATCGTTGATTAGCGAGAAACCCGCTCACCTGCCGCTGATTTTTCAGAATAATAACACGCTTTTCCCCGGCGCCTTCAAGCTCGGCTAATAGCCTCTCGCGACTTTGATGCTTATAATTCCAAACCCACCCGATGAACTTAAGATCGAGCCGTTCGTTACATCCCTCGGTCATGTCGGGCCGCGATCTGCCGAAGTATTTGAAGGTGCGTTTGAGGATGCGATAGAGACACACTCGCCGCGGAAGATCGAGAAAGATTATCGTATCCGCCGCCCGCATCCGCATTTCTCTGGTGCCCCCGAAGTTTCCGTCCATTATCCAGCTTTCACCCGCCAGCAACTCGGCGACTCGGGCATTCCAATCATCCACCGGAGTCTCTTCCCAATCCGGCCGCCAATATTCCCGATCGAGATGAATGACGGGCAGGCCGCTGCTGCGTCCAAGCTCGGCCGAGAACGTAGACTTGCCCGATCCGCCCGAACCTACGACAACGACCCTTTTCATTCTTCGGTTAAAAGAGTTGGTAAAACGCTTTCATTCCCGGATACCGAGCCGAATCACCCAAGTCTTCTTCAATGCGAAGAAGCTGATTGTACTTAGCGATCCGGTCCGAGCGGCAAAGGCTTCCGGTTTTGATCTGGCCGGCGTTGGTCGCGACGGCAAGGTCCGCGATGAACGTATCCTCGGTCTCGCCGGAGCGATGCGAGATGATCGCGGTCATGTTGTTCGTCCGCGCGAGTTCGATCGCGTCGAGCGTCTCGGTCAACGTCCCGATCTGGTTGACCTTGATCAGGATCCCGTTTGCCGCACCTTCATCGATGCCGCGTTGGAGAAACCGTACGTTGGTCACGAAAAGATCGTCGCCGACCAACTGGACGCGGTCGCCGACACGCTCGGTCAGGTTCACCCAGCCGTCCCAATCATTCTCGGCCATTCCGTCTTCGATCGAGATGATCGGATACTTGTCGCACCAATCGGTCCAATAGGCGGCCATCTCATCGGACGTCAGCTCACGCTTGTCCGACTTCTTAAACACGTACTTGCCGTCCTGATAAAACTCGCTCGCTGCAGGATCCAGCGCGATCATTACGTTCTCCCCGGCCTTGTAACCTGCCTTCTCGATCGCCTCAAGAATGGTCTCGACCGCTTCCTCGTTCGACTTCAGATTCGGAGCAAAACCGCCTTCATCGCCAACGCTGGTCGAGTATCCGCGCGACTTCAGCACACCCTTCAGATTATGAAAGATCTCCGCACCGGTTCTCAGAGCCTCCGCAAAACTCTCGGCACCGACCGGCATTACCATAAACTCCTGAAAGTCGACGTTGTTGTCCGCGTGGGCACCGCCGTTGAGAATGTTCATCATCGGCACGGGCAGCGTCTTCGCGTTAACCCCCCCGAGGTAGCGATACAACGGCATCTCGAGCGACGCCGCAGCCGCCCGGGCGTTCGCGAGCGACACCGCGAGGATCGCATTGGCGCCGAGTTTTGACTTCGTGAGAGTTCCATCCAGCCCGAGCATCGTCTCGTCGATCAACGCCTGATCGAGACAATCAAGGCCTTGGATCTCCGAAAAGATCTCGTCGTTCACATGCCCGACCGCCTTAAGCACGCCCTTGCCGAGATAGCGGTAATCGTCGCCGTCCCGCAGTTCGACGGCTTCGTTCTCACCCGTCGATGCTCCGCTCGGAACCGCCGCACGACCCATCGTGCCGTCTTCTAGAACTACCTCCGCCTCGATCGTCGGATTACCCCGAGAGTCCAATATTTCACGTGCCCAAACCTGTTCGATGTATCCCATTTTCGTGTTGCGAAACTCCTGCTAATTTGTGATCAATGAAACTCACTACACTACCACAAGCAGGCCAGTTTCCCTTAGACCGCCCACCGTATACGGTCCCGTATGATATAAAATTTGATGAGAGATATTATGACGACTGAAAACGGCCGATCCGGGGTGGTGTTAGTTGCGTTACTTTTTGTTCTGTTGACTTTCAGTAGAGCTTCCGCCCAAGACGGCTCAAGAATGATCGGGCTCGATCCGAAGATCGGTTTCGACGCGGCTCAAACCGCCTCCGAGCCTAAGATCGACGCCGTTTCAGTCGGCCACCTGCGGCAAACCTCCGATATCTCAAACGCGAGCCAAATTGAGGCTAAGACTTTGAAACGATTCGCTCCCTCCGACGGCGGGCCGAAAGATCAGGACATAGACAGGGAAACCCCGTCCGACGATCCGTCCAACTCCTCGCAAGCGGAGAGATTTCACTGGAAGCCGGCGATCGTGCAATCGCTAACTTTCCTCGGAGCCCAGCATGGCTTTCGGATGTTGCAACGGAAAACGACTCGCGAGTTTGAGGGGAAGTTTTTCAAGGATTGGGGACAATCGGTCAGGAATCTGAAGGGCTGGCGTGACGGCGACAGCACTTTTGTTAACTACGTTGCGCACCCGATGCAAGGCAGCCTGACGGGGCGGATCTTCGTAAATAACAGCGACAACGCGAAGAAGCAGCAGTTCGGTATGTCGAAAGAATATTGGCGAAGCCGCGGAAAGGCATTCGTTTGGTCGGCGGTCTGGAGCGTGCAGTTCGAGATCGGCCCTTTAAGCGAGGCTTCTCTGGGAAATGTAGGCCTGCGTCGAAGAGGCGGTCGTCGGTCCACCGGTTACGTGGATTATGCCATCACCCCCACCGTCGGGACCGGCTGGCTTATCGGCGAGGACGCCATCGACAGATACGTCCTGAAAGACTGGATCGAGAAAAAAGCCAACGGATCGCTCACCCGCAGAGTGAAGGTCCTCAGAACCTTCCTAACCCCCACCACATCTGTCGCCAACCTCCTCCGCTGGAGATCCCCCTGGAAGCGCGACGACCGCTGAATCGGAAGAGTTCTTGTTCTATTCTTTCGTGTCGTTCGTGGTTAGGATCTCTCGAATCAACACCACTAAAACACACGAATCAACACGAAATCAAAACCGACCCCAAATCGCAAATCTCCGCGCGCATCAGGCACCGGGACAAATGTCAGTACCCACTGCGATCCGCAAGATGTTCAGATTGTCGCCGTAGTAAAGGTGTTCATCGGAAATGTGTGTGGGTAGCCGCACGTTAGTAAGGGCTCCCGTTCTGCTGTCGGGCGTGATGTTTTGGAGGGCAGGTGCCGACTTGTCTCTACCATCAACGGTGTCTGCCGGTTAAAGGAGCCCTTACTAACGTGCGGGCTACTGACACGGCGGGTTACCATTTGCTCGTCCTTTATGTACTCCAACAAGGTGTTCAGGTTTTCCCGGAGATCAGCCTGATAACGTAGTCCACACAAACCGTGAAGATCACTATCGCGCCGACCACTACCATTATTAGTTTTGCGAAGAGTAGGCCAAGGACAATGGCTGCGATCCCGCCGAGTACCGCAACCGGACCACCCTTGCGTACCATGTCGTAGAGGAACTCAAAGTCCCAAATTATATTTCGCATACGGAATGGTTTATATCAGCCATAGCCGTACAGTATCAATCGTTTATCTCTGGCCCAGTCTTTTTCGGGAACGCCTCGCTGTAAGAGATCGCGTCGGAACATCCATCGGTGTCGGATATCTCCCGCGTCGCGTCGGAGCAGCCGTCGATCGGATCGTGGTGAGCTTCGGGGCGTCCGGCGGTATCGGAACAGGTCGGTGTTGTCGGAGTCGGACAGCGCGCCGAGCCGCAGAACGCAATGTAGCCGAAAAACCAGCAGATCCAAGACCAAAAAATGCGATGCAGTGCGTACAAGTCTGTCAGCGTTATTTACGGATATGTTTCGCTTGTTCGGACCGCTCGGCTTGCACGGGCATTCTCTCCGCCCTCCTCCACCCAATGTGGGACGTGCCACATCGAAAGGATAAAGGAGAAGGGATAACGATAAAGTACTGTAAATCCGGGCATTATCCCTCATCCCTCATTCTCGGGAATGTGGCACGTGCCACATTCCTTTTACCCGTCTCGTACCCCGCGAGCCCCTCGCACTTTTCGCTATGCTCAGGCTGTACGAAAACGCAGTTTTGGAATTTAAATTTTAATCTTGGTTTACCGGGGATTGGGTAGTGAACATTCTCACGGAGAGGACCCGGCGTTTCTCCACCCTCTCGATGCGGAACGAATGTCCGTTGTAGGGAACGACGTCACCTACGTTCAGGATCTGGCCGGATTCGGACATAAGGAATCCGGCGACGGTCGTGTAGGCGTCCGAGATCGGAATGTTTAGAGCCAGACGCTTGTTCAGATCGCGTACGGCGAGTCCGCCATCGAGCACCCACGTGCCATCCGACTGTTCGTGAATCTGCTCGCTGACCTCTTCATCGTGCTCGTCCGAAATGTCACCAACGATCTCCTCTAGGAGATCTTCAAGCGTGATTATCCCCTCGACGCCGCCGTGTTCGTCCACGACAAAACCGAAGTGGAACTTCTCCCTCTGCATCTGCCGCAGCACGTCCTCAAGCCGGGCCGTGTCGACCACGTAATTCGGCTTTTGAAGAATGCCTTCAAGCGCGAATTCATCCTTCGAGATGAGAGCGCTAAGAACGTCCTTCACAAGTACGATACCAGCGATGTCATCCAACGACTCGCGATAAACCGGAAGTCGTGAAAAGCCATGAACCCTGAAAGCGTCGGCGGTCTGCTCCAGCGTACATTTGTCCGAAACAGCAACGATCTCGGTTCGAGGGATCATCGCTTCTTTTACGGTCGTCTCCGAGAACTCAAATACCTGATCGATCAGTCGCCGCTCTTCTTCATTAACGTGGCCGCTCGCCTGAGAGACGCGGATCAACTGTCTTATCTCGTCTTCCGTATAGCTCGATCCGTGCTCGCCCGAGGGATGTAGGCCAAATAATCGGACCGTCCTTGTGCCCGCCCAGTCAAGCAATCGGATCGGGTAATTGAAGATCTTGTAGAAGAGCTGCAACGGAACCGCGATGACGTAAGACACTCGCTCGGACAACTCAAGCGCGGCGGTTTTCGGAGCTAGCTCACCAAGTACAATGTGGAGAAACGTGATCAAGGCGAACGCAATAATGAAAGAGACCGTATGCAGAACTGGCCCCGACCCAAGGACCGAGAATCCTGTCAGACCCGCGATCCAAACCAAAACCGGATCTAATAAGGATGCGACGGCCGGTTCACCGATCCAACCTAAACCGAGCGACGAGAGCGTGATCCCCAACTGAGTCGCGGATATATACGCGTTCAGATTGTTGAGCATCCCCAACAATCGGATCGCAGCCTTGTCACCTTCAAGTGCAAGCGACTCGATCCGCGATTTGCGGACGGCGACCAAAGCGAACTCGCTCGCCACGAAAAATCCGTTGGCGAGAACAAGGAAAATCACGGACGATATACTCAATATCGACCAGCCGGCCGTAGGCCATTCAACTACTGCGGTGGAATCAGCGAAAAAGATCAGAAACGATAAACTAGCAGGGTCGTCCATTAATTAGAGTACTGTTTTTTATATCACCGCGGCCCTCCGTTCGTGCCGCAAAGGTGATTAATAGGGCGAAGTATAGCATATCGATTCACGCGTTTGCATCGATGATCTCCTGGATCAGCATCCGGCAAGACCCGCATCCGGCGCCGGCTCTTAGGCTTTGCGAAACTTCACTAACGTCTGCGGGATGCGACGACCGGACAAACTCTTCGACCGTTTCTTCCGCAACTCCGAAGCACGTGCAGATCAATGCTTTCTCTCCGCGAAACTCTTCGACCCGTCGGGTCCGATGATCAGCGAACGCAGCTCGGAAGGCATTAAGCACCACCCTAGAGCATGCTGAACGATCGGCTACTTCCGCTCTGAGATGGATCTGACCGTTTAGCTCGGTCAACCGCATTCCTCTGAGGCGCGTGGAGACCGATTCCGCGGCCTCGACGATGAACCCGCAGCCATTCGTTTTGTACGAAACTTGGTCGATCCGATCACTCGATCCACCGATATGCATCTCGACCCGAAGAAAGCATCCGCAATCGAACTTCGCGTCGCTCCCTCGTGCGTTCGCGTTCTCCAATACGCCGCAGAATCTCGGTTCCCTAATTAGGTCTGCGATCTCTTTTGGGTACACGGGCACCAGTTGAGTTTAGCAACAAGTGCGGTTTTAGATAGAATCAAAGCAATGCTCATTCGTTCGTTGCTTCTCGCTCTATTTGCTGTCGCGATCTTTGCGTGCGGAGCAGCGCCTCCGGTTTCGGTCGGCAATAAACCGATCTCTATCAATGATCAGCCCCTTCGCGATGCCCCAACCCGTCCGCTCAAGCCAATCGCGGAAATGAATTGGACGAGGTTCGAGGGGCCCGTCCAGAAGCTGAAAGATTTTCAGGGCAAGGTCGTTATCCTTGATTTCTGGGCGACCTATTGTCCACCCTGCATCGAGGAGATCCCGCATCTGAAGGATCTCAAGAGGATTTATGGAGACGATCTCGTCCTGATCGGTCTGCATGTCGGTGGCGAGGAAGATCGTCCGAAAGTGCCGGAATTCGTTGAGCGTCTTGGCATCGACTACCCTCTCGCGACTCCTGAGGATTCGCTCACGCAATTTATCTTCGGACAAGAATCGGCGATACCGCAGACGGCCATCTTTGATCGCTCGGGTAAACTTGTGAAAAAGATCGTTGGGTTTAATCAGGAGATCAAGGTTCAGCTCGATGAAGCCGTAGCGTCGACGATAAAGGCTAAATATTAAATGGAAACCGTCTATCAAGTTTCAGCTGGCGGTGTCGCTTACCGTTTTAACGAAGGGAAGGTCGAGGTCGTAGTCATTAAAACCTCTTCCGAGGGTCGTTGGCAGTTGCCCAAGGGAATAATCGACCCTGGCGAAACGCCTGAGATCGCCGCTCTCCGCGAGGTTCGCGAAGAGGGGGGGATTAGTTGCGAGATCATCGAGCGGCTTGACGTGATCGAATACTGGTTCGTCGCCTCATTCGACGGAGCGCCGAAAAAGCGATATCACAAGAAGGTTCATTTCTATCTGATGACGTATCTCAACGGCGACGTGAAGGATCATGATCACGAGGTTGTTGAAGCTCGGTGGGTTGCGATCGGTGAGGCCCAAAGGATGCTGGCGTTCGATAGCGAAAAAGAACTCATCGTTATGGCGAAAGATCTTTTGGAGGATGCTGAATGAGAGATCTTCCCGTCGGCAATGGATCGCTGCTGGTCAATTTTGACGATAAGTATCAGATCCGCGACATTTATTTTCCGCACGTCGGACAGGAAAATCACACCGAAGGATTTCCTTGTCGTTTCGGTGTCTGGGTAGATGGACAGTTTGCGTGGGTTGCGGATGCGGGCTGGGATCGATCTCTCGAATATCTGTCGGAAACTCTCGTGACGGCGGTAACGCTAAGGAATGAAAAGCTCGGGGCTGAACTCGTCTGCAACGATACTGTCGCGAGTCATGATAATACCTTCCTGAGACGGGTCCAGGTAAGAAGCCTGCGAACCTCTCGTGCTAATTTCCGTGTCTTCCTCCATCATGATCTGCGGATCTATGAGAATCCTTTTGGCGATACCGCATATTTCGATCCCGAAACTCAAGGGCTGATCCACTACAAGAAGCATCGTTATTTCCTGATCAACACCGAGCCGCACTTTGACACGTTCGCCACCGGTCGGAAGGCGTTTCAAGGAAAGGAAGGAACTTGGCGTGATGCCGAGGATGGGAATTTGCAAGGTGGCGTGATCACGGAAGGCTCGGTCGATTCGACTGTCGGCGTCCATTTTTCGCTCGATGCCGGCGAGTCGTTTGAATTTTTCTATTGGATCGCCGTGGGAACTTCGCACGGTGAGGTCGCGAACCTAAATTCACTTGTCACTCAACGTACACCGCAAGTATATCTGGACTACACCGCGAATTATTGGCGAGCTTGGGTAAATAAAAACGACAAGGATCTTAGCGCTCTGTCTTCATCCGTTGCCGATTTTTATAAACGGTCCTTGCTGATCGTTCACACACAGATAGACAGAGGCGGTGCGATTCTCGCAGCGAACGATCACGATGTTACCGAGCGCGCAACGGATCATTACAGCTACCTTTGGACACGCGATGGAGCTTTCGTTGCCAACGCTCTCGACCTTGCGGGCTATTCACATCTTACCCGCAAATTTTTCGACTTTTGTGGAAATATCGTGCACAAGGATGGTTATTTTCTCCAGAAGTACAATCCAGATGGGACTCTCGCATCGGGCTGGCATGCGGCCTGGGATGTTCACCATAAGGAGAAACTGGTTCCCATCCAGGAGGACGAGACCGCGTTGATCCTTTGGGCGCTCTGGGAACACTACGATCGCTATCGCGATATTGAGTTCGCTCATAGAATGTACAGGAAGCTGACTATCCCGTGCGCGGATTTTCTTGATTCGTTTCGCGATCCTGCGACAGGACTTCCGAAGCCAAGTTGGAACCTGTGGGAAGACCGTCATGGCGTTCATACGTTCACATGCGCGACCGTGGCGGCCGGGCTTAAGGCGGCCGCGAATTTTGCGGTACTATTTGCTGAGTACCATTTAGCAAAGCGATATAACGCAGCGGCTGAGCAAGTCGTCACCGCAATGCGTAAACATCTCTATAGCAAAGAGCTCGGACGTTTTCTGAGGTCACTCCAGTCGTCCGGTGATGGCCGGTTCGATCCAGATACGACCGTCGACGCGTCGCTCTTCGCCGTCTTCTACCTTGGCTGCTTGCCCGCCGACGACGAAATGGTGGTCAAGACAATGGAATCGATCCGCACTCATCTGAATGTTGACGGCGGCATAGCGCGTTTCCAAGAGGACGGTTATATGCGGGTTTCCGACAAGGTGATCGGAAATCCGTGGTTTATCTGCACGCTTTGGATGGCGGACTATTATATTGCCTCGGCAAAGTCCGTGGGCGAACTCGAACCCGCGATGGAGATAATCCATTGGGTCGTTGAGCGAGCGTTACCTTCCGGCGTTCTCGCCGAACAGCTTGATCCTCTGACCGGAGCGCATGTTTCCGTTTCGCCGCTGACGTGGTCGCACTCCACATTTATTGCAACTGTCTGTAATTATTTGTCCAAACTCACCGAAGTAGCTGAACGCTAACTTTGGCGGCAACCCTCCGTCAGCTAGAATTGATTTCAATGAGAAGAGCAAAGATCCTTGCAACCCTCGGCCCGTCCTCCAACACAGAGTCAATTATCGAAGCGATGGTTTCAGCCGGTGTTAATGCCGTGCGCATAAATATGTCGCACGGTACCTACGAAACTCACGAGGCTGCGATCAATGCGACGCGCGCCGTAGCCCAGAAACTGGGTGTCCCGCTCTCGATCCTAGTTGACTTATCAGGGCCGAAGATCCGCACGAAAACTCTCGAAAACGGAACGCCAGTCGCGCTGATCAATGGCGAGAAATTCACGATCACCACCCGCGATATTGTTGGTAACTCACGAGAAGTCTCGACCAACTTTTCGGAGCTGCATACTTGCGTGACCCCCGACGCGACTATTCTGCTGGACGATGGAGCCCTTGAACTTCGGATCGAAGAGGTAGTCGGACAGGACGTGCATACGCGGGTGATCGTCGGCGGAATGCTAAACGAACGAAAGGGCATCAATCTTCCAAACACCGCGCTCCCGATCCCGTCGATGACCGAGAAAGATCATGCGGACCTTGTGTGGGCGATGGGCCAGAACGTGGACTACATTGCGTTGTCCTTCGTTCGAACTGCCCAGGATTGTCGAGAGGTAAAGGACGAGATAAAACGCCTCAACACCCGAAAAATGGGGAGGGCCTTGCTTGTCGCGAAGATCGAGAAAGCGGAGGCGATAGAAAATCTTGACGGGATCGTTGCCGAGACTGACGGCGTAATGGTGGCGCGAGGTGACCTTGGTGTCGAAACGAGCGTAGAACTCGTTCCTGTTTATCAGAAGCGAATCATTAGCCGAGCGGTCGCTCACGATAAGTTCGTGATCACAGCTACGCAGATGCTTCAGTCAATGATCGACAGCCCGAATCCCACTCGGGCCGAAGCGTCCGATGTCGCGAATGCCGTTTGGGATGGAACCGACGCTGTCATGCTTTCAGCCGAGACGGCCTCCGGGTCTTATCCCCTCGAAGCCGTACGTACGATGGCGCGGATCATCGATTCGGCGGAAACGCTTAAACCTACCGAACTTCGCAGGCCGGTCAAGTTCGGACTTGCCCCTACCGGCCGAACAAGCCAGGCACTCTGCAAGGCGGCCGCCTATGCCGCCCGCGAGGTGATGACCGAAAAGGTTGCGGTGTTTACCGAGTCGGGATTGATGGGACGCAGGTTGTCGTCGGTGCGCTCGGGACTCCAGACATTTGCCCTTACGTCTTCGCGAGACGTCTGCAATCAACTTGCGTTGATCTGGGGTGTGAATCCGTTCTATCAAGGCGAGCTTACTGATTCGAATCCTTACGAGCTCGGGGAAGGGACAATGCTCGACCTCCTCAATACGGGGGCCAGCAACACCGCGGATCTACTTAAGGTCGGCGAGGATACCCTTTTGAACGCCGGCGTCGTAGCCGAAGGTGAAACGATCATCATGATGGCCGGACGCCTTTCGGGGCATGGCCTATCGAGCTCGGTTATCGTTTGGACGATCGGCGAAGAGCTCCCCAGACGATAGAAGGCCTTGCTAGAGACAAGGCCTTTCCACCGCTATCCGAGGGTGAAATATTTCTCGAGGTCTACCCATCCCGCGAGGACGCGAAAGCCGCCTCCCTGATTCGACTCACCGTACAGCTCCGTGGTCGCAGCCCTATATTCACGCATGTTGACGTCGCCGTCGAATCCGCCGTGCTGGCCGAGATCCAGCGTCTTCCATTGATTCCCTTGAACTGAGTCGAAAACGCCAACGTGAGATATCCCATCAGTTTTCTTGTTGGACATTCCATGATTTAGAAGTGCATAGATGTCGCCGGGCTGCGGTTTCTTGTCACTTGAAGATTCGACCCAACAGCCCGTTATGACCCCAAGCTCACGAACTTTGTTGGTACCGTTCAGGGAATATTTGTTCATCCAGTTATTAAAAGATTGAGATTTCAACCCCTTGCTGGCGGCGACCTGCTTGCTGACGAATCCGGGAAGAGACCCACAGCTTGTATACTTTCCGCCGGTGCTTGTCACCTTCGGGTCATCCTTCCGCAGCTTGTCAGTCAAAAGATCGTTGTTGGAACTCATATAGGGCGCGGGCATGAGCCACCTTAGTCTTTCGATATAGGCGGACCGAGTGAACGGAAGTGGGCTCTTGGCGATCGCAAAGAATTTGGAGTCGGCTCCTACATCTAGCGCCCATCTGAGGATCGTGTCTTTCATACTTGGTTCGACATCGTACAACCGCGCGGTGCCCGTCATTGTGTCGTAGTCCATCGCTCTGGCGGGCGGATTATGTACGATGACGATGTTCTTCCCGCCGCCGCCGAATAGCCACAGCACTCCCCAATCCTTGTATTCGAACCTGCCGTTTTTTGCAGCGGTCACCTGCTTCCAGGCTTCCGTCTTATCGTTCGTCAGCTGCCAAGTCTTAGACCCCCAATTAAGGGTTAGGGCGGGCCATGTCGCCGGACTACTACTATCGTTCACTCCGAATTTTATGAGCATTTTCCTTAAGATCTCCTTCTCGAAACTAGGGGCGCGATTAGCAGGAGATTAGAAGCCCGGTCTTGCGACCATCAAGGCTTCCGGGCTGAGCGCCGCCGTTCTTGAGACGAGATTCTATTCGTGGTTTGCTCCCGTATAGCCACCCGTATGGGTAGTAAAGTGAGGCTAAGTGGAATGATATTTGGTAGGCACATTCTCCCGTCCCCATTTCAGGGAGCGACTCATCCACGAAAGCTCGTCGAGGAATCCACTTACTCGCTTTTCGTATGCCGGATCGAGAAGGTTTCCGCCGTCGTCGAACTTTGTGCGGACCGAAGGGAATTGGAGGTCGGTAAAGGTTACGGCTAGCCCTAGCTCTCGAACAACCGGAAGCAATGCCTCGCAGACGCGGGTTCCGCCCCAAGGTCCGGCAGATACACTGACGAAAGCAACAGCCTTATGAATATACTCTTTGAGCAATAGATCAAGCACGCTTTTAAGTACGCCAGGGTAGCCATGATTGTATTCGGGAGTGACGATCACCAACCCATCTGCTTTGACGATCGCATCGCGCCACTCAGGGAAATCACCGCCTATTTCGGTACCGTAATGGTCGTGCGGCAGATCGAAATCCCGCACGTCGAAATACTGCGGCTCGATGTCTTCACGCTCCCCCATCTTCGAAAACACCCATTTTGCGACATTTTCGCTTGAGCGATCCCGTCTGTTTGTTCCGAGAAGAAGTGGAATTGAAAGCTGGTCCATAAACCTTACATCTTGCGAAAGCTTCTAAGTATTTCAGGAATAAACATATCCCCGATCGTTGTTCCGCCAAATTGTCGTGCAAGTCGGGAGCTGCGCATCGTAGCGATCTGACTTGGTGTGAGCAGGGCCTCGGGCGACAGACTCTTGGAGTACATCAGATTATTCCTCATCTTAGAGAATTGAGCTTCATTCCCGGGTTCGGGCGTGACGCGGTCCGGACCCTCGTCGAAATGCGGTGTTATACCGAGCAAATGAACTAGCTCATGGGCCAGCTTCAATGCGGTTCCAGCGGGATCCGAACCGTACGGAAGCAACACTATCTTCTTTTCTTCGATCGACCGTCCACCGATGGCGGGATTTGAAAGCTTGTCTACAAAGATCACGCGAACCCCACGCCCAGCGCGAAATACCGCGGCCAGAAAGTGAAGACCGACCTCATCGACGGCGTCGGCTCTCATGCCCGTTTGTGCCTCCTCAGTGGATGACGTGCATTGGCCGAGAGTAAACTTGATCTTCGCACGCGATTCTAGGATGGCTGAAGCCTGCGTTAGCAGCTGTTTGCAATACGGGGGCGTAAACTTTTGTGGGTAAGTTCGGGTTCGATCTTTCAAGGTTACTATCGAGAGATCGGCCGGAATCTGAAGCAATGCCATGTTACTCATTCGTATCTACCTCCTAAGCAAGACGCTCGTTATTCGTTCGGCAGGACACCGACCACGAATATGTTTCAAGCATTCGCAGCTTATACCAATAAGCGGGAACGGAGGAAATATTTCACTGCGGGTAATGTGAACGAGTGCAGACTGTTGAAAGACCGAACAGGGATTAGTCGAGGCTTTCATCCAGATCATTGCCGGTGGTCTCTCCAGCGAGTTGCCGCTGGTTCTCGAAATGAGTAGCGATGTCCGCGGCCGCCTTCGCCCCGACGAATGGCTTAAGTTCGACTACGGAAGCCTTCGCGATCCGCTCGATCGAACCGAATGATCGAAGCAGTTTCATTTTCCGCTTATTCCCAACTCCCGGAATCTCCGAAAGCTCTGACGTAAAGTCGCGCTTCTCGCGGCGTTTGCGGTGAAATTCGATCGCGGTCTTGTGGGTTTCCTCACGGATCTGGAGGATCAGCCGAAACGCGAGCGAATTGCGGTCGAACGGGATCGGGTTGTCCTCGCGTCCCCGTACGAGCAAGTGCGAGATCTGATTGTGCTGTTTGGGCGGCTTCACCAACCCTACGAGCATTATCTGCTCAAGATCGAGCAGCTTCATCGCCGCCGCCGCCGCCGAGAGTTGACCCTTGCCGCCGTCGATGAATATCAGTCTCGGCAGTTGTCCGCCCTCGTCCATCATCCGCTTGTAACGTCGAAAAACGGCTTCGTGCATCGAGGCAAAGTCGTCCTGGCCCTCGACGCTTTTGATAAGGAAGCGCCGATATAGATTTCGCGCCGGCTTGCCGTTGTCGAACACGACGATCCCGGCGACGTTGTCAGATCCTGAGATGTTCGATATATCAAACGACTCGATGCGGTCAGGGAAATACGAGAGTTCGAGGATCTCTTGAAGCTCCTCAAGAACCTTTTCCAGATCTGGCTTGAGTACCCGGAATCGCTGTTCGAAGGCGACCTTCGCATTTGTCTCGACCAAGTCGACCATGTGGCGTTTCTCACCGATCTTCGGCAGTACGATCCGCACCCGACGCCCACGACGTTCGGTCAGGAGTTTTTCCAAGGCGAGCCTGTCCTCAAAATCGTTTGGCACGTGGATCTCTAGCGGCACGTAGTCGGTCGAGTAATATTGAACCAGCACATTGTCAAGAAACTCGCCCGCGTCAAACGTGTCTTCTTCGGGCAGATCCTCCCAAAAAAACTCGCGGCGTCCGACGATACGGCCCTCGCGCATCGTGAAGAGCTGAAGTGCTAGCCGATGCTCCTCGCGATAGAAACCGAAGATGTCTACATCACGATCGGCCGTGTAGGCCATCTTCTGCTGTTCGCCAAGAGCGACAACCGTGTTCTTGAGATCGCGGTATTTTGCCGCGAGTTCGAATTGACCGTTCTCCGAAAAACGCCACATCCGTTTCTCGAGATCGGACGCAAGCTCTCGATTCTTGCCTTCAAGCAACGTCTTCACGTCTCGAGCCGCCTCCTGATATTCATTCTGCGTGCACAAGCCTTTGACGCAAGGGCCCAGACATCGCTTCAGGTGATATTCAAGACACGGCCGGGGCAGCCGACCGTCGATCTCGATGTCACAGGTGCGAAGTTGGAACGCTCGATTAACAAGGTCAAGCGTCTTACGCGCAAGCGATGCCGGCAGCATCGGACCGTAGTAGTTCGCACCGTCACGCATCACCTTTCGCGTGATGACGACCTTCGGAAACGGCTCATTCGTCATCTTCAGGTGAGGATACTGCTTGTCGTCCTTCAACATCACATTGAATCGCGGCTTGTGCTTTTTTATCAGGTTCGATTCGAGCACAAGAGCCTCAACTTCGTTGTCGACGACAATGAACTCAAAATCGGCGATCTGCCGGACGAGTTGGCGGGTTTTCGCATCGTGATTGCGGCTGGACTGAAAGTAGGACCGAACGCGATTGCGCAGATTCTTCGCCTTCCCGACATACAAGATCTTTCCGGCCTGATTCTTGTGCAGGTAGATGCCGGCTGAGGTCGAAACTGTCTTTAGCTTTTCCGCAATTGTCACTTGGTATCAATTCTATCGAAACGCACTCACTAAACGAAAAATCGGGATCGGAGCTAAGTGTCCCATGTCCCGGGCCCAGCGCGTGCGGTCTGCGGTGTTTCGCTTCATTTCTCGCGCCGTTTGAAACGCCAAATGAAACACTTCAGCCGTTGCATTAATTGATTGACGGAGAGGCGGTTGTACGATCGAGTGTTTCATTTGCCACTTTTCGCCAGCATTTGAAACGCCATTTGAAACATATTTGAAATATTTGGCCTGGAGGAAGCGAGCTATGCTGGGCTGAGGAGAAACATCCAAAGAGAGCCCGACGAAACGCCGAGTGAAATAGTATGCTATGGATGCAACAGAGGTGTCAAGAGATTTGTTTCTTATTCCGACCATCCCTTCGATTGATAGACGCCGCAAAATCAGCACGACAAAAAAGGCTGTCCGGACGGATCCGAACAGCCAGTTGAGTGTGGTCAGGGCAAACTTGAACCTTTTAGCGAATCTTCTGAACTGCCGGAAGCAGAAGTCCGATCAAGACTGCGATAATTCCTACATTCATTACAAATAGGTCCATGATAATAGCGTTCCTCCGTATATTATTCCCTCCGACTCATCGGATATGTAAGGGACGCGAATGTGGCTAGCTTTTGCGTTTTCCTGCCGGATGATCAAAACTTTTTTCGTGAAGACGCAATTGACGACCGATCCGGAAATTGCCGCGGAGTTCATTCGTCGCGGTGGGATCGTTGCGTTTCCGACCGAGACAGTTTATGGCCTTGGTGCGGATGTGTTCGATGAAACCGCAGTCGCAAAGATCTTTGAAGCAAAGAAAAGGCCGCAGGATAATCCGCTGATCGCACATATCGGCTCGCTGGATCAGCTCGACCAACTTGCGGAAAGGATTCCCGATCTTGCCCGTCTTTTGATCGAAACATTCTTCCCCGGACCACTTACGTTGGTGCTAAGAAAAGCTGAAGCTGTTCCTTTGATCGCAACGGCCGGACTCGATTCGATCGGAATCCGAATGCCGCGGCACGAGTTTGCCCGAGAATTTCTTGCAGGATGTGGCACTCCGGTCGTGGCTCCGAGTGCGAATCTTTCCGGTCGTCCGAGTCCGACAACGTGGCAAGCAGTATTTGAAGACCTCGACGGTCGCATTGACTGTATCCTGCAGGGAGAGGCGACTGATATCGGGCTGGAGTCGACGGTAGTCGACTGCACCGGAGGTAGGCCCGTTGTCTTACGGCAGGGAAGCGTCACGCTCGACGACATTCGGTGTGTCGTTCCCGAGGCAGTTGCGAACGATTCGGAGGGAAACTCGCGGCGAAGCCCCGGTTTGCGACACAAGCACTATGCACCGAATGCGACCGTGGCCATCATCGAGCGTGAGTCAAAGATCGATGATCCATCGACGGGGGCTTACATCGGACTTTCTGATCGTGAAGAGCCGTTTGCGTCTGAACAGATCGTCGGTGATGCGGCCGAATACGCTCACGTGTTATTCGAGTTTTTTCGCGAGTGCGAGCGCGAAGGGATAAGAAAGATCTATTGCGAAGCGGTTGAAGAGACCGGAATTGGTTCAGCGTTGATGGATAGGTTGCGGAGAGCGGCTCAGGGCTGAGCTTCGCGGGCGGCGATGATGGAATGTTCCGAGTTGCTCGCGATGAGTTCCGCCGAGAGCAACGGGCTTTCCAGCGTCTGATGTGCCCACTCATTCGGGACGAGCACCAACACGGCCCCACCATTACGGCGTCGGATCTCTTCCAAAATTTCAGCCGGCGAATATAGCTTCATCTGCTTACCATCCGGCGACCGCAGCAATCGCCCAGCCGCGTAAAACTCCGCGTTGTGCGAGATGGCGTGTTGGCTCAGGACTTCAGCTTTCTCAAACCCGCGAGCGTTCGCTTCCGCCACGAGACGTTTCACAGAATCATCATCCGCATACTTCGGCACTGCGGTCATAAGGAGCACGACGATCGTGGCGAACGTGATGCCAGCGACGGATGCGATCATTCCAAGTCGTTTTCGATTCTCTCCCACCCACCGGCAAACGCAGAGTCCTGCCAGGATCAGGCACGGCGGCAGCGCCGGCAAGATATAACCTGGCAGTTTCGATCCGGACAGCGAAAAGAACACGAGCGGAATGAGTAGCCACGCGAACGAAAATAGGACAAGTGAACGATCCTCTTCTCCATCATCTACCTTGCGAATAGCCGTTTTGATCCCACGCCAAGCGCCCGCAAAAAAGAACGGCAGCCACGGGATCGTCATCAGCGGCAGCACCCAGAAAAAGAAGTAGAACGGCTGCGGGTGGAAATACTTATTCGAGGTGTAACGCTGGAAATGATGCTGGATGAAGAATTCGTCGATGAATTCCCATCCGTTCGTAATATACATCGGCAGATACCAAGCCGACGCGACGACCACCGAGATCGCCGTGCCCCAGAAAAGACTCAACAGCAAACTCGTCTTCGGCCATTTCCACGATAGGAGGTGATAGAACGTGACGATCGCAAACGGGAATACGATACCGACAAGGCCCTTGGCAAGGAGCGCGACGCCGATGAAAAAATAGAATCCGGCGAGTGCCCAAACGGAATTCCTCCGCTCCCACAGCCAATAGCTGACAAGTGAAGCTGTGATCGGGAACGTTAGAATAATGTCAAAACTCGCGCCGCGTGCGAAGACGATAATGCCGATCGAGGAGGCCGCGATAAGAGCTAAGAGGTCCGAGAATCGAACGACGCCGATTCGCGATTCAACCGACCGACCCAACAGCCATAGACTCGCGATCGTTCCGAGCCCGAACAACGCGGATCCGAACCTCGCCGCAAATTCACCGACTCCGAAGATGTTGTAGGACGCGATCTGAAGCCAATAGAGAAGAGCGGGTTTTTCGAACCAATGAAACCCGCCCAGCGTCGGTGTAACCCAGTCCCCTGCCTGCCACATTTCACGTGCGACCTGCGCGTATCGCGGCTCGTCCGGCCCGACCAGCGGGATCGTGAGTCCGAAAAAGTAGACGGTTACTATCAGGCCTGCGAATATCCACACGTAGAGAGTGCGTCGGCTTGGTCCTTGATCTTGGGTCTTTGTAACTTCCGACATCTTTAGATAAGAATGTAAAGTATTGCGAAAAAACCGCTTGTGTTCAATTATGGCAGACGATTCGATCCTTAAAGTAGCCGCTATCGGCGTTGGAAGCCTGGGGCGACATCATGCTCGGAATTACGCCGAGCTCGCCCGCGAGGGGCGCGTGGAATTCATCGGGGCATGCGACACAAACCCCGAAACGGCCGCCCAGATCGCCGCCGACAATGGAGCGCCGGCGTTCACCGATTGGCGTGAGCTGCTCAACAAGGTTGATGTCGTTTCCGTAGCTACGCCGACCGAGACGCACTGTGAGATCGCGTGTGCGTTCCTTGAAAAAGGCGTGCATGTTCTGGTCGAAAAGCCGATAGCGCTGTCGCTGGATGAGGCCGACAAGATCATTGCTGCAGCCGAACAAAGTGGTGCCAAATTAATGGTCGGACAGCTCGAACGCTTTAATCCGGCTATGGTCGCTCTGCGGCCGCACGTCAACAATCCGCTCTATTTTGAGATCCACCGCGTATCGCCCTTTCCTAATCGTTCGCTCGATGTTGATGTCGTTCTCGACGTGATGATCCACGATCTTGACGCGATCCAGTGGCTCGTGGGTGAGGGCGTAAAGGTGAGCGAGATCCGTGCGGTGGGCATTCCGGTTATCTCGGACAAGGTTGATGCAGCAAATGCCCGGATCGAATTTGAGAATGGAGCAGTCGCGAACATCACGGCATCCCGGATCGGCACCGAAAAGATCCGCAAGACGCGTTTTTATCAAACGAATTCGTACGTCGTGCTCGACTACGCTACGAAGTTCGCGTCGGTCACCTCGCTCAACCCCGAAGCCGCTCACCCGCTGCTCGGCATTTCGATTAACCGGCTCGAGATCAACGACGTCGAGCCGCTCCGTGCCGAGATCACCGCTTTCCTAGATTCAATTGACGGTGATTTGACTCCACCCGTAACCGGGCAGGACGGTCGTCGGGCTCTTGCTCTCGCCGTCGGGGTTTTGGAAAAGATCGAGGCTCACGTGCGCAGACTGGAGTGGCAAGCATCCCTGCTTGCCTGAGTGCGAAGAACGAAAAAGGAGCACGTAAGTCCCGCACTCCTGATCGGTTCAAGCTGATTTGAACGCTGTCGCGTTCGGGTAAGCAACGATGCTTGCTTCTTCGGTCCTATGCTGCAGCTTCGCTTGATTGTCCGCCGGCCATTTGCTCAGCCATGGATTTGAGCCATGCCTGCGTCTTGGCAAGTCTCTCGGCGCCTTCTGGAGTTCCTGTTACGACTTTCTCCAGGTGCTGGAACGACGTCGGGCTCTGCCACATTTCGCGAAGCTCGGCGAGGTGCGGCTGTACTTTCGCAAACACGATGATGTGCTCGCCAGCCGTTTCGTTGAACATATCTGCGTCAATCGCGCCATGATTGACGAACGATGCGGCCATATCCCAATAGGACGTGACCATCCGCAGATAACCTCCGACCTCGGGGTCCATCATCTTTGCCATGTAATCCTGAGCGCTCGTCGGATTAAACGTAAAAAACCAATCACGTGCCTTACGCATCGTCTCTTCGCGGCGAAGGTCGTACAACTTCAAGATCAAGTCCGCAGACTCTACTTTGCTCATAAATAAAAAGCCTCCAAGAAAATTAGTTCGTTCGGATTCTACATCGAACCGACTGAAGCGGCAAGCATCCCCCCACTGGAGCGGCAAGCATCCTGCTTGCCTGAGCCGCAGGCGAACAAGGTGTGACCGCCAGTCCCGCAAAAAGTTACCGTTATCTCGGACGCTGCCGCGTCAGGGCAAGCAGGATGCTTGCCGCTCCAGTCGATGAACGAAAAGATCTCGTCATTCCTCTCCGAAC
>JBDSLC010000209.1:0-2311 GCA_039916585.1 Pyrinomonadaceae bacterium | reverse complement strand
CTTCGCTCACAGCGATGGTCCCGCTCGATGAGGCGAGGATGATCGTCTCCACACCCGCTTTCGTTGCTTCTTCACAAAGTATCCGCGTGCCCTCGACGTGGACCTTGTTCATCGCAGCGGCGTCGTTATTATCTCGGGAGACCTTTCCGGCGAGATGATAGATCAGCGAGACATCTTTGATCGCCTCGGAAACGCGTTCGCGATCAGCGACAGATCCCGCAAATGCTTCCACACGGGCGTCCGTCATCCAAGCCGGTACGCTTGACGCCATCACGCAGAGGTTACTCGCTCCGCCGTCGACCAGTTGTCGAACTATCTCGGTTCCGAGAAATCCAGTCCCGCCGGTGATAAGAATCTTCTTTTCAATCTTTCCTAGAGCGTTCTTCTTGGCCATATGATTGTCGGTCGAAAAGCCCGGTCGCTATCGCTCGCGCTTCTGACTAATTCTTCCAAGTTCTCCGGATCGGATGTGCCTCGGTGTTGAAGACGACGTTTTTGAAGTCGAGCGTCTTGTCCGGTGCGAATAAGAGATAGAAATATTTGAACGTTTCTGCGAGGACGAAGCTTTGCATGGAGTCGCTCTTTTCCTTGGTAATAACACTTTTTAGATGGGCGTATCCGGTCTCAGCACGGCAGTGTTTAACGAAATCGTCCCAGAGTTTCTTGCCCATCGCGAGATACTTTGGATCTTTTGTGTACTGGTAGAGATAGTAGGTCGATTCGACGATCTCCGGCCGCAAAGGGTATCCGGCGTGCTCGACCTGGTCGGTCTTGTAGTTGTAGACCTCGGGCTCGATACCGTGGGCGTTCCACATCTTGAAGGAGGAATCCTGCAGGCGCTTAGCTCGGTCGAGATTGCCGGAAAGTGCGAGGATCGCCGGGAAGAATGCATCGAGAGCTCCCCAGGTTGTCTCAGTACGCATCCCATCCGCCATATCGGCGTGGCCGTACCAGAGTTCGCCGTTCAAATCGTCAGCGAGATATATGTTGATCGCAACGAGGCTATCATCCCACATCGCCTTGCACTCTTTGTCGCCGAACAGCTTCCAACATTTGTAGAGATACTCGTAATAGGAGTCGATCTCGGCTGAGACGTGGCTGTCTGTGTTGGTCCACTGCCCCGTCTCGACATTGATCCGAGTTCCAACCAGGCCTATTGGCGACCGGCGTTTGTAGGTCTCGACAAGTGCCCGTTTGGCTTTCTCGTAGTAGATCGGCTCGCCCGTCAGCTTGCTGAGCGTGCCGAATTCGATAAGTAGCGTTCCCGTTTCGGCAGGATTTGAGATAGGTGTCGAGACCTTGCCTGTTCGCAGATTGACGTACTTATACGGCATTCCGGTTGGGGATTCAAACGCGGGAAGAAGCCGCGTCCCAAGGTCGTCAGCCATTCGCAACAGTTCTTTATCACCGCTGATCTGATAGGACGAAAGCAGGCCGCCCAATAGACGGATAACGATCTCGAACTTCTGTACGCTCAAGTCCTTGTCGAACTTCAGCGTTTTCTTGATGTACTCCCGAGTCTCATCGGCCTCTTTTCTGAGACCCATGATGTACATCGTGTCGAGGCCGTCGACTGGCGACATTAGCAGCGGCTCGGCGTACCAGTTGTGATAGGACTTGCTGAGCGGTTTGAGGTCGTCGTTGCCCCAGGCGTACTTCTTGTAGCCGTTCCAGGCGTGAAGAAACTCAGCCTTGACGCTTTCGGCCTCGGCTTTTCGATCTACCTTGGCCAATGGCTGTGAGAGGGCCGCAACGTTTAATATCGCGGCCGTTACCAACAAAATGAGGAGTCGCTTCATTAGGGTTGTACTACGGGGACCTCTGTTAGAACAATTGGGTCTCCAAAACCGAGTTCTTTTAATCGCGGAAGCTGGGTCTTTGCGTCGCCCACTACGAGCCAGACCATCTTGTTCGGGTCGAAATATTTGCCCGCTAACTCACGGATGCGGGCAACCGTCATTGCCTTTACAATCGCTTCGCGTTCTTTTACGTAGTCGGGTTTCCAGCCGTATTTGCTGATGTTGTCGAGCATGTTAAGTTTCGCACCGGCCGTCTCGAAAGATCGGGCACTGCTCTTGATCAGGAAGCCCTTCGTTGTTTCGAGATCAGCGTCAGAGTAATTCTTGCCGTAGTTTTGAAGTATGCTCTTGATCAGTTGGGTCGACTCAAGCGTCGCGTTGCTGCGAACGCCGCTCGAGATGGTGAACGTACCCGGGGTCCGCGTTCCCGAAAAGCCCGAATTGATGCCGTAGGTGTACCCCTTCCCTTCCCGGAGTTCTTGCGTCAACTGCGAAGCGAATCCGCCGCCGCC
>JBDSLC010000208.1:0-5460 GCA_039916585.1 Pyrinomonadaceae bacterium | reverse complement strand
GAATTCAGCAGCCGCTCCTGGCCGTCCTTGCCGATCTCGCGGAAGAGAATTTGTCTGCTGTATCGGTCGTTCATCGCTTAATCGAAAAGCTTCGAGAGTAACCCACCAAAGCCTCTCGAATCATCTTCGTCGAAATTCATGTTTCCGCTCCTTCGAGCCATCATTTCCAGACGTCGCTGTTCGTCGCGGACGCGGGAGCGTTCGTCGGCGATGGAGATCTTTTCTTTCTCGCGGGCACGGTCGAGGCCGCCTTTGTCGATGAATTCGATTATCTTCGGCAGCTCGCCCGCGTCGAACCAGACGCCGTGCTGCTTGCACATATCTATTATGATGCCCGACGAGCGAGCGAAATTGCTGCGGTTCATTAGCTGAGAGCAGTCAGGGCAGGGCACGTAAGAGATCGTCGGCGGATCGGGATTCTCGTGGCGGTAGCTGCCCGCGAAGCCGAGCACCGACGCCTGTTTCTCGTGGTCGGAGCAAAGATTTTCGAAAGCGTCCACTGCCGACCAGAATCCGCCGCATCGCCCGCATTCGCGGATCTGTACCTCGCCGATCTTGAGAGATTGCAGTTTCACGTTGCATCGCGGACATTCACCCGCATCAGAGTCGTCCAGCAGTTCGGCCGCGTGTGCGGCGGCTCCGCAATGGCCGCAGAACTTGCTGCCGAGGAACATCATTCCGAGACACTTGGCACAACCGACGGTCTTAAGCGGCGACGAGCAGAATTCGCAGTTGGTGCGGTCGCTCATTACGGCTCCGCCGCAGTTAGGGCAGTTGAGTGATTCGGGTTGGTTCATAGATACAGCTTCTTCCTAACCGCGTCGGTCATTACTCGGAGCGGAGCTTCACAACCAGTCCAGATCTTGAACTGTTCAGCTCCTTGTCCGATCAGCATTTCGAGTCCGCCTAACGTCTTGGCTCCCGCTGCCTTTGCCTCTCGAATAAGTAGCGTCTCGGTCGGAATGTAAACGAGGTCGTACACGAGTTTCACGCCTTCGAGCTGATGAGCCGTCGCGATGGTCTGATCTTCCTTGGCGCCCTTGGTTCCGAGCGGAGTGGAATTAACTACAATATCGCAATCGCCGAAAGTATCGGGTATTGACTTAACCCGAACGCCGAAGCTATCGGTTAGATTCTCTGCTTTAATGGTGTCGCGGGCGTAAACGGCGACGTCAGCACCGGCCATAGTTAATGCATAGACGCACGAACGAGCTGCCCCGCCCGCTCCGACGATCGCGATCTTTGCATCGTTCAGATCGCCGAAAACGCTTATCAGCGGCTTGATGAATCCAGCGGCGTCGGTGTTGTAACCGTAAAGTTTGCCGTTCTCGATCTTCACCGTATTGACCGCACCGATCTTCTCTGCCGTCGCGTCGATCTCGTCGAGGTGCTTGATGATCGCTTGCTTGTGCGGGTTCGTGACGGAGAAACCGGCGAGGTTGAGTTCGACCTCACGGGTCGCAGGGCGAACCATAAGGGTAATGAATACATCCAGATCGGTGACCTGCAGCGGTAGGTAGACGCAATTCTGACCGGCCGCCTCGAACCCTGGGTTGTGTATCCACGGCGAGATCGAGTAGCTCGTATCTCCGGCGACGATGCCGTAAACCTTGGTGTCGAGGGCGAGTTCCTTTACGTGATATACGTCGATCAGGTCGGCGGCTGTTAGTTGCCCGGGGGCCGTCGCGTCGGCCGCATCGAGCGCCGCGTAGGTCATGAACGCTCCATGTGCCGGGCCGAGTATCCGCGTCCATTTTCCAGCCTCGCCCATCGCGATAGGGATGACTTTACGCTTTTCGCGGTCGGCGGTTTCGATCAGTTTCCACGCTGGGATCGTATCGGTTATGTCGCGTGCGGTTGCAGCGAGTTTTACGATGCCTTCGCCGAGTTCGGCCAGTTCGAAGAATGCCGGCCGAAGGTCTCTCGGAGGATCGTTGAAAAAGTGGGCGGAGCGTATGACCTTCGTCTCGTCGAACCGGAACGGGAAGTTGATGTCGGATTCGAGGTCGACGAGGATGTCACGGTCAGCTAATGCAGCCAGTACCTTCTTCCAAAACATGAGACGAGCGTTCAATGGAAGTACTCGTAAGCCGCCTTGCTCGCTCGGGCGATAGGTTATTAGGTAGGTCTTTTCAATCAGCGGCAGATGCTCGACTATGTGATCGATCTGATCAGGATTCAAACAATCGAACCGTATCTCGATCACATCTGCAAGCGGCTCCGCTTGGGCGATCTTTGCGAACAGATCGTCAGCGGTTTTTGCACAGAGGGATATGCAGATCTTGCCGTTATTCATGGACCGGTCGAGGGTTGTCGGTTGAGGGAAGTCCGACGACAAAACTTAGTGTGGCGATGAGACAGGTGATCGTGCCGATCGCGGCGGCTGCGACTATCAGGGTTTGCCCGCTCTGCTTCACTCCAATGGCGGTCAATGCCCAAGCGATCGCCAAGGGATATAGATAATTTACGAGACGGATCCGGATGATCACGCCGAGGGCTGCGGCAAATAGGATCAGGCCGACGCCGATCCAGGTCCAGGCGGCTGCGGAGATCGCGACGTTCAAGTGAACGAGCAAGACAGCAAAATTGACGAGAGTTGCTGCGGTGACCCAGCCGAAGTAGATGCTGAACGGACCTTTCGCAAACCAGAATTCGCCCATTCCGCTGGTCTCGCGAAGTTTCCGATTTATTACGAACAAGACGGCGGCGAGTAGAAAGATAAGTAACAGGCAGATCGCGATCTGATCCGAATGCCACATAAAGATCCAGGCGCAATTGAGTGCGCAAGTGAGGATATATAGCGATCGAATGTTGCGGAACCGGGTCGATGACGCCGGTAGGAGCTGATAAATGCTGAATGCTATCATTCCGAGATAGATCAGGCTCCAGATAGAGAATGCGTATCCGGCGGGCGTGATCGGTGTCGGATATTTGTCTGAGATAACGTCTGGCGACACCCCGTTTACGCGTCCGATCGCTGCAAGCCAGTTAAAGGCGATCGTTCCAAGGGTCGCGAGCGGCACTAGATATGAGCGAAATTTATCGTTCAACGAAGCGTGGTCTGTCATATTGACTTGATTCTACCAACTTCATGCGCCGACTCTATTGAGTTATTTACGTTTTCGTATGAAAATAACCGAGAACGTAAAGTTTTGTAAGCTTTGCGTTAGTCATCCAAGGCTCATAACAACTGATTTCCACGCAGATGCGTCTTGTTCACGACCGTGGCACCGGGCTTGCAATGAATGCGGCGGGGCGGAACTTTCCCTCTTCCCCGTATGCGTTAGTTTTAGGGAGAGAGATGGAAAGCAATGAAGATTTTTAAGCAAATCCTATTCACTTTGGTAGCCGTGGCTGGGCTTTCGCTGGCTATTGCGGCTCAGGACGGAGGCCAGCAACGTCCACCCAAGGAGCCAAAGCCGGTTCCGGTAAAGCCAAAGCCCCCTAAGGATGAAAAACCCAAGAAACCGGGTATGAGCTATTTCGTTGCTTTACCACCCGAAACCGAGTACTCCAAATAGTTTAGATCTTTATAAGAAAGGCATCGCAGCTAACGCGATGCCTTTCTTATTTGTAAATGGTGCCGTCTACAAGATTTGAACTTGTGACCTATCGCGTGTGAATCGGCTTCTGCGGTTGCGGGTGCGGTACGAATCGGCACGAAAGCCCCATAAAATCAGGGGTTTAGCGAATTTCGGATTTTGCTAGATACGCCTCAAAACGGCTCAAAACGGCTCGTTTTGCCCCTCTAAGGGGCAAACTAAGGGGCGCGATTTTCACGCTGCGCGATCGAGCTTCATTGCGAATTCGATCACTGAATCATTCGACTGATTCACGTATCGCAAGAATGTACGCATCTGCGAGTGTCCGGAGGCCTTCATGGCTATTGCCGGCGAGATCCCTTTTTCGAGCCAACGGGTTATCGCGGTGTGTCGTAGATCGTGAAAGTGCATGTCGGTTAGTTTTGCTTTACCGCAGGCTCGAATAAAAGCTTTCCTAAAATCGGCATCCCCAAAGACTAGTGCAGATGGCCGCGGTCGGGAGTATTGCCAGAGTTCTGCCAGCACCGAACACGCCCTCGCTGATAAGGGTACCAACCGGCTCTTGAGTGTCTTGGAATTCTGCGATTCGACGCGGATCTGCCGACGAGAGAGGTCGACCGACGACCATTGAAGCGACATAATCTCGCCACGCCGTAAGGCCGTCTCGACCGCGAAAATGATAATGGGGCCTAAATGTTCGCGCCATGACTTTGGGCCGCATTGAGCGAGTAGTTTTGCTTCTTCATCCAGCGATAGGATGCGGGTTCGTTCAGTCTCGTGCGATTCGATTATTAACTGTGATCCGCGATTGAACGGATTTTTATCGAGCCAGCCTTGCTCTACACCGACAGCAAACAACCGCCGAAGCCTTTTTAGAAAATGATTAGTGTCCGATACGGACCGCTCCTTGTCGTGTCGAGTCTTTCGGGAGGCAATCAGTTTCTGGTACTCACGGAGATCCGCGAATGTGATCTCGTCAATCATCCGATCGCCAAAATAATCCAAGGCCGCGTCGAGATAGTTTTCAACCGTCGCGGTCGATTGTCGAAAGCCGCTGATCTTCTTTCCACCGACAAATTTTGCTTCGTGAACGTATTCGCGTCGATAGAAGGCGTCAAGTTCGCGAAAGGTCTTTTGTTCGGAGAGATCGCGTGCGATTTCCTCGCGCAGTTCGCTAAGTTTCTTTTTCGCTATTTCGTGCGAAGCACAGATGCGCTTTTTCTCACCGGCGGCACCGTCTAGCTTCGTATAGCGCAGCCGAGCGATCCAACGTTTTCCGTCAGAGTGTTTGATTAGCGATCCTTCGTCACGTCTTGGCTTTCGGTTCATATTTGAAGACATTGATTCGAGTTGAGATCAGTCCGCCGATCTCTTTGTCGTTTTTGTAAACGCCGGACTGCAATATGTTTTCCATGTCGTGCATCGGGAGCATTAGCCAGGCGGCTACTGCTTCGGCTTCGCATTCGTTCCGCTTGCGATAGTGCTCGATGCCGTACATTTCGACGGCAAAGCTCGACCGAGTAGGAATGTGAAACAAGAAATGCCCGATCTCATGGCAGAGGCGGTGCATAAGTTTCCAGCCGTTAAGTTTGCTGTTTACGAAAATGAACGAGTCGCCGTCGTATGTAACGTATGACGCGTCCGTAATGTGCGGGGAAAAGACGATCTCTATTCCGTGATCGGCGCAGAATGAGAACACATCATCCTCGGTGATCGCACGCTCCCCGACGAAGGGAAAGGCTTTTTTTAGTTTTTTGTATAGCTGTTTCATGGTAGGAGAACTACTTCTTCTTCAATTTCTTCTGAGCAACCATCGCCCTTATGACCGCCTGGATCTCTTGCCAATCATTTTTGCTTAGATCCTGGCCGCCAAAACTTTCCGCCATAATTTCGATCAGCGTATTCGAGGATGGCGGAA
>JBDSLC010000207.1:0-2295 GCA_039916585.1 Pyrinomonadaceae bacterium | reverse complement strand
CCGGCGTTCGGGCCGCTATGGATTACGAAGCGTCGATGCACGAGGTCTTTAATCTAGGCGAATCTGAGACTACCGAACTGTCCCGGCTGATCGAATTGCTCGAAGAGAATCTAGGCAAGAAAGCCCTCATCAACCGCCAGCCGATGCAACCCGGCGACGTCCCCATCACCTATGCCGACATCTCAAAGGCCCGCAAACTGCTCGGTTATAACCCGCAGACGAAGATCGAAGACGGCATTCCGAAGTTCGTCGAGTGGTTTAGATCTGTCAATCAGTAAGTTTTCCACAGCGCGTAAGTTGCAGTGTGCCAAAACCTGCATTTTGGTCGAATTTCGCGCCATTACGGCGCACTTCAAAAATCGCGTTACACGTCACGTGCCACACCGTCCGCTTCAATGATCACGAGCGAAGTTTCGACCGTCACGAAACGGCTGTAAACCTCAACGATCATCAAAACTAAACCTTGAATCCAATACCGCTCTTGCTTTTATGATAGGAGGTTGTATCATATGTGCAACATCTTGAGGAGGCAAGAGAATGGCACAACATTGGGACATCTTCAGAGGCGGACAAACAATACCGAGCAATGACCGCATCGCAGTATCGATCAACAACAAGAACACGTTAAATCTAAACAAGTACACATACGGGCTGCTTGGCCGTCCGCCGAAGGTACTTGTGATGTTCAACAAACGTGACAGCACCATCGGCCTGTCAGCCACGCACAAGGACGATCCGGACGGTTTCGACGTAAAACCGAAAGGCGGCGGCCAGAACTTCATCATCCACATCACCCCCTTCTGCCGGCACCATGGGATCTATATCGAAGTGACCGAACGCTTCGCTAAACCCGGCCTAAGCCGCGAAGGCTACCTAACACTAGACCTGAAGGAAACGATCAACGTAAGCAATCGGAAGAAGAGGCAAGAGCGAAGTGCGTAGGGAAGAAGGCCGTTGCTCCCCGACATCAGATACGAATCCCGGCTGCAGCAAGAGCTTTGCGAACAGCGCGGTCGGTTTGTTCGAAAGTATCGGCGGCCGTTCCGGGAATCACCTGACATTCGGAATAGAGGGACGCGTACATCTGCTGGACGCGATTAATCTGAACGTTGATCTGAGTTCGGCTTTCCGGATTGGACTTGGAATCGTTTGCGCAACCATCATCTTTGGCGAGCTTTGAGAAACGGAACCTGGAAAAGCCTGCAGCCTCAAGAGCATTTATGAGCCGCGCCATCTGCTCCGCGGATAGCCTGCCGACTGTCTTTGTATTTAGAAAAATAGGTCCAGCCCGGCGTTGGTCTTTCGTGTAAGAACTCTGTCTGATCTTTCCATCCGCTGCGATCTTGAAGTCGAATAAGATACTGTCGCCGGTCGTGGTTTGATACCGAAGCTCAAAGTTTTCCGGGACCTTGCCGCCCTCGTAATTCCATATCCAAGCACCGCGGATCCTGTCCGCAAGGCCGTTTAACAACCTAGCTCCTTTGCCGGAATCTCCGAGATCAAAAGGAACTTCTTTAGTTTGGCCGTTGGCGCGGATGACAATGCTCTCGCTGCCCATATCAGAAATAAAAGGTCTATTTTCGTTGTCTGCCGGGAAATCCTTGCCAAAACGAAGAAACTGGATCTTGTCGAATTCGGTAAGCAATAATTTTAGTTTATCGGACGATAATCGAGGCTTGAGATATTTGACCGGTTTGCGGCGGTCGCCGTTCAGAATGAGGTCGGGTCTAATTCCTATGGGCAGACCGCCGAGGGACGAGTATGAAAACTCTCCTTTCGCATCGATCGTCAGTTCGGTCTGAGGCCCTCCCCAGGCCCCATAGTGTTTAAGAGTGATCAGCAGATCATCAGGGATCCTGCCGTCTACCAATATCGATTGCGCCGCCACAGGTCCAGCGAAAAAAATTATCAGGAATATTAAAAGAACGGTGATACGGGATGAGAGGTCTATCGTGGTCATGGGTCTATACGATGCGTGTTTTGAGAGGATTAGTTGTAATGGCGGAAAACATGATCCGACCGGCCAAAAGGCGATCCGCCAAACCGAACGAGAGTGATCTAGCTCCAACCAAAAACGCGTTTCATTATCGGTAGCAGACGGTGACCGTCGACGACGCTGCGGAAGAATTGCTCGTGCTCAAGTTCGACGCGTGCCATGTCGAGGAGGTCGCTGACGCATTCATCCATTTCCAGATCGGCCGCGAACTTGGCGGCGTCTTCATACTCAGCCGAGTTCTGACTTTCGAGGCGGCCGGCGAAGTACATCGGCATAAACCAGCCCGAAACGTAGCAACT
>JBDSLC010000206.1:0-4979 GCA_039916585.1 Pyrinomonadaceae bacterium | reverse complement strand
TTGAGGGTAGCAATATTCCAAACATCCGCGGCGGTATTACGGGAGATCTTGGCGGCGGCTCGGATGCTGACGCGTCCGGGCAGGCGGAACGCCTGCGGTCCGGCCGGGAGAGGTTGTTCGCCGCTAGGGAGAAGCGGGTGAAGCCGTTTCGGGATGACAAGGTATTAACGGCTTGGAATGGGTTGATGCTGGCGGCGTTCGCTGAGGCGGCGGCCGTGTTGGATGAGCCGGTGTATTTGGAAGTGGCGAAAGCGAATGCGGATTTTCTGTTGAGGGAGATGATCGTTCGCGAGGTTACGCCGCAAGCGGCGTTGCAGGCGGGGACGCCTGCGTTCGGGCCGGTACGGGTGCTTCGGACCTGGAAGGATGGGAAGGCGAAGTTGAATGGGTATATCGAGGATTATGCGAATCTGGCGGATGGGTTGATCGAACTTTATCAGGTGTCGGGCGAAGCAAAGTATTTGCATTCGGCGAGGGAATTGGCGGATGCGATGATCACGGAGTTTTGGGATGGGGAGAATGGCGGATTCTTCTTTACGTCGAACGATCACGAAGAACTGATCGTTAGGAACAAGGACTTTTCGGACAACGCTACGCCGTCGGGGAATTCGGTCGCGGCGGATGTGTTGCTGAAGTTGGCGAAGCTTTACGGCGAGGAGAAGTACGAGCGATTTGCGACGACGGTGTTGCGACTGGCCGCTTCCCAGATCAGAAGATTTCCGAGCGGATTCGGCAGGACATTGAGTGCGATCGAGTTTCACCAGGCTGCTGTGAAAGAGATCGCGATCGTTGGCGATCAAGGGAGTGAGGTCGAGAAGGAAGTGTGGTCGCAGTATCGGCCGTTTAAGGTGGTCGCATCTGGCGGGGACGTTCCACTGCTTGAGGGACGAGCGGCGGTTGATGGTATGGCGACGGTTTATGTTTGTGAGAACTTTGTCTGTCAGCGGCCGGTGACGAGTGTCGAAGAGTTGAGGGAGTTGTTGTGATTCGAGCGGCGAGCATCCTTGCTTGCCTAAGTGAATCACGAAAATTTCCAAGTTGTCGCGTGGGTCGCCCGATTCGAACGCGACGCCTTCGGGCAAGCAGGATGCGTGCCGCTCCAGTCAAGAAAAAAGCACCTTGCCGGAGCAAGGTGCCTTTTCCTTTCGATAATATTATCGACTATTTATTGGTGTTGCTGTGGTTTGCGTTCGTTACGTTAGCCGGCTTAGCTGCGTTCGACATTGCGTTAGCGGCATTTGAAGCAGCATTGGCAACGGTATTAGCAGCCGATGCAGCTTGGTTAGCAGCATTAGCAGCCGCATTTGCAGCGGTATTTGCGGCATTAGCCGCAGCATTCAGAGCGTTAGCCATTGCGTTAGCCGGCTTGTTAGCAGCGTTGTTAGCAGTGCCGGCATCGCCGCACGCCATTCCGAGAGCACCCAGGGCCAAAAGGGTCGAAAGTGCAATTACTTTTTTCATGTAGAAAAATTCTCCTGTCTTCCTCAAAGATTAAACTTAACTTTTTTATCTAACTGGAGACCGCCCAGGAAGGCGCTCTCAAATTCCGAATTGTAGCGAATTCTGGAACACTCAGCACTATAGTCACGAAAGGTCGGATAGTCAAGAGGTCAGAAAGCAAGATGGGCGGTAACTGGGCCACGTTCCGGAGGCAAATTAAAAAGGCTCGAAACCAAAAGGTCCCGAGCCCGAATAACGTGTAGTGCCGAGTGACTACGGCTTTGCGTTGGCCGGCTTGTTTGCGTTTGCCGTGTTAGCAGCGGTGTTAGCAGCGGTGTTAGCAGCCTTGTTAGCAGCGTTAGCAACTGCGTTAGCGGCGTTAGCAGCAGCATTAGCCACAACGTTTGCAGCGTTAGCAGCAGCGTTGGTTGCCGTCGTGTTAGCAGCTGAGTTCACATTCGTCACAACAGCGTTGGTGTTCGCCTTGTTTGCGTTTGCTGCGTTGTTTGCCGGGGCTGCGTCACCGCAAGCTATACCGAGGGCGCTAAGGCCGAGAACGGTTGAAAGTACAATTACCTTTTTCATTAGAACTAGTCTCCTGTCTTCTTCAAAGTTAAGTTGCTTGAATCTTTAGACGGCCGTCTTTCTTCAGCCACCTTGCCCATTTCTCAAGCGTTTTCAGAGCAAGCGATAATACTAGGGATTACGAACCCCATAGTCAACCCTAATTCCTCCGAAATCGCTCTATTTGCAAAGTTTTTTTTCGAGGGTTTTACGGCATTATTTGCTTGATTTCGCCGCTGAAGTGTGGGTGAGAAAAGGCCTGTGGAAATTGGTTGTTGACTTGCCTCTTTGCTAGGCGTTATCTTAATTTTACGGGCATTTCAGTCCGCATTCCTTATAAGCTCGCGGCAAATGTCAAATCCAGCCAACGCCGCGGAACATCCCTTTCAAAATATGGCTTTCAATTTCAAGCGAAATTCCGCAGCTATCTCTGGCGAAACCAGCATGACCATTCAGGCGTCGCTGATCGCCTTTGGCCTTGCGGCACCGTTCGCAACCTACGCTATCGCCGCATCAGCATTCCATCAAGATACAAAGGTCGCACTGCTTGTGGGGATGTCGTTGATCTATCTTGCGATCTGCGTATGGACTTTCGTGCAGATGCGGCAGGCCAGAAATGTGGATAGCGTTGCGAGATCGGTGGATCAGAATCCGATGAGCGACCTCGACCAGAAACTACTTGCGCTTGAAGATGCTCGCGAGTTCTTTGGCTCATCGCTGAAGCCGGCGGATATGTTCAGGCTGGTCGCGAATCGGGTCAACGAGATAGTCCCGGCTGCCGCTAGTATGCTGTTGACGAAGGATGGCGAGACGGGAATGCTGAGGGTTTCACAGGCGTTCGGAGCACGGGCTTCTCAGTTCGAGAACAAGTTGATCTCGGCTGATGAGTCGATTGCGGGTCTAGCATTCCTAGGCGGAGAGATGGAGACGACGGGTGATCTCGAGGGAGACGAGAAACATTTTGAGGCCGGATCGCTCGACGGATTCGAATCGACGGCGGTTCTTCCATTATCCCATGAAGGCGATGCGTTCGCGGTCTTTCAGATATTCTTCAATGGATCGGAGGCCCTCACGGAAGATACGCGGGACAAGCTTTTCGCGATCAACACAAGGATCTCACCGCTGTTCCTGGGCTCGATGGCGTTCGAGCGTTCACTGTCGAACGCGCTGACCGATCCGCTGACGCAGCTGCCGAACGAGCGGGCCTTTCACATGGTGCTCGAGAATCAGCTTGCCGAATCGCAGAGGTTTCGCGATGACCGGCCGTTGACCGTGATGGCGATCGACATCAAGAATTTCGACGAGATGAACAAGGACTACGGGCACGCCGCCGGCGACCGGGCTCTCTCGTTCGCTGCCGAGAAGATCGGGTCGCAGCTTCGGAAAATGGATTTCCTCGCGCGTTCAATGAACGACGAATTTCTGATCGTATTGCCGAAAGCCTCGGAGCGTACTGCGGTTGAGATCACAGGCCGCATACAATCGTGCCTCGCGATGGCTCCAATGAAGGTGAACGAAGAAGATGAGGTAAAGCTCTGGCTAAACTTCGGATTTGCGACATTCTGGAAGGACGGCGAGACCTCGCACGATCTGATCCAGGGCGCTTTGACGAAAAAGCAGATGGCGAAACTTGAAGACCCCGGAAAGGTCATAAAGTTTCCGAAAGAGTACGTCAATTAGTGAATAGTTAATAGTGAGTATTGAATAGTAAAAGCCGCTGAAACTTCAGCGGCTCTTTTACTATCGGGCTGACTCGCTTTAAGATTCATCAATGGCCAAGATCACATTTTACGGCGGTGTCGGGACCGTTACCGGTTCGAAGTATCTTCTTGAGCACAACGATCGGCGGGTGCTGGTCGATTGCGGATTGTTCCAAGGCCAGCGGGAACTCCGCGAGCGAAACTGGCAGGACCCGCCATTTTCGCCGAAAGATATTGATGCGGTCATAATCACTCACGCACATATCGATCACACGGGGTATCTTCCGCGGCTGGTAAAGCTCGGATTTCACGGGCCGGTCTTTACGTCGACCGCGACGGCAGACCTTCTGAAGATATTGCTGCCTGATTCCGGCCGGTTGCAGGAAGAGGAGGCAGATTATCGAAACCGGCATAAACTGACGAGGCACGAGGAAGCGTTGCCGCTGTACGACGAGAAAGATGCATACGACGCTCTTGACTTGATCCATGTGTGCTCGAATAACGGGATCCCGGTGGATCTGGGCGGTGGATTTGTGGCGAGCTTTCTGATAGCCGGCCATATTATGGGCGCAAGCTTGGTGCTGGTGGAGATGGCGGGAGCTCGTTCGTTCGCCGGGGAGGCTGCGCCGTTTGACGGAGCCCTGACTCTACCGACGGTGGCAAACCGTGATTCGATCCGGTTCCTTTTCTCCGGCGATCTCGGTCATTATGACCAGCCGATCGTGAAAGATCCGACGCCGCCACCAGCGTGCGATTACCTGATGTGTGAATCTACCTACGGCAATCGCCTGCACGGTGACGTCGATTCGGCAACACAAATGGCGCGGATCATTAACGAAGCGGTCGAGCGAAAGGGGCCGATCTTGATCCCGGCGTTCGCGGTCGGGCGGACGCAAGAAGTTTTGTATCTCATTCGCGAACTCGAAGACGCGAAGCGGATCCCGGTTTTACCGGTGATCGTCGATTCGCCGATGGCGGCTCAGGCGACGCAGGTTTACGCTCGGTGGAACGAGGAACACGATGAGGAGTACGCATCGATACTCGCCGGCAAGCGGCATCCGCTTCGCACGGGGTCGATGACGACCGCATCTTCGCGTGATGAGTCGAAGAAGGTAAACGATATGCGCGGCCCTCGGATCATTATTTCCGCCTCCGGAATGATGACCGGCGGACGCGTGCTGCATCACGCGGTACGTATCCTGCCCGATGAGAAAGCGACCGTCATCTTTGTCGGGTTTCAGGCAGCGGGCACGACGGGAAGACGGATCCTGGACG
>JBDSLC010000205.1:0-18309 GCA_039916585.1 Pyrinomonadaceae bacterium | reverse complement strand
ATCTCCGTCGGCCGCGTCTTTCCCGACAACGTGTTCGACTACCGCTTCGTCGCCCTCAGCCACAACACCGTCAGAGGCGCCGCCGGCTCGGCCATCCTCAACGCAGAGCTTCTCATTGACCGCGGAGTGATCTAAGAATAATGGCGGCTATGACCTTCACCCAAAAAGTGGCGACGGCCTGCGGTTTGGTCGTGTTTACAGCCCTGCTTTTGGCATTGCTCTACTACACCTTTGACGTGGTTCTGCTCGTATTCGCTGCCGCGCTACTTGCGATATTTCTCTCGGGCCTAGCGGATATCATCAAGCCTTACGTGCCCTTGGGCGACGGGCTCCGCGTGCTGCTGGTTTCAGTAATTCTTGTCGGAGTTGTCGGCGGGACGATCGCTCTGCTTTCGCCGAGCATCGCTGAGCAAGGCCAGCATCTTCGCGAGGAACTTCCAAAATCAGCGGTCAAACTTACGGATTATCTCAACCAGTACGGTTGGGGACGCACGCTGATCGCACAGCTTCCGAGTTCCGAAGACGTAAAGAATAACATCAACGTGTCCAGCCTGCTGTCCGGCGTCGGAGGTGTGTTTACATCGACGGTCGGAGCTCTCGGCAACATTGCGATCGTCGTGCTGTTGGCCATCTACCTCGCCAGCGAACCTCGATTTTACTCGCAAGGATTCGTACGTCTATTTCCCATCCCTCGCCGTCAGCGGGTCACTGAGATCCTGCACCAGATATACGAGTCCCTCCGCTGGTGGCTGATAGGAAAATTCGGCTCGATGCTGTTTATAGGAATTCTGACTTGGATAGGTCTGTCGATCCTCGGCGTACCGATCGCCCTTACGCTGGCCCTGCTCGCCGGCCTCCTATCTTTCATTCCTAATTTCGGCCCGATAATTTCAGCTATTCCGGCGTTGCTCATTGCATTCGTCGACAGCCCGATAACTGCCGTCTATGTTTTGATTCTTTATATAGGTGTCCAGATCGTCGAATCAAACCTGATCACCCCGATGATCGAGCGTGAGACCGTAGAATTGCCTCCGGCTCTGACAGTAGTATTTCAACTCGGCCTGGGAAGCCTTGTTGGGGGCCTTGGCCTCGTATTGGCTACGCCCCTTCTAGCTATGATAGTTGTGGTAGTGCAATTGGTTTATCTTCAGGACATTCTTGGCGATAGCAAGGCTGCGTCGGCGGGAGCTAAACTTGCCACAGATGAACCAAGTAGTGATTCCGCCGTTTGATACTTACCCGATTCGTCAACTATCTTTTAGTTTGAACCCGTCAAATAAAAGATGATCGCACGCTACACATTGCCCGAAATGGCGGCCATTTGGTCGCTTGAAAACAAGTTTCAGAAATGGCTCGATGTCGAGATCGCCGTCTGCGAGGTCCACGCCGAGGACGGCACGATCCCTGCTGACGCCGTCGAAGAGATCAAGGCTAAGGCGGCATTCACCGTCGAACGGATCAACGAGATCGAGAAAACGACCGACCACGACGTCATCGCCTTCACCACGAATCTTGCCGAAAACATTGGCGAATCCGCCCGCTTCGTTCACTACGGGCTAACGTCTAGTGACGTCGTCGATACGGCCAATGCTTTGCTGCTGAAAGAGTCGTGCGATGTTCTGCTCGCCAAGATCGACGCGATGCTGCCGGTGCTGAAACGGCGTGCCTATGAGTTTAGAGATACGCCGCAGATGGGGCGCACTCACGGCATACATGCGGAACCGACATCCTTTGGCCTCGTGTGGGCATTGTGGTACTCAGAGATGCAGCGGAATCAGAAACGCCTTGAGGGTGCTAAAGAAGGAATTTCCGTCGGCAAGATCAGCGGTGCGGTCGGAGCCTTCGCTCACCTCGCTCCCGATGTCGAAGAACGCGTCTGCCAACGACTCGGTATCAAGGCTGCCGCAGTATCGACACAGGTTATTCAACGTGATCGTTACGCAGAATATTTGTCGACACTTGCGATCATCGCCTCAACGCTTGAAAAGATCGCTCTCCAGGTTCGACATTGGCAGCGAACTGAGGTCCGCGAAGCTCAGGAAGCTTTCAAAAAAGGGCAGAAAGGATCGTCCGCAATGCCGCACAAACGAAATCCGATCCTCTCGGAACGCATTTGCGGCATGGCTCGTACGGTGCGAGCAAACTCGATCGTGGGGCTCGAGAACGTCGCTCTATGGCATGAACGCGACATCTCGCATTCATCCGCCGAACGAATCGTTCTCCCCGACTCTTCGGCAACGCTTGATTACATGCTTGCCAAGGCAACCTCACTCCTGGACACACTCGTGGTTTATCCCGAGAACATGTTGAAAAATATCAACCTGACCAAAGGCCTCACGTTCAGCGGCCAGCTAATGCTAGCGCTTACCCAGAAAGGAGTTTCTCGCGAAGACGCGTACGTGTACACCCAGCGTAACGCGATGAAGGTCTGGGACGAGGGCGGGGATTATAAGGAGCTAGTAATGAATGACGCGGACATCACCTCCAGACTTTCGCTTGAAGAGATCGCCCGCGTCTTTGATCTGAAACACTATTTGCGAAATGTAGATAAGGTATTTGAAAGGGTTTTTAGTTAGCCGGCATATTTTTCCGCGAATTTACCTACGATCGGGATCTTCCATTTCTGCAAGCTGTACGCTTTTATCATCGCAATGACGATGACAACCAGTGTTCCTATTCCGAGTCCAACCATAAGCAAGAGGAACAGGAACCAGAGGATCATGACAATAATGGAAACGACGGGCACGCCCGTTGCCGAGTCGATCGCGAAGCCGGCGAGTCCGCCGCCGATCCACAAGACGAAGAAGAGCACTACAAGGACGACCTGCAACACTGTCGAAAACAGCGTCAAGAACAATGATTGGAACGCGTGAAAGCGAACGATCTTGTTCTCTTTGTCCTGCGCGATAACCGCGATGCTGACGATCAAATGAACAAAGAAAAACGGCAGGTAACACAAGAGTGCTGCCACGTTCTGATCTAAGCCGAATACCGTTTTGGCGGCGGGTGAATTCTGCACGGTCGATCCTCCTATTGAAGCAAATTGCGGGCGCCACACTCAGGATCGTCCTGACGAGTGCTGCCCGCAAGTTTTGATCTCAAACACTATCCACGAACAATTGATCGCGTTGTTCGCAAGATTCTTCGATTAACCGGCCCAGCCTTCTGCCATGTTGCCGATGAGCGGCAGTTTGGTTTTCTCGCCGCCGTACGCCTTGATGCACATAAAGATCGCAAGGCCGATGAACGCCAGTAGCGGGAGCCATACTATTAATCCGAAGAGAGTTGCGAGCGTCGTGGAAATAAACGCAAATATCACACTGATGACAGTGATCACGATCGAAAGTACGACAATTACGGCCATTAAAAGAAGAGACTGAAACGCGTGAAAGCGAACGAATTTGTTGTCCTTTTCGGTAACTAAAACAATAATGCTGTAAATGAGACTTACGCCGCAGATCGGAAGGTAGGTTAACAAAGCCCCAACATTTGTATCCAATCCAAGTGCGGTTTTACCGCCTGACATATTTTGCATAGCCTTTTCCTGAAGTTTCTCCTTTGAATGTATTGAAACGTACGAATACCAGCAGAAGTGTGTTCTGCGGAAAGTTACCACAAGACGTTGATTAAAACAACGTTTTGCGGTAAGTTCTAAAATTTCTTTCGGAGCAATAAATGAAGGCTAAAGTTTTCGTTACCCTCAAGCCCAGCGTCCTCGATCCCCAAGGCAAGGCTATCCACCATTCCGCTGAACAATTAGGCTTTCAGCAGATCACCGATATCAGACAGGGAAAGTACTTTGAGATCGCACTCGACGCATCGGTCAATGAGACCGAAGCCCGTGCTGCAGCCGAAAAGATCGCGGCCGACGTTCTCGCAAATCCAGTCATCGAAGATTATCGGGTGGAGATCGTCCAATGAAGTTTGGCGTAATAGTATTTCCCGGCTCTAACTGTGACCACGACGCGTATCACGTGATCTCTAAGCACGTCGGCCAGCCGGTTGATTTCATCTGGCACAAGGAAACGGATCTATCGGCATACGATGCGGTGATTATTCCGGGCGGATTCTCGTACGGTGATTATTTGCGCGCCGGAGCATTGGCGAGGTTCTCTCCCGTGATGAAGGCGGTAAAGGAGTTTGCCGCGTCGGGTAAATTCGTCTTTGGCATATGCAACGGCTTTCAGATCCTGTGCGAAGCCGGTCTGCTGCCGGGTGCATTGATCCGCAATGCCGGTCTTCACTTTATCTCGAAGCACGTCACCATCCGCACTGAGAATCAATTCACGCCGTACACGAACGAATTGAAAGAGGGAAGTGTACTCTCAATTCCCATTGCACACGCCGAGGGTAATTACACCTGCGATGATGCCACCTTTCAGGCCCTTGAAGAGAATAATCAGGTCGTTTTTAGATACTGCGATGAAACAGGCGAGATAACTTCCGAGTCGAACCCGAACGGTGCGCGATCGAACATCGCCGGGATCTGTAATCGCGACCGCAATGTCCTCGGAATGATGCCGCATCCCGAACGCGCTTGCGAAGAGCTACTCGGCTCCAACGATGGCCGCAACATCTTCCGGTCGCTGACCGCTTCGATCGCGGCATCCGTAAAATAGCTTCTGTTTCAAAACTCGAGCGCTGATGCTACATTCACACTCTTTCAAATGAGGGTCTTTCTCCTCACAGCCTTCGCCCTTACAGCTTTCGCGTTCAACTCCATTCTCTGCCGAATGGCATTGACGACGGGCGAGATCGACGCCGCAAGCTTTACCGCGATCCGTCTCATTTCGGGAACAGCAATGCTCGCGACGCTGCTTCTCGCCACCGGCAAAACGCAAAAACTCGGCACAAATGGCAATTGGGCATCCGCACTTTTTCTGTTCGCATACGCCATCGCGTTTTCATTCGCGTACGTCGGTCTGACCACCGGTACCGGAGCTTTGATCCTGTTCGGTAGTGTCCAACTGACAATGTTCGGCGTATCGCTCTATCGAGGCGTTCGTCCGGCCACGTTGGAATGGCTTGGATTGGCAGTCGCTTTCGTTGGGCTGATCTACCTCGTCCTGCCCGGCTTGGCGGCGCCACCGCCATTGAATGCTCTATTGATGGCGGCGGCTGGAACAGCTTGGGGATTTTACACGCTCCGCGGGAAGGGGAGCGAAGATCCGCTTGCCGATACGGCAGGAAACTTCCTACGGTCGGTTCCGATGGTGGTCGCGGCTGGTATAGTCTTCCTCTCGACGATTCACCTTTCGCTTCGCGGGGCAATGCTCGCCGTAGTCTCTGGTGCGATCGCGTCAGGCATCGGCTACTCGGTCTGGTACACAGCGCTGAAATACCACACGGCCACCCGAACTGGAATACTGCAGCTTTCTGTTCCGGTGCTCGCAGCGATCGGGGGAATCCTTCTGTTGGCAGAAACAGCTTCGACGCGATTATTCATCGCGGGAGCGTTGGTATTAGGCGGGATCGCGCTAACGTTTTTGGATCAAAATAAGGTTCGTTGATGGCGAACTAATCGTTCCGGACGGAGGCGATGAACGAATAGCGGCGAAATAAGGGCTTGATCGTCACTTTGGCTGTTCCGGATCTGTTGAGCGATTCAAGAAAGGGCATTAGTTCCGGCCAGAATTTGACATGAAATTTCGACAGCCACCATTTCAGAAATCGGCGGAAAGGTCCCGGCAGATCGCGTTGATCATAGAAATCTACAAGATAAAGCGTTCCGCCTGGCTTTAGATTCTCCAGGGCGTTCTCGATCGATTCGCGCCACGGTGGGATCATCGAGATTGAGTACGAGAAGAAGATCGTGTCGAATTTCTCCGGAAGTCCGAAGGTACCATCGAATGTGAAATCGTCTGCGAGAGCGGTCTTCAGTTCGAAATTTGTCACCCCCGCCGCGTCTGATTTCGCCTGTGCCATCTCCAGCATCGCAGCAGAAGCGTCGAGTCCGTAAAACATCGCATTCGGTTGACGCTTCGCGAGAATGATCAGATTCCGCGCCGTGCCACATCCCGCTTCAAGCACACGCTCTCCCGGTTGCACCTTCATCTCCTCCAAAAGCTGATCGCGCCCTAGAAGGTAAAACTTCCGGGTCAGGTCGTAAAAGTACCGCTGCATGCGATACATCCGGTCCATGTTTTCGTGGGGATTCGACATTGTTTACCACAGAGAACACCGAGAAATGTAAAGCAAATTTACTCTCTGTGAACTCTGTGGCTATGATTCCAAAATATACAAATGGAAACCGCCGTAGATCGATGCCCGATCTTCTCTAAACAAGCGTTCGGATGTTTCCTTCTCGTATCGAAACTTCGCTAACAGATCATCCGGCAAATTCGATGGCAACGGCGATTCGGCTCCGGCGGTGCGGAAGATTACTCGTGAACCCGGCTCGGCCTTTTCAGCGATCGCGGTCCAAAGCTCGGTCATTGTCTCCGCGTTCATCCAATCCTGAGCATCTAAAAACACAAAGCGGTTGAAAGCTCCGAAATCGCTATTCTTGATCTCGTCGGTCGCGGATACCACCTTGGTTCGCAACCTGTCGGCATTCTCTCGGAGATCCTCATAATTCTCTTCCTTCAAATACTCCGGAACGGCTCGGCGTTTCTCTGTGTCGTACTTTCGCCCGAACGCTTGCCACGCAAAGTAGTTTTCCTGGATCGGGTAGTCACAGGCGAGTCGTTTGGCGCGCTCGCGGTAGATGTCGATCACCGAACCTCCGTCGCCGACATCCTTCTTCAGTTCGTCATACTGCTGCGGCGGAATGCCGAGCCCGAACATCGTCACAGGGAGTTTGCCGAGCGTCTTGATCACAAATGTGTCAAAGAACGGATCGATGTGCTCGGCGTACAGCTCTTCTTGTTCTACCAACGAAGTCGCGTTCAACACCTGATCAGGCTTGCAGCCGAAGACGTTAGCCATCTTATGAAAGAACCGAAGAAAATAGCCGTTCCGCGAATGTTCATACAGGCCGGCGTTCGTAAAGAAACTGATCCGGTCGCCATAAAAGAACCCGCCGCCAAGCGTGTTCGACTCCCAAAAGTCTCGCGTATCGCGATCGAGATTCGGCCGGATGTAGCGAAGATAATCCGTATTCGTATTCTCGCCCTTCCCGTTGCCGAAGAACGCAAAGAATTTCTTAAAGCTCGGCAAATGCAGGACTGCCGCGATCTTTAAATTGAGTAGATAAATGTGGTGCTTATTCAGATCGACAGCGGTGACCGTTTCCGGTCGCTCGACCAGATAGTTAATCGCGTTGCAGCCGCCCGACGAAATCGTCAGAATTCGCGAATTTCCATCTATTTCCAACGCTTGGATATCAACGCGCGGATCTTCCCATATTTGGTTATACACAAACGCGTCAAACCAGACTGCAAAGAGTTTCTGCAGCAAGCCCTGTTTGGAAGAGATCTTTTCGTTTTGAACGGCTGAGTGAAGAGTGGTTTCGCTCATCAGAAATAAATCGGCTATTCGTTTGCCATAACTTCTACTGGGTCGATCACCGACGCTCGCCATGCTGGATAGAGGGCCCCGACGAGGCTCCCGATGATAGCAATGCCGACAGCGGTCGCGACCCAACCGAGGCTGAATTCGAACGCAAGATCGAACAATTTGCCGATCACAAACGAGGCAACAAAAGCGGCTATCAATCCGCCAATCACGCCGAGAACACCGATCATAAATGCTTCGCCCTCGATCGCTCGAATGATGAACGACTTCGGAGCCCCGAGCGATTTCAGGATCCCGATCTCCTTGCGGCGTTCGGTAATAGTCGTATACATCGATAGCAAGACGAAAATAGTGCTGACAAACGCGCCCAGGCCGACGAGTACGCGGAGAAAGGTTTGCAGTGCCGGGATACGATCCTGAGCGTCAATGATCAGGTTACTTGTGAGATTGATCTTGTTGCCTGGCAGCGCTTCATTGATGCGGCCGGCGACAACGCTCGCGTCCTGGCCATCCTTGATCTTCACAAGGATGTACGTGCATTTGCCGGGCGCTTCCAGTGCTTCCTGCATGGCACTGAGCGACATCTTGACCCGAGCGCCGGATGGAGGCGAGAAAACACCGACGATCTTGTATTCTTTGCCGCCAAATAACTTCAGCGAATCTCCGACCTTAACTTTATCTTCGACCAATCGGCGCTCGTCGAGAATGACCTCATTACTGCCCGTCGCAGGCCGGCCTTCTATGATCGACATTTCGTTCATCGCCGCAAACGGAGCCCATTCGACTCCGTCGATCTGCGTGATCCCCCAACGTCCGCTCGTGTCCGGCGAGATGTACCGGATAACGGGTACCGTGGATTCGACGCCTTCGATCTGCATCAGACGGTCGACGTATGCGGTCGACACTGATGCATTAGAGCTCGTCAATTCCATCGCACCCGGCCGCGTAAAGACGATCTCCGCCTTCCAATTCGACGCACGCTTTGCCATGTCGTTCGTCATCCCGCGGGCCAAGCCCGTAAACATCACGACCAGAACAACGCCAAGCGCGACGCCGATCACGCTGATCAGAGTTCGAAACGGGCGTACCTTGAGATTTGCGAGAACAAGTTCGAGCATCTTCAGAAATTTTAACGCAAAGCCGCGAAGTCGCAGAGACGCAAAGGTCGATATTACTCTGTTTCGGAAACCGTATCGCCCCTAGCCGGGATAGAACTTAGCGACTCCTTCACGAAATCAAATTCCTTGCTTTTCTCAATATCAGTGAACAACGCGTTTCGCGAGTTGAAGTCTTCCCACATCTCATCGTAGGTCGCGAACAGCCGATCGGTCGAGGCTTCGCGGGTGTTCGCACGGGCGGTTTCAAGAGCGTGTAGAACCTTCGCATTTCGCAACTCGACGTTTCCCATCACCTCGCGGATCGCCACGGCAAACGCTTCGCCTGTCGGTTCCACGAGCCACGCATTATCATTCGTCGCGTACGACAGAATGCCGCCGGAATTCGGAGCGACCGTCGGAACGCCGGACGCCATCGCCTCGAGCGGAGCGATCCCGAACGGCTCCTTTGGATTCGGGTGAATGAATACATCCGCGTTAGCGTAATAGTCCGACAAGGTGTTTTTATCCAAATGCCCAAGCTGGATCACCTGGTCCGGAAACATCTCCTGGGCCTGCTCACGCAGCTCTTCCGCCTGCGGGCCGGCACCTGCGATCAGTAACCGATAATCGTGGTCTTTATCGCCCGCTAGTTCGCTCATCACGTTCAATAGCAGGCCGCTATTTTTCTCGGGCGAAATGCGACCTGCATACAAAAGCACGGTCGAATCGGTTGGGAGTCCGGCTCGCTCACGCATTTCTTTCTTGACCTCGTCCGACCGTCGATCCGGGGTGAACTGCACCGCGTCCACGCCCCGTGGGCATACAAATATCCGCTCGCTTGCGGGAACTCGCGGAGCTGCGAAATAGCGCCAGCACCAATTCAGGAATTTGGTACTTCTCCCCTTGTTCTTCTCGGACGACAACGAGTCGTAAAACTCTTCGGCCGTGTACGCGGAATTCGCAATGTGATAGTCAAAACTGGGCAGGGTGTAGTTGCCGATCACGCGGCGAGCGAGCCACTGTCCCCACTTTCCCTTCGATAAAAACGAACCAATGTTGTCGTCCATTCGTTCGCAAGAAAAGTGAACGAGCATCGGCCGCCCGAGCTGCTGGAAACCTTTCTTCCGGACCATCGTCCCAAAGATGCTCAGCGTGTACTTGTCCGTGATCTCGACCATGTCCGGCATCTCGGCAAGCAATATCTTGCGGATGCTCGAATCCGCAAGCATATATTGCCACGGCATCATCACGCGATATCGCTTGTCGAACACGGGTGATTGTTTGGCGGGAACGTAGTAGATCTTGGCGAATTCGTTGACCTCTTCGACCTCTTCTATCTCGCCTGGAACGATCAGCCGAACGTAACGCTGATGCCGTTCGGCCGCGGCCATCAGATTGTTGTACGACGTGCTGATACCACCGCTATTTTTGTGGTAGTAGTTCGTAATGTGAACTGATTTTATCTTGGCTTCGGACACGTTCGGACTATCGATGATGTTTGCGGTTGAACCAGATGAGAGAGCCGATCACGGCGAGGACCATTAAGACCATTCCGAACACTCCGAAGTATTGCAGGAGCGGTATCGCTTTGCCGCCGCCATAGGTCCAATTGGGACGGTTAACCAGAGCCCACACCATGATCTGAGCAAATGCTCCGAAGCTAACGAGAGCCACGCCGGCGGTGATCCAGGCTCCGCGGCGGATGAATGATGCGATCTCGTTGGGGATGAACGCACAAAATTCGAATACTAACCTCGGCAACCTCGAGACGTCGTGGAGCAGCGAGCGACTCCCTTCTTCGCCCACCGTCATCACATTTCGACGCATCGCAAAAAGCGTGAATAATGCCGACATGATCGATACGGTGATCGATCTAAGGATGGCATTGTCCGTATGGGCCTGTGTCGAGGTGAAATACGCGAACAGTGCTTGGATAGCGAACTCGATCAGGTGGCTGATAAACGGCAGGATCAGCATTATCGCAAGCAGGGCCTTCCACGGAGGTTCGACCCGTCGAAAACTCTGGATCAAGGTTCCGCCAACTCCGGCAAACAGAAAACGGAACATGAATTGAAGGCTTGCAGCTCCCAACGCTAGCCGCAAACTTTCGCGTCCTACGAGATACGTGATCAGGAAGATCGGAGCCCGCACTACGCCGCTGAGCACCGCTCCCTTGTAATTCCAATATTTGACGAACTGGCCTGGATCGGTAAAAACACTACGAAGTGCTTCACCTATCGTGTGCGTTTCCGGAATCGCCGGAGCGTCTTCGAAGGTAATGTCGTTCATCGGCTTCAGGCTAGTTCCTCTTGCTCTTTCGCGATCTTCTGAGATTCGGCCAGCGCGATCGCTTCGACGTATGCGGCGTAAACACTTTCGAAAACGGAGTCCCAAGATCGGGACATCGCGCTCGTACGCGACATAGTTTTCATTTCCTCAAGCTTCGACCTGTCGTTCATCAACCCCATAGTATAGCCCGTAAACTCCGCCAGGTCTTTCGCGATGAAACCGGTTTCTCCGTGTGAGACGATGAATTTCGGTCCGCCCTGATCGCTTACGATCGCGGGAACGCCGGAAGCGTGTGCTTCTTGAGCGACGTTGCCGAACGCATCGGTTTCCGACGGAAAGATGAAAACGTCCATGTTTGCATACGCTTCCGAAAGTTCTTCTCCCGAGAGAAATCCCGTGAACTTGGCATTCTTCAGATTCTTTTCGAGATACTCACGCTCCGTTCCTTCGCCGACTATCAGAAACTCAAAGTTGGTCTTGCCCGCGGCTAGAAGGTTCTTTTCCAACTCAACCAGCATTCGCACATTCTTCTCGGCACGCAGCCGGCCGACCGATCCAAGTCGAAATACACCATCGTTGACGGTCCGCATTTCAGGCGAAAACTTGTCGGTATCCACGCCACGCGACATTAGCCGGGCCGAACGCTTCGTGCCTTTATGCAGTGCATCGATGAGCTCCTGATTTGGAGCCAGGATCACCTTTGGCATCCGGTAATACTGGATCGAGCCGTACATTATGTTCTTCTCGGCAAATCGGCTGATCTTTCGACGAAAGCCTGCCGGGGCAAAGCTGAGCAGATTATCGAGACGTGTTGCCGCAAATTCGTGAATATTCGTGTGCCACGATCCGACCAGCGGGAGCTGTAATTTCCACGCTAGGTATGCCCCGACGATGCTGACGTCGTTCAGCCCTGTAATGTGGATCACATCAGGCTGGAACTTCAATAGCGCCCGTATTACCGTAGCGGTGTGTCGCTGAAACAGCGGATCGTAAGCTAGATCTTCGTCCAAAGCGAAACTTACGGGCGAACGCTTCAGCGAGAGATACGTTGTGCTTTCATCTTGCCAGGTGTCGTTCTTTGGTCCTGCATGAATACACAAAAAAGGGTAGCCCATCTTCTGGGCATACCCTGTCAGTCGTTTGCTTGTCATCGCGGCACCGTTCACTTCCAGATATGAATCCGGAAAGAATGCCGCTCGGATAGGACTGCTCACAGAATTACAACAGGCTCAAAAAACAAAAGGCGGGCCAGGCCGCCTTTGAACAAACAGTAATTATCCTTTACTTTACCGGACAATTCAACCGACCGGATCGGAGGTTAGTTCGATGACGTGTTCGTCCTCATGCCGAGCGGGTAGCGGGGTCGGGCTAGCGATGTGCGGAAGGCGATCCTTCTTTTTCCGAACAGCCCGAAATGCGGGCCGCATCGCGGGGCTTCCCGATACTCCCAGGACCCAAACCGCAATTCTCAGCCAAAGGGGACCGCCTCGTACCCAACCGTAATCGGTAAGCGGGCGCGGGCCTGCACCATCGCCGTTGTCGAAATGTACTCGCTGAAACCATTGCCGACGTTCAGCACGAAACTTCGGGTAGTGTGCCAAGATCTCCGCAAACGACTCTAGCTGCCGCGAGTGAAGCGGCTGCTCGTACGCCGGCATTAGCACGACCTCGCTATGCTTATCGGTCCTTATCTCGTCCGCAAATTCAGCGAACGTAGAAGCGTCGGTAATGTTTAGCACCGTGTTGGGTTTGCATCCGTGCCGGTCTCCGCCGGTTACGAGTGGCATCCCGATCGATTCTGCGAGATCGATGGTGCCCCTGTTCTCGGACCACGACCTGAACCCGTTCACCTCGAAAGCGTGGATCCACTTCCCGTGTCGCGAAATGAACATATCGAGCAGATCCATGTGTCGCTGCTTTCCAACGATCTCGATGTCCCACAATGGATGATTCAGCACGACGAGAACACTTGGGATCTCGCTGAGCATCGCGAACATTTCGGTCAGCTTAGCGTCGTTATGATTCTCATCGTTGAAAGTGAATTCAAGAAGGGTCGTCGTCAGATCTTCAGCCCGGTCCTTCGGGAGATTGTGAACACCAACATGGAAGAATCCGTATTCGAACGGCACGGTCCACTCCATAGAGAGCGGGGCATCCGTTTCTGGAGCAAGTCTGTTTACCTCAAGCGTCGCGTCAATACTGTCATGATCGGTGATGGAAACCAGTCCATCCAAGTTCAACTCTCTTATCTGCGACCGTTCAATGTCGAAGACATCCTTTGGTGATAGCGGAGGCGACCAAAACGACGTCGAAAAATCTACTTCACGGCCCTCACGTTTTTTGTAGTTGAGCTTTTCCCGTTTCCAGAAACTCGCTATGATCGGCAGCTGATCTGCATAATGCGGGACAAAATCCAGCATCTCTCTGGAATGTTCGGTGTGGCAATGGAGAGAGACGCCAGTCTTCGCCTTCGCGGAAAGATCTCTCTTTTCGCTAAGGATGTGCAGCCGTGTCTTTTCTAAATTCATTTCGTTCTCCGCAAAACTGCCCGCTCAAACCCTATAATCTAACAAAAGGGGCAAGTATAGTAAATGCTCATCGGAGGAGTTCAAGATTCTGTAATGACTCGCTGAAATTCTTACGGTTGGGCACGCGCGAGATTCCATAAAAGCATCAAAAGGTTCAGATGCCGAAAGTTTGAATTTAATTTCTGTTTTTTGTCACAAACCATCGAAACGCGGTGTTTTTTCTTACAGATACGGGAAATCTTCCCAAATAAACTTCATACCGAGGCAGTCATAATATGAGTTGGTTATATTCTATAGTTTTCGCAAGCCTTTTTGTTTCGTCCGATCTTCAGATCGAGCCGCAGCCCACATACAACAACATTCATACCCAGGCGGCGGCCGTTAGGGTAGTTTCGGACGAAACAGAAAAATTCGAGCAGTCGTATCCGATCTCGGCAAACGGCCGCGTTAGCGTTTCGAACGTGAACGGGTCGATCGAGATGATCGCTTGGGACCGTAATGAGGTTCGCCTTGAGGCGACAAAGATCGGCGACAGCAAAGAATCGCTAGACGCCGTTGAACTAAAGATCGATGCTCAGGCGAATTCGTTCAGCGTCGAAACCGAGTACAAATCCGAAAACTGGAAGAATCAGCGACGAAAGATCGAGGTTCATTTCAAGGTGTCGGTTCCGCGGACCGCGGTTCTGAACGAGATCGAGACGGTCAACGGATCGGTCGTCGCCGCAAACTTCGTCAACGTGACAAAGATCTCAGCGGTCAACGGCAGCGTGAACGCCAGCAATCTTCGCGGAACTGCCGATCTTTCGACCGTAAATGGAACTGTTACGGCTGATTTCGACCGTGTGGAGCAGGGAAGCAAGATCGAATTGAGCACGGTCAATGGTCGTGTAAACCTTCTACTTCCATCGGACACGAACGCGACCGTTAAGGCGGATTCCCTCAACGGCAACATCACGAACGCATTCGGCCTGCCAGTTCGCAAGGGTGAATATGTTGGACGCGATCTCCACGGACGGCTCGGGACGGGCGAGGCTCAGATCAAGCTCGACAGCGTCAACGGCCCGCTCGCGATAAACAAAAAGGATGACGGAAAATCGGTAAGTCCCGCCGTAAACCTACTCTCGGCTAACCGCGAATCCTACTACAGCGATGCCGATAGAATGGTTTCGGATAACGCCAGGCGGGCTCATGTCGATGCGGGACGAGCTGCCGCCGACGCTCGCCGCGAGACCGCTCGGGCGATGCGCGAAGCAAACCGCGAACTTCAGAAGATAAAGATCCCGGAGCTTGAGAATATCAAGATCGACATCGATGACGAGAAGATCCAAGAGTCGATCCGCGAGGGCCTGAAGATCCAAGAGAAAGTGCTTGCTAAGATGCAAGACGCGATGTTTTTCTCCGAGACGCCGATGGTCGAACGCAAGACGAATTCGTTCACGGTCGATGGAACTCCAAAGGTCGTCATCGACGCCCCGAACTGTAATGTCCGAGTCCGCGGCTGGGACAAGAGCGAAGTCAAATACGTTCTTACCGAATATCAGGATCTTCATGCCGGCAACGAAGCCAGGATCAAGGAATCGCAGTCGAAGTCTGTGGTAAACCTGAACGTCATCGGCGGCGACCCGGACCGTATGAACGGCCAAACCCCGCGACTTGAGGTCTTCGTCCCTCGAAAATCGAATCTTAAGGTAAACACGAAAGGCGAGATACGGCTTGAAGGCGTGTCCGGCGAGATCGATCTTTCGGGCAGCGAAAATTCTATCGATGTTCGCGGATCGGATGGAAGTCTGAAGGTGACAAATACGATGGGAGTTGTCCGCGTCGTCGACTTCAAGGGGGACCTGATCGCGAAGACCACCGACGGCGAGATCTATCTCGACGGCAACTTTGACCGCATCGACGCTTCGTCTAACGACGGTAAATTTATCCTTACCCTGCCCCTCGGAACCGACGCCGACATTCAGGCGCCGAAAGAGCAGATCGTCCTTGACGGTATGCAAGCCACGAAGACTTCGGATGAGAACGTTCGACTCGGCAAAGGCGGCAAAACCTACAAATTCTCATCGCCGGACGGAACCGTCGAGGTCCGCAGCCGCGAATCCATAAACGCAGAACGATAGTTCTTCGACTCGTGGTGAAATTTGCGCCGTAAAGTATTGAAACCTTCTTGACCCGAATTGCGTTCTAGTCACAGTACGAACCAAGGGTTTGTCCGTTTTAAATTCATAAATTCGATTTATATTTAGGTGATCTAAATGAGACCTCTATCTCTAATTGCGGCTATTATTGCGCTTTCATTCGCCGCATACGCACAGATCTCGTCCGGGCCGGAGGCATCAACGAAGGCCTCAGCTTTGGCTAGCGACGACGCTCCGGCTTCTAGGTCAAAGTTTCCTCCGATAAAGATCGGAAACGTTCCTGTCCCGCCCGAAAAAGCCTACCCGATAACGATCCCGAAGATCGGCCCCGGCATCGTTATCGACGGCAAGGTCGACGAAGAGCTATGGAAAGATGCGGCTGTCTTTAAAGACTTCTTACAGACGGGTCCGGGCGACAACATCGCCCCAACCAAACCCACCGAGGTCTACGTGATGTACGACGAAAAGAATATGTACATCGCGTTCAAGTGCTGGGACGAAAAAGACAAGATCCGCGCGACAGTGGCCAAGCGGGATGACGTATTTGGCGAAGATAACGTCCGCGTCTGGCTCGATACCTATAACGATCAGCGGCGGGCATACGTGCTCGGCTTCAATCCGTTCGGCGTCCAGCAGGACGGCATCTACACCGAGGGCAGCGGCGCCGATTTCTCCGTCGACATCGTGATGGAATCGAAGGGCGTCATCGAAGATTGGGGATGGTCGGTAGAGGTGAAGATCCCCTTCAAATCGCTCCGATACTCCGCCGGTAAGGACAAGCTATGGGGGTTTAACGCGGCCCGTAACATCGACCGCTTTAACGATGAATTCGACCAATGGCTACCTGACGATCGCAACGTCTCGGGTTTCCTGATCAAGCACGGAAAGATCACCGGCCTCGACGGCATCAAGTATGAACGCACGCTCGAGGTAACCCCGAGCGTCACCGTATCCGAAACCGGCAAGCGCGTTCGCACACTCGACCGCTTCTACCTCGACCAGAATCTGAACATGATCGATCCGGGCCGTTTCGTAAATCAACCGATACGAACGGAACTCGGCGTCACCTTAAAATACTCTCTCAGCCCCAACGTCACGCTCGACGCCGCGATCAACCCTGACTTCGCCGAGATCGAAGCAGACGCACCCGTGGTCACTGCCAACCAGCGGTTCCCCATCTTTTTCGAAGAGAAGCGGCCGTTCTTCCTGGAAGGGAAAGACACGTTCAATTCGCCGCTTCGCATCTTCGATTCCCGATCCATCGTCGATCCCGATTTCGCCGCCAAGCTAACTGGCAAGACGGGTAAAACGAGCTTCGGATTCCTTGTAGCCTCCGATAATGCGCCCGGCAATTACGACGAGGACGACCGCAACGACCGCAGCGTTCGGCCTAAGATCGACGAGTTTCTGGATAAAAATGCGATGTTCGCCGTACTTCGCCTCAAACGCGATTTTGGTAAGGAGAACAACATCGGATTTTTTGGCACCTATCGGAGCTTCCCGGAGCAAAAGAATCTCGTCGCGGGCATCGACGGACGCATCAAGATCAATCCCCAAACGACGAGCGTCTTTCAGGTCGTCGCGACCCAATCAAGACGCTGCTTCTTCAACCCCGTTTTCGAACCGACTCTCAACCCCGACCAATCTCTTCGGAATCAGCAGATCTGCGGCGGCGGAACGTATGGGCAAGATACCCTTTTAGGCAGTAAATATAACGAATATCGCTCGGGAACGGGCATGGGCTATTACCTCAATATCGACCATTCTACCGACACGAGCGGATGGTTCACCGAGTTGGGCGGGCGGAGTGCCGACTATCGAGCCGATTCCGGGTTCACGCGGCGCACCAACACTAACTTCGCGTTCTTCTTTCATCGCACCTCGACCAAATCGAATCCGAAGGGGAAGATCATTCGCCTCAACTGGAACAAGTCGACGGGTATCGACTACGACTGGACCGGCCGCCTTCAATCGTGGAACGGCGAGACAAACATAAACCTATCGCTTCAGAAGAATGCCTTCCTCAACGTCTCGACAGGACTTTATTACGAAAAGCTTTATGAAGAGGAATTTGGGCTAAAACGTTCGCCCACGCGTCCGCTTGGCACATTTTTCGGCGATCCGACGCGCGGGTCGTGGCAGCATATGATGTCCGTAAATTTCAACCAGAACCTGAACAAAAAGCTAAATTACGGCTTGTTCTTCGGAACCATCGGCGGAGCCTATGATTTCTTCGGTGAGCGAGGCGGGCTTCAGGATCCCGGCCCCGGACGCCAGATCGATATGCAGATCGAGATGGAGTACAAACCCATCGATCCGCTTCGGATGTCTGTTAGCTACACCAAATCGCGGCTGGTGCGAAACGATAATCGCGTGCGGGCGTTCGACGCAGACCTACTGTCGGTCAAGTCGACTTACCAGTTCACACGTTTTCTCTTCACGCGGCTGCGGCTCGATTACGATTCGACCCGCAGCAATTACAGCGGCCAGGCCCTCCTCGGCTGGAACCCCAGCCCCGGCACGGCCTTTTACGTCGGCTACAACGATAATTCCAATTATCGCGGCTTCAGCCCGTACACCGGCCAGTTCGAACCCGGCTTCGAACGCAACAGCCGCACCTTCTTTATCCGTGCCTCGTACCTCTTCCGCAAGAGTATTTAGACAAGTTGTTCCTCCTGATAGCGCACTAGCGGCGGTGATCTTTCATTCGATCACCGCCGCCTTTTTTGACTGGAGCGCAAGCGTCCCCGCTTGCGAGGCTATCACGCAAATCGTTATCTCTCTCTTCGTTTCGTGTTCGTT
>JBDSLC010000204.1:0-2740 GCA_039916585.1 Pyrinomonadaceae bacterium | reverse complement strand
CGGTCTTTGCTTCCGCCGGACACGCTAGAGTGACCAACCCGACGCCGGAGCGGATCGCGGAGTTGCTTGAGAGAACGGCGGCTCCGGAATACGTTTCCGAACCGGCGATCACTAGTGCGTGACCGCGCTTGTTTTTGTAAGAGTCGGTGTAGAACTCAGAATTTGTAAGCCACGCGGCCGCATCGCAATCCTCTGCCAGGAAAATTTGGGATTCTTGTTCTTCGATCAACTCATCCGGCGAGCCAATGGCAGACACCATCAGCTCCCCATTCCAGTTTGATGAAGGGGGAAGAATATTCGCGATCTTGGGGGCTGTAAAAGCCACTGTAATATCAGCGTCGAAAGGTGCTCCGATCAGTTCGGCCGAATCGGATTCAAGTCCTGAAGGAATATCAACAGAAACGATCAAACAATTTTCTGCCAAGTATTGCCGATGATTGATCGACTCGATTACTTCAGCCAAGGGGTCTTCGAGAGGTCTGGTCAGCCCCGTCCCGAATAAGGCGTCAACTAAACAGTCCCATCCGTAATTTGGTTGGGAAGAAAGCAGTGACCAGAGTTCAAAAGGATTGTCGATTTCGCGGAGAGAAATACGATCTTCATTTTCTCGAACGAGCGCCAAGCAAATCTCGAGATTCTCTCTCGCGTCACCGTTTGTTTCCTTCAAAGTCCCCAGAAGTATGATCTGTACATAGGCACCTTGAGTCCACAAAATCCTCGCCAACGCAGCTCCGTCACCGCCATTGTTTCCCTTCCCGCACAGGATCAGGATCGACTTGTCTTTGACCGATCCGCCGAGTTTATCGGTGATGACGCGTGCGACGGCGTGGGCGGCGTTTTCCATTAGGATGAGGGAAGGGATGCCGTAGCGCTCGGTGGTGAGGCGATCGACCCGGCGCATTTGGGCGGCTGTCAGGACCTTATGCATTGGGACTAATCTAGCATAAGGAGAAATTAGCCACGAATTGCACGAACTGCACGAATCTAAGACTGGAACAGCGTTGTTTGCGTATACGCGCGGGTCGATAGGTAACGTAGGTGACGCGATAAATCGCGCACGCTGCACGCACAAAGAAAAACCGCGTCCAGCCCAGACGCGGTTTCTCTACACATATATCAGGAGCCCCAATGAACAGACCTCACCCGCTTCCAATGGCTGAGAATTTGTTTGCCACTGTGTTGGTCACCGATTATTTCCGTTCACGTTATACAAAGGTCCATTCGCCATTTGGTTCCAGGAATTTCCATAACTTATTTTTAACTCAACGCTTCACTTGCCCGCACCCCAGCCACCGTCGAGTTCGACTGCGGTTCCGGTGACAAAGGCGGCTTCGTCGCTGGCGAGGTAAAGGACCGCCGCCGCGACCTCTTCGGGCCTGCCCATCCGGCCGATCGCCTGAGTCGAGGCCATTTCTTCGTATGCCTTTTTCGGGTCGGGGTATTCGGCAAGCCTTCGTTTGACGAAATCGGTTTCGACGCGACCCGGGCAGACTGCATTGGCTCTGATGCCGTCAAGTGCGTGGTCGAGGGCGATGCACTTGGTCATCCCGACGACTGCGAACTTGGTCGTGCAATAGGCGATGCGGTCGCGGATCGCGAGTATCCCGCCGATCGAAGCCAGATTAATGATCACGCCGTATTTACGGTCGATCATCTTGGGAATGAATGCCTTTGTCAGGTCGAACATCCCGCGGACGTTGACGGCGAACAGGCGTTCGAGATCTTCGGCATCGGTGTTCAGGATCGTGCCGACATGCCCGATACCGGCGTTGTTAACGAGGATGTCGAGATCGCCGCGGGTCGCATGAACCTTCTCAGCGACCCGTATGCAGTCTTCACGGCTGGCGACATCGAGTGGAATGAACTTTCCGCCGATGGTTTCAGCGACCTTCTCACCTGCTTCGTCGTTGAGGTCGGCTACAAATACGAACGCTCCGGCTCCCGCGAGCGCGTGGGCTATTGCTTCGCCGATTCCTGATGCGGCTCCCGTTACTAAAGCTGTCTTTCCGCTAAGGTCGAACATTTCGGAATAAGTTTGAAGCGACTGGGTTGATCAGCACTCCGAGTCCCTTGATCTCGACCTCGCAAACATCTCCGTCTTTGAGAAAAACCGGCGGTTTGCGGGCGAAGCCGACGCCGGGAGGTGTCCCGGTGGCGATAATGTCACCGGGTTCGAGAGTTATCGAACGCGACAGGTATTCGATGATCTCGGGGATGCGGAATATCAACTCCGCCGTCGTCGAGTCCTGCATTGTCTCGCCGTTGAGGCGGAATTGGATCTGCAAATTGTGCGGATCGGGGATGTCATCCTTGGTTGCCACGAACTCGCCGAACGGTGCGAAGGTGTCGCATGATTTTCCCCGCTGCCACTGGCCGTCTGCGAACTACATATCACGTGCGGAAACGTCGTTGAAGTTCGTATAGCCAAAGACGTAGTCCATCGCGTCTTTGCCGTCAATGTTCTTCGCCCGGCGGCCGATGACGACCGCGAGTTCGGCTTCGTAATCTACCTGTTCGCTGCCAACGGGAAGCAGGATCGGATCTTCCGACGCGGCCACGCAGGTGACGAACTTCGAAAATACGATCGGAGCTTTGGGGATGTCCATGCCGCTCTCGATCGCGTGGTTGCGATAGTTTAGGCCGATGCAGATGATCTTGCCCGGCCGCGGCACAGGAGCCTCGATCTTCACGTCGCCGATATCGACGAGCGGCAGCAGGCCGCTGTTGACGGCCTCCATTG
>JBDSLC010000203.1:0-4156 GCA_039916585.1 Pyrinomonadaceae bacterium | reverse complement strand
ACGCGGGCCTTCTTCTCTTTCATTTCCGTCTCGGTAGCAGCACCGACCTTGATCACCGCAACACCGCCGACCAATTTAGCCAGACGCTCTTGCAGTTTTTCACGGTCGTAGTCCGAGGTCGTATCTTCGATCTGATTGCGGATCGTCTTGATGCGTCCGTCGATCGCTTCGCCCGTACCGCCGCCTTCGACGATGGTCGAGTTTTCCTTGTCGATCGTAACCTTCTTGGCCTTGCCGAGATCTTCGATCGTGATGGTCTCAAGCTTGATGCCGAGGTCTTCACTGATGACCTTACCACCGGTCAGGACCGCGATGTCTTCGAGCATTGCCTTGCGGCGATCGCCGAAGCCAGGAGCCTTAACAGCAGCAACGTTCAACGTGCCGCGGAGCTTGTTCACAACCAAGGTTGCAAGAGCTTCGCCATCGACGTCTTCGGCAATGATGAGCAGCGGACGGCCCATCTTCGCAACCTGCTCAAGGATCGGCAGGAGGTCACGCATGTTCGAAACCTTCTTTTCGTTGATGAGGATGAACGGCTCGTCGAGGACGGCTTCCATTCTGTCCGGATCGGTAACGAAGTACGGCGAGAGATAGCCGCGGTCGAACTGCATACCTTCTACTACTTCGAGAAGCGTATCCATCGTCTTCGATTCTTCAACGGTGATGACGCCGTCTTTGCCGACCTTGTCCATCGCTTCAGCGATGATCGTGCCGATCGTCTTGTCGCCGTTGGCCGAAACCGTGCCGACCTGTGCGATCGCGTCGCCCGAAACCGGCTGAGCCATACGTGCAACTTCTGCAACGACTTCAGCGACAGCTTTTTCGATGCCGCGCTTGAGAGCCATCGGGTTTGCACCAGCGGCTACCGTGCGGACGCCTTCCTTGAAGATCGCCTGTGCGAGAACGGTCGCGGTCGTCGTACCATCACCGGCAACGTCGCTGGTCTTCGAAGCTACTTCGCGAACCATCTGTGCGCCCATGTTCTCGAGCGTGTCTTTGAGTTCGATCTCCTTCGCGACGGTTACGCCGTCCTTGGTGATCGTCGGCGAACCGAATTTCTTGTCGATAACTACGTTGCGGCCCTTGGGTCCCAAGGTTACCTTTACCGCGTCAGCCAGCTGGTTGACGCCGCGCAAAATCGCCGCGCGTGAATCTTCTCCGTGAACTACTTGTTTTGCCATGATTGTTTTTCTCCGTTGTCGAAATGTTCGGCGAGTTTAGCGAGTTGGCTGAGTTTGTCGAGTTAGGAACTCAGAACTCGCCGAACTCTGAAAACTCGGTTAACTTAAGCGGCTGCGCCGGCTCGGCTGATGACTCCGAGGATCTCGTCTTCGCGCATGATGAGGAATTCCTCGCCGTCGAGCTTGATCTCAGATCCGCTGTATTTGCCGAAAAGGACGCGGTCGCCGGCTTTGACGTCGAGCGTCTGGCGGGTGCCGTCTTCTTTATATTTGCCTTCGCCAACTGCGATAACTTCGCCTTCTTGCGGCTTTTCCTTAGCTGTATCCGGGATGTAGAGTCCGCCAGCCGTCTGGTTGACGTTGTCTTCGATGCGACGGAGGATAACTCGATCGTGAAGCGGTTTGATATTAGTAGCCATATTGGTTTACTCCTTTTGAAATTGTCTTAAAGGTAATAAGATGACGATTTGGGCCTCAAGCCCGATAAGTCGTTAGCACTCGTGTTCCAAGAGTGCTAATTTACTAAACGGGGTTTAACTTGTCAAGAGTGAATTTGGGAAAGCAGGAAAGTTGAGTGTGTCATTATCAAGCCTTGAATGAGTGCTCTCGCCGAAACAATACAACTCAGAATGCAGATCCATGAGCTGATCGATTTGGCGAGGGGTTGGGGACTTTCAGAATTTGACCTTAACAATGCCTTTGAGGCGCTCGAACATAATGAATTCGGGGTCGGACTCGACATCGTTCTCGTTCACCTCTTCGAACGTAATGTCGGCGTAGATGACACCTTCATCTTGAAAGCTCGTGAAGCATGCAGTGGCATGGAGATCGAATGGGATCAGTACAAGTTTGTCGAGGCACTCGCTATGCGAGATTAGCCGAGCAAATAACGCACTAGTTAATTATGCAAATCTCCGAAATAAACATTTACCCCATCAAGTCGCTGAAGGGCATTTCGCTTGATAGCTCGCTTGTGGAAAAGCGCGGTTTGCAGTTGGACCGGCGGTGGATGTTGACGGATCGGGAAGGGATGTTTTTTACTCAGAGGGAAGTGCCGAAGATGGCGGCGATCGCGGTGCGAGTGGATAGCGGACAGTTAATAGTGGAGAGTGAAGCTGCTGGAGCGCTGAACATTCCGTTTGAGCCGGACCGGGGAACCAGGCAGAACGTGACAGTTTGGCAGAGTGACGTTGCGGTCGAGGTTTATGTTGGCGAGGTCAGTGAGTGGTTTAGCGATGTTCTTGGGCGTAGTTGTCAGCTTGTGCTGATGCCGGAAAAATCGCACCGGCGTGTGAGCGAGAAATTTGATCGGGGCGACGATATTGTGAGCTTTGCGGACGGATATCCGGTGCTGCTGATCGGCGAAGGTTCGCTCGCGAATGTGAATGAGCGGCTGCACGATATCTATCGGGACGACGAGTACGGTGAGAAACTGCCGCTGCCGATGAATCGATTCAGGCCGAACCTGGTCGTGCAGGGAAGCGATCCGTTTGAAGAAGATAGTTGGTCGAAGCTCCGTGTCGGCGAGACGATCTTTTGGGTCGTGAAGCCGTGTGCGCGGTGCGTGATGACGACCGTCGACCAAGCTCGCGGTGAGTTTGATGGTAAGGAGCCGCTTAAGACGATCTCAACCTTTCGTATGGCGAAGGATGTGTTTCCCGATTCGTTCGAATCATTCGGCCAGACGGCTAACGCAGTGCTGTTTGGTGAGAACCTGATCCCCGAGAATCCGGGTTCTACGGTCCGGGTTGGCGATGAAGTCGAGGTTCAAATCAGACGGGTTAATTGACAGTGATGTTCGTGGTACCGCCAAAGTAGCCTACGTCCTGGCCAGCGGTGATCTTTCCGCTAGCGTCGAATCGGCGGACCTTTAGTTTGGCGCCGAAAAACCAAAATGGATTCATTCTGGTTACCCCACCCTTAAATACGAAGTTCGTTACGGTCGTGCCGCCCGCGATGCCTCCGAGTCCAGTGAACATATTCTTGCCCACATCGGTCAGAAACCTATCACCGCCGTCTCCTTCCGCGATGTTGCAGCCGAGGAAGAGGACGCGGGCGTTCGGCGCAAGCATGTTCGCAGCCCGGGCTATGGTGCCGAAGTAGCTCGCAACCATCTGCCCTTTACTCTTGAAGTAAATACTTCCCGGCGAGCCGTGAAGTACCAGTTCAAGCCCCTTCACGTTCTTGTAACTCGTAACTGCCTCGATCAGGTCCGTCGTATTCGAGACGGCGTGCGCAATGCCGTTCGAGGGGTGTTCTTTAAGGAATCCTTCGGCGTAATTCTTGAAGTCAGGGTCGTAGAAAAGTAGATTATCGATAGCTTTTTGTTCGGGCATAGATCTCAACTCTCCTTGTGACGGCTGTGTCACAAAATGGTCTCGATCTACTACGCGTCAGCTATTGAAAATAAAGATCACCCTCGGCTCGTCAAATTTAGTCGAGCCCACCGGTCAGATCTGCAGGGGCTCGCCTGTTAGCAGTTCGTAGGCTTTGAGGTATCGCTCGGATGTCGCTTCGGCGATTTCATCGGGTAGAGGGGGGGCGGGCGGCTGTTTGTTCCAATCGAGGGTTTCGAGGTATTCACGAACGAACTGCTTGTCGAACGACGGCTGTTTGTGGCCGGGTTCGTACGACGAAGCGTCCCAGAAGCGCGAAGAGTCGGGTGTCAGAACTTCGTCGATGAGAAGAATATTTCCCTTCGAATCTTCCCCGAATTCGAACTTAGTATCCGCGATGATGATGCCGCGCGTTAAAGCATAATCCGCAGCCGTTGTATAGATCTCCTTTGAGATGCTTTTGAGTTCGGTAGCCGTGTCGTGCCCGACGATCTGCATGAATTCGACCTGGTTGATGTTCTCGTCATGGCCGGTAACGGCTTTTGTCGCCGGAGTAAATATCGGAGCGAGCAGTTTGTCGCATTGCTGCAAGCCCGGCGGCAGATCACGCCCGCAGATCTTTTTGGAAGCCTTGTAATC
>JBDSLC010000202.1:0-8423 GCA_039916585.1 Pyrinomonadaceae bacterium | reverse complement strand
TCGGAGCACCTTCGATAGGATGGTTCAATTCCTGGGCAAACAAGGAGATCGACTACATCCCCATTCTGCCGCAGCAGGAATATGCACAGGCGATAAATGATTCCGAGTTGTCGAAACATCTCCATTCATATAACAATTTTCAAACTGAATATCTTTCTTTTGACTGTTTGCGGCCGCCCTTCGATAATTTACTTTTGAGAAGAGCATTGTCACACGCCGTTGACCGAGTGCCGTTCTGTGAAAAAGTCATGCTCAAAACGCGGATCCCGGCGTTTTCGATGCTTCCGCCCGAATTCCCCGGCCACAATTCAGAACTGGAACCAATTCAAAAGTTTGACGTCGAAAAGGCCCGAGCCCTGCTTACGGAATCGGGTTATCCGAACGGAAAAGATTCGAATGGCGATCCGCTTGTTCTGGAGATATTTTCGAACGGCCGTGATGTCGTCATGGAATACGTGAAGGACCAGTGGGAAAGAAATTTGGGGATCATAGTAAAGCTGCAGATCTTGGAGGCCGCGGTGTGGAGTGTCCGGCGCTTGCGGCATGAGCTTTCTGTCTATCGGGGGCAATACGAATACGATTTCCTCGATCCGGCAAACATGCTGACGCGGTTGTGGAAGAGTACGGGCTTGAATGGATCACCGCGCCATGCATGGCGGAACGATCGATTCGACACACTTGTCGCCGATGCGGGACGTGAGATCGACGAGCCCAGACGGCTCGGCCTTTATCAAGACGCTGAACGGGTTCTCGTAGAAGATGTGGGCGGCATTTTCCTGACCCACATGATCACACACCAGATCTGGTACCCATACCTAACCGGCTTCGAGCCGGACAAGAAAGGAAACGTCGTCTTTCGCTATCTGGATATCGCCCGCTTTCAAATGTACATACGAAACGACGTCGATCAATGGCGGGACACCTAATTTAGGATTTTATGTCAGAAACCTTGCTCGAGGTCGAAAATCTGCATGCGCAATTCAGCCTGGAAAACGAATGTGTTCCGGCTGTTAATGGCGTATCGTTTTCGATCTCAAAAGGTGAGGTTTTGGGTATCGTCGGCGAATCCGGATCGGGGAAAAGCGTAACGGCGTTGTCGTTACTTCAGCTGATCGACCCGCCCGGCGAGATCATCGCGGGCAAAGCGATGTTCTATGGTGAGGACGCTCCCGTCGACCTCCTTCAGATCTCTTCGAAGGAGCTTCAAAAAATAGCCGGAAGCCGTATTTCTATGATATTTCAGGATGCGATGGCGTCGCTGAATCCGGTTTTAACAGTCGGTTTCCAAATCGCCGAAACCCTCCGGGTTCATCGCGGTCTTTCGCGAAAGGCCGCGAAAGAGAAGACAGTCTATCTGCTGGAAAGAGTGGGGATCGCGAATGCAGCCCAGCGTTCACGGAACTATCCGCACGAGTTTTCCGGCGGAATGCGACAACGCGTTCTGATAGCTATGGCTATTGCCTGCCGGCCGGAGCTGCTTATTGCAGACGAACCGACGACAGCGTTGGATGTTACGATCCAGGCCCAGATTTTGCACCTGCTGAGAGAATTTACGCGGGATTTCGGAATGTCGATAATCCTGATCAGCCATGACCTCGGCGTCATAGCGCAGCTTGCCGATCAGGTGGCGGTGATGTATGCCGGCCGAATTGTCGAATCCGGGCCGGTCGACTTAATTTTTCACAATCCTCAACATCCATATACTCAGGCACTCGCAGCGTCCATTCCACGTCTCCATGAATATCCCAAGCGCTTGGTAACGATCGACGGATCTCCCCCACGGGCGGGGACAGACGATTTTGGCCGTTGTTCATTTTATCCCCGCTGTTCGCAAAGAATCGACATTTGTGCTGAGAAACGCCCCCGGTTGACGCAAATTCTGCCAAAACAATTTGCGTCGTGTTGGGTTGCACAACAGGGAGCGTTTGCCGATGGCTGAAACTGTCCTGGAAATTCGCGATCTTACCAAGAGCTTTGCGTCCCGACCGGGAATGCTTGGCCGACCGAAGGTCAAAAATATTGCTGTCGATAATGTAAGTTTCGCCGTATCCTCTGCCGAGACGCTGGGAATCGTGGGGGAATCGGGGTGTGGGAAATCGACCCTCGCACTGACAATAATGCGGCTTTACGAACCGGACGCGGGAAAGATCTATTTCGATGGAAACGACATCACCCGGCTGAACATGCGTGAGCTTAAACCTGTACGGCGGAATATGCAGCTAATATTTCAGGACCCATTAGCCGCGTTCGATCCACGCCTGCGGGTGGACCAGATAATCGGCGAGCCCCTTGAAATTCACGGCGTCGGCACACTGCGATCCAATCGTGATTATGCTGCGTCATTACTGCGGAAGGTCGGCCTCTACGCGGAAGACATGCATCGGCTACCATCGGAGTTTTCTGGCGGCCAACAACAACGCATCGGCATTGCCCGAGCACTCGCGCTAAAACCTCGGCTGCTAATTTGCGATGAGCCGGTTTCGGCGTTGGACGTTTCCGTCCAAGCCCAGATATTAAATTTGCTTCGTGACCTACAGGATGAGCTTGGATTTTCATACATTTTCATTTCTCATAATATTGCCATTACCGCATTTATGAGCAACCGCATCGGTGTGATGTACCTGGGCAAGCTCGTGGAGATCGGCGAGACGGAGTCGATTATAAGAAACCCCCTGCATCCGTACACTGAGGAGCTTTTAGCTGCGATACCCGATCCTGATCCTTCGTATCGAGACAACAATATTTGTTCAAGTTCAGCACCTGCCGAACTCGAAGGTCTCTCGACAGGCTGTGTTTTTCGGATGCGATGCCCGATTGCTCAAGAGATATGTGCGGCCGAGGAACCGCCTTTGCGAACGGTCCATAGCGGGCATCAGACAGCCTGTCATTTTGCTTGATCCAATGTACTGACTTGCGACCTGCGACGATGTTGACTTACATATCAAAACGAACTGCCGGAACCATAGGCGTCATATTCATTGTGTCGATGCTGACGTTTGCCTGCATGCACATGATTCCCGGTGGCCCGTTTGACGCGATCTCGCTTGAAAAACAGCAGCTGGTACCCGAAAACATAAAAAGGGGTCTCAATGAGAAATACGGTCTGGACGCTCCGGTTTGGAAACAATACTTTCTTTTTGTAAAGAATGCGGTACTTCTCGATTTTGGTTATTCGATAACGTATCCCAACCGGACGGTCGTGAGTATTTTTCGAGATCACTGGGGATACTCCCTCCAACTGGGAGTTTTAACTTTCCTTTTTTCAGTCATCGTTGGTGTTGGATTAGGCATAATAGCCGCAATAAACCCGAACTCGATCTTCGACTACCTTGGCACCGGGGTTTCAATATTCTGTCTTGTAATACCCGGTTTTGTCTTCGCGATCCTGCTGCAGGTTATTTTTTCGGTTTGGCTCGGCTGGCTTCCGACGGGAGGTTGGAACGGTCCTAAGTATTGGATCATGCCGGTCCTCGCGAACTCGCTGGCTCCGATCCTAATACTTCAGCGTTATACGCGTACCAGTATGACGGACGCCATGCAGGCAAATTTTGTTCGAACGGCACGGGCGAAGGGCGTTAGTAAAACGCGGATCATATTAATCCACGTATTTAAAAATGCCCTTACGCCCCTATTGACCGTCGGCGGACCGCTCGCTGCCGGCTTGATCGTTGGATCCTTTTTTATCGAAAGCATCTTTCGTATCCCGGGAATCGGCTCCTATTTCGTCTTGGCGATCGGGGCTCGTGATTACCCGTTGATAATGGCCACGACACTGCTGTGGACGGTCATCATCAGCATTGCATATTTGCTGACGGAACTTCTTTACGCCTGGGCTGACCCACGTGTCACTTTGGTAAAGGAATTGTGAAGGAATATCCGGATCTTGAATCGGCGGTCGACTCGGTCAGCTTCGCTGCAATGGACAGATCAAATTTTGACCAAAAGGCGCTTGAGCTAAAGCGTTTCTGGCGGCGCTTTGCCCGGAATAAAATTGCAGTTGTCGCCCTCGCCTTTATTGTTTTGGAGATAGTAGTTGCTATCGCGGCACCGTACGTCGTCCCCTACGATCCTTATAAAGGAGATTTCCTTGCTACCTGGGAAATGCCCGGAAGCTCCCACTGGCTGGGAGCCGATGACCTCGGCCGTGATGTGTTCAGCCGCCTGATCTACGGGGCAAGAATTTCAATTAGTGTCGGCGTGCTCAGCCAATTGGCGATAGCTCTCGTGGGAGTACCGATCGGGGCGTTGGCGGGTCTGAGAGGCGGCTGGTTTGATTACGTCGTAATGCGTTTCATCGACGTACTATCGTCACTGCCTGCAATCCTTTTTTATATCATTCTCATGGTCGCTCTCGGGGCGGGATTCTGGAATTTGATCCTGGCGATGACGCTGACGGGATGGGTGGGAATGGCGCGGTTAGTACGCGGTCAGGTTTTAACACTTAAGAATACCGATTACGTGCGGGCATCTCGATCAATGGGAGCCGGGACGTTCTACATACTCAAAAAACATATTCTCCGAAATGTCATGTCGCCGATAATTGTCGCAATAGCCCTCGGCATCCCCGGCGCGATGTTGGCCGAAGCCGGTTTGAGCTTTCTCGGCCTCGGCATCCCGGCCCCGCAGGCGTCCTGGGGCCAGATAATCGGGATGTACCAGTCCTACATCCGAATCGCATGGCATTTGACGGTCTTTCCCGCGCTAGTTCTGGCCGTGACGATGCTCGCTTGGTTCCTGTTGGCCGACGGCATCCGCGAGGCACTTGCAACTACAAAGCCGAATTAAGAATTCGGCGGCAACTCCACCCAGATCCGGCGGACTGATCGAGAGCCAGCGTTCTACCGCTTGATAGCGAGCTGCGCACCGCGGCGTTCCGCGAACCGCGAACCTTTGGATTCGTCACCTGTCTGACGTATGTATTTGGAGGGAACTTCATAGTGCATTTCATAACCTCACACAGAATGCGAATCGCCAGTCTTCCATTAATTCCGTGGGTTGTCAGGTGTCATTGTCTGGGAAGTCCATTCGATCGAACTCCTGAGTGAGGTTTGCACGATAGCTTAAACGTGATACCAGCCCAACCGTACCCCTGCTCAGGCATAAAACACTTCTTGGACGCTCTTGGTGAGGGCTTCCATTTTTGTGTTCGTGCCGACTACTGACGACCGTTTCTAGAGCGCATGTACGGTACTACGTGGGGCTGTGATGATGACCGAGCTCCATTTGATATATGAGGGTTCAGACAATACATGATCATTCTTGCGTTGTACCGCCGGAAGGAACTCGTTTACGACACGGCCCTGCTAATCGACCAGCAGCTGCTTGCAGAGATGCTGCTCTCAGTTCGAACTTGAACATCCGAACAAGACGCTCCCCTCGCACACGCTCACCCTCGGCATCTACTAGAGAAGCGGCTGCAGATGACGCAAGCTGTTTCTGCGGGCGGCGGAGTCGTTCGCGAATGTGATGCGGCTGCTTACGGAGGCGGAGTTCTACAAGGATAAACGCCCGAGCGAAGCGGTCCCAAGCCACTCTCAACTCGCATCGGCTCCATAAATCCTGTCCAGTAAACCCTTGCACTAAACAGACACCGAGGTCGACGGAATAGAAACCAGACTCGTTATTTTTTGCGTATCCAGGTCTTATCTAGATTGACGCTTGAATCGGGTATCGTAAAGACATGCTCTGGTATCGGCTGGTCGTCATACCACGGGCCGCAGACGTGCAGGAGAGTCACATTTGCCAACTCCTCCCACCCACGGATGACGTATTTCGCCAGGCCCTTTCGTTTGATCGTGAGGACCCGGCCATCGATCGAGACAGTACCGGTAGTGTTCCCTTGGATCTTTCGGCCGTTCTGCAGGCCGAAGAAATCATCGGCGTAGCCGCCATTAGCGGTGAAGGTCATCTTGCTGGTGAAATGGACCGAGTCCGCTCCCGCATACACCCCCGTCGCCCGGTCAACATACCTCGTGTTGTCCCCAGCCGTCTCACCCCATTCGCCTGCGATGTCCGCAATCGTCAACTGCCGTAGGCCTCTCGGATCTCCGTTTTGCACTGGCGGTGCGGGCCCATCGGCGGCCGCCTTTCCAAGTTCAATGCTGTCGCTAAAAGCGGCCAACGACGCCGTAAACGCCGAATCGTTAAAGACCCCCAAAATGCTAACCGTCCGCCCGCCGCCGCTGAGTACCGTAAGAAGCGCGAACGCCGGGGCGCCCGAAACATCTGTCGCAGAGCCGCCGCCCGTTGCCGTCCACCCATTCTCCATCTGGCTCTCGGTCTTTGGATCGGCATCCGCGTTCATGTTCTTAAGTACAAGATTCGCCCACTCTCGCTTGAAATCGGTTTCCGGTTTGCCGGTTCCGGGCGTCGGCCCGTAGAGCGTAATTATGCAGAATTTGCCAGTAGCTGGATCGACCTTCGAATAGGCGACGACGTTCGCCTGCGCGGTCTTATTCCAGCCAACTGGGGCGGTATACGAGACGCTTCCAAGTGTCTCAGCCTGCGCGGATGTGGCTTTTGTGAATGACCCGAGCGCCGATAAGACGAATAAAGCGAGGAACAATTTTCGCCATTTGACTGAAAGATTCATGATTCATCTCCTAATTTTACGCCTCGTCAAAGACCGAGGAAATCAATGATCTGCCCCGCAAAATAGTTTCGCCGCTCGTTATCGAGCGAATGGCCGGTCTTCGCTAGAAATAGCGCTTTCCCCGGCGTTGCTATCATTTTGGGCGCGGTGTTTTGTGTAGCTGGACAGATATCGTTGAAAGCTACCGTGTCTTCGAGACCGCAGGCCAAGAGCATCGGTTTTCGGTTCGACATATAACGCGGTTTTGCGGTATCCGTATCGATCGTCTGGTGGCTGTAAAGAAGTTGTTCTCCGCCGAGCCGCCAATGCCACGCGAGGAATTTGGCGTTGTAGGTTTCGTGCCGATCGAGACGCGCGGCGGCGATCGCCGACTTTTTGCACGGATAATATTCGCTGGTCCATGTGTCGGATTGGGCCATCGGTATCACTAGCGGCAGTATTGCTTTATCCCAGCCGCCAAAGAATGCGGCGCGGTCGCCCGGACGAGGATTTTTGAGCGCGGCCTCGGCACCTTCGTAGGCCGAGCGAGGGCCGAAGTGCTTCAGCGGGTCGGGGCCTTCGCCCATCGAGTACCAGATCGAGGCCGGCGACCACACGATGAATTTCGGCAGCCAGGGCGTATCCGGCCGCCTGCCCAACCTGAACGTCATGTTACCACCGAGACTGCCGCCCATTACTGCTTTGAAATTACTCTTGACGGGTACCTTTGTTTCGAGAGTCTCTGCGAATCGCACGATGAAGTTCTCGATGAAATCGAGCATCGGCGTTCTTCCTGTGGCTTGAAAATCGGGGACAGGCACCAACTTCACCGTCCCGATCTCCGCAAGCGGCGAGACATCTTCGTAATCGATATTGTCGGTGTAGCCGGAGGATGGCAGATCGAGACTGATGATCACGAGATTTTTACCCGAACTGCCGGGATTCGATATTTGCGATTGTGCGATCGTGTACCGGGCACGCACCTTTACCGTCTTGGCCTTCTGGCTAAGCGGCGCCTCGACGAACACGTCGAAGTCATATTGCGGATAGTCGCTCGAAAGGACGTTCACTGGACGATGAGGCTGGTCATCTTCGCCGGAAACCGCGATCCATCCCAAGGCTTCTCTTTCCGCTGTCTTTTTGGATTTCTCAGCCGCGGTTTCTGCTATCTGGCCCGTTCGCAGGAAGTTTGCCACTCGGTACGCCCTGTCCAATGCCTTTGCACATCCGTCCAAAACGGCCGCTTCCGATAAGGTCGGCGGGCGGCCGCTCAGCAGGCCCTGACAAAATTGTTCCTTCGGCCCGCTGCCTTCCTTAAAGTTACCAAAGGCACGTCTCCCTGTGACGCTTAGATCTGCAAGCGCCGTAGCCGTGTTAACCATCTTGGTATCGTTAGTGGCGAACGCATATGCAGCCAAACTGAGACTGTGCAGCGGCCTCGGGTCGGATGCTGCTGCCCTCAAGTCGTCATTAAGCCGCCCTTCGTTCGAGCCGATGTTTCGAGCAGCCGGAACGTTGAATACTGTTCCGGGCGGAGCCTTCGTGTCCAACATTTCTGCAGGGATCTTAGGCTCGAAATACTGTGAAGACAGCACACCTTTTCTTGATCCTTGAGAAAAATCGTCAGCATTATCACACTGCTCTGGGCATCCTTCGGACGGAATCGGGCATGAGTCGAATTGAACCGTCGAAAAGTTTGCCGCGATCGTCGAAGGGCCCGGAGCAGACTGACCAGGCGGGCCGCCGCTGACCGCCGCGACTGCCAGATGAATGTCGTTTATGGCGTCGGTAAGCCATTTCGCCGCGTCGACGATCACCTTGCATGACTCGAAACAAACACCAATGCTTCGCT
>JBDSLC010000201.1:0-4682 GCA_039916585.1 Pyrinomonadaceae bacterium | reverse complement strand
CGTGGCACGTAACGACGACCTCGCAGGCGAAATATTCGACGTGACTGCGTTGAAGGTTCATGGGAACTGGGCGTTTGTCAGCGTGGAACGTTCAAATCTGCCGGAGGCCGGTCAGGGAACACATCTCGCGCTCCTGCAAAAGAGCGGAACGAAATGGAAGATCGCGTGGAGCGATTTTAACGATAACGAAGAGGTTGGGGCGGCAGCACTCGAACGTCTTCGGAAAAAGAACAAAGACTTTTCCAAGGTCTTGGCCGATTTCGCTATGACCTATCTTGCTGGTTAGGTAGGCGCAATGAGTCCTCGTTAGATTGTTGAAAAGGAGTCATTCGTAGGATCGAACTTCGATCGCCCAACGAAGTCTCTGGGCGACGAAGTCGACTAAATTCACCTCTCGATCCGCTCCCGCTCTGTTTTATTGAACGTGCTGCCCTTAGATCTCGAGGTGTAACGGTTAAAAGAGGCGGGATGCGGTCCGTCGAACACCTCGAGCGCGACGGAGTTCGCGACGAATTGCAAGATCTAATTTAACCCCCACTAATACTCTTGCTTTCACCCACTTCGCTTAGCACCTCAAAAAGCAGCGTAAGGACAGCGTCGTCGTCGTATGAGGATCATGATCTCAGGAAATTCGACTTAGCGATACGACACGTTCCTCAGCCACCTTTTGTATCGAGGAGATCTCTTACTTTTCGAGCTACATCATCCAGGTTAAAAGGTTTGTGAATGAAACTGACAGTTGGGTCGAGTTTGCCGTGCCTGAATATCGCGTCGTCCGTATAGCCCGACGCAAACAAGATGAGAAGCTCGGGCTTCAAAGCGGTAAGCCTCTCGGCGAGTTCGCTGCCGCCCATTCGGGGCATGACAACGTCCGTAAATAAGAGATCGATCGTCCCCTCGAACTTTTCAAAGATCTCCAGGGCCTCGATCCCGTCTCGTGCATCGATTACTGTATAGCCGCAAGACTCGAGAACTTGATGGGATAGTGAACGTACCAGGTCCTCGTCCTCCACCAGCAATATCGTTTCGCTTCCTTTCACTAACTCAGTTTGCAGGTCGTCAGGCGGCTCGACATTATCTAATTGCTCCATGACACGCGGCAGGTAGATACTAAAAGTAGTGCCGTGTCCCATTTCGCTGTAAACGAATATGTATCCGCCGCTCTGTTTGACTATTCCATAAACCGTTGCCAGCCCGAGCCCGGTGCCCTTGCCTACTTCCTTTGTCGTAAAAAACGGTTCAAATATGTGCTGCTGCGTTTCCGTATCCATTCCCCAGCCGTTGTCGCTGACGGTCAATTTTACGTATGCGCCGGGTAGCACATAGAGATGATTCCGGACGTACGCGTCGTCGAGAAACGCATTACTGGTTTCGAAGGTCAATTTACCGCCTTGCGGCATGGCATCGCGGGCATTGACGGCGAGGTTCACTATGATCTGCGAAAGTTGGCCGGGGTCGGCCTTTACCTTTCCGGCATTAGGATTAAGTAGCGTGACGAGCTGGATGTTTTCGCCGATAAGGCGCTCAAGCATCGCATTTGTATCCGCGATCACCTGATTAATACAAACGATCTGCGGCTGCAAGACCTGCTGTCGGCTAAAAGCCAGCAGTTGATAGGTCAGCTCAGCCGCACGAACGCCGGCTTTTTTGACCTCTTCGATGTTGCTGCGCAGCGGATCGCCGTCCTTCATATTCCTCAGCGTCAGATCGCTATAACCGTTGATCACGGTGAGCATATTGTTAAAGTCGTGCGCAATGCCGCCGGCCAAGGTGCCGACCGCTTCCATCTTTTGCGACTGTCGGAACTGTTCCTCGAGTTGTTTTCGCTCTGTAATGTCCCAATTGACGCCGATGAAATGCAGTGCCGTTCCTTTCTCATCACGCAGTATCTTTGCGCTCGATTCCAAATGACGCAGCTCGCCGCTCGGCCATACGACCCGAAATTCAGAGTGAAAATCTTTAGGGCCCTCAATAGCTGCGGCGAACTCCGCATAGACCCTTTCGATATCATCCGGGTGAAGATTAAGATTCCAGGTTTGGCTTGCCCCATTGAAACCCTCGCCGTGGTTGCCGTAGAGTTCATACATCCTGGCGTCCCACTTCATCGTGTCCTCAACGAGGTCCCAGTCCCATATACCAAGACTTGCCGATTCGGTTGCCAAGGCAAGGCTCTGCTCGCTCTCAACCAGCAGTGTCTGAGCCCGCTTTCGTTCCGTGATATTGTCGAACACGGCGATGAATTGCTCGCGGCTTGAGCTGTAGGCAGTAATGGATAGCCAAATACCCAACGGCCCAAGATATATCTCAAATTTCTCGGGCACACCTGTCAACGCCACGCGGCCATAAATCTCAAAAAGTTCTGGGTTGGATTCCCCGAGGTCGGGAATGATGTCACTGACCTTTTTACCAACAACATCCTTTAGCCCGAGCAGCGATTCAAAGGCGCCGTTGACTTCGTTGATGATAAAGTCACTAAGATGTTCTCCCTCAAATATTGTCTCGCAGTATGCGTAGCCCTCCACCATATTCTCGAACAGCGAGTGATAGCGGAATTCGCTTTGTTCAAGGGCGGCCTCAGCTTGTTTTCGGGTCGAAATATTTTGGAGCGTACCTCTAAGTCCTACAATCGCGCCGTTTGAGTTTTTGATCGGCTCGCTCATCGCCTGAATGTAAACACGCTCGCCGTCCGGCCGCACGGCGACGAGTTCGTATTCCTGCGCCTTACCGGTCTCGATGGCTAGATGTGTCTTCGCATCCATCACCAGATTGCTTGCCTGGTCAAAACATTCTTGCATCTGCTCATAGTCTTTAGGCGGCCCAAGTTTGGGATCGCGGCCGACGATCTCAAAGATCTCATGCGACCAAATGATCGCATCGGTAGCTTTGTCCCAAGTAAAGTCACCGATCTGGCCTATTCGCTGCGCGTCCTTGAGTCGCTGTAGCGTCAGGTCGATCTCCGTTTCCGCCCGCTTTTTCTCGGTGATGTCCGTAACGATTCCGGCGAGACGAATGACCTCGCCGCTCGAATCTTTGACCTGAAAGCCTCTGGCCCGGACCCAACGCTCTTCTCTGTCGGGGCGAAGAATGCGGAACTCGATCTCCATTTTGGATCTATCGCTCATCAGCCCGGCGTATGCATCCTTTACGCGTCGGCGATCTTCCGGGACAATAAAATCGCGCCACTCGTGGGGATCGGCATAACCTCTTTCTAATTTACGGCCCCAGATCTGTTCATAGGCCGGACTTAAGTAATAGATCTTGCTCATGTCAGGCGAACGTATCCAGAACGCATCGGAAATGTTATCGGCAAGATGACGAAATTTTTCGTCGCTTTCCCTAAGAGCTTCGTCCGCGAGTTTGCGGTCGGTGATGTCGCGGGATGTGCCCGTTGTCCCGACAATGTTTCCCGCCGCGTCTCTGACCACCACAGCAGTGGCCGAAAGCAGGACTTCATGTCCATCCTTATGAAGAACTCGATTTTCCGAATCGATCACGGAATCTCCGGTTGCCACCATTCTTTCGAGGTCCGCCAAGCCGGGGGAAACTTCGCCGACCGGAATGAAGTCGGTGAAGCGACGCCCTACCATTTCCTCAGGCTCACGCCCGTAGATACGTCGCGAAGCCGGGCTCATGTAAGTGATTAACCCATCAGCATCCACCGACCAGACCAAATCGTGTAGCAATTCCACCAGTTCACGATATTTCCTTTCGCTCTCGTGAATCGCCGCTTCGATCCGCTTGCGGTCGGTAATGTCGCGGGCGATGCCCTGTATACCGACAGGGATGTCGTCTTCGTAGATCACCCTTGTACTGACCTCGATCGTTATCCCGCGACCGTCTTTTGCATGAATATTGAGTTCGTAGGGTGCTATCTTAGCTCCGGCAATTTCTTCTGCCATCATTTGCCTAGCTCTATCGAGTTGCTCTGGAGAAAGCGTATCGGCAATGTTCATAGCCAAGATCTCGGCATTTGAATATCCGAAGACCGTTTCGGCAGCGGTGTTTGCGGATGTATAGTTTCCCTCAAGATCGTGGGTATAAATGATGTCGAGAGCGTTCTCGACCAGTTCTCGATATCGTTCCTCCGATTTCTCTAAATCTTCAAGGGCATTCTTCTTTTCCGTGATGTTACTCACAATTCCGGCTAGGCGGATGAGTTCACCATCGGCATTCCTAACCTGAAAGCCCCGCGTGCGGACCCAACGGATCCCGCCGTCAGGCAGCATGATACGGTACTCTATGTCGATAGTCGGGGCTGACCCCATCAGCCGTTCATAAGCTACGCGTACGTACTCTCGATCCTCGGGCAGAATAAAGTTAAGCCACTGCTGAGGAGTCGCGTACACACTTTCGAGAGATCTGCCCCATATTTTCTCAAAGGCGGGACTGATGTAGTAGATCTCCTTTAGATCGGGAGACCGTATCCAAAAAGAATCGTTGATGTTGTCAGCAAGCTGGTGAAATTTTTCATTACTTTCCCGCACCGCCTCTTCGGCGTTCTTGCGTTCAGTAACATCCTGAGCCATGACGACGATACCTATCGGCTTGCCGTCGCTGTCAAAATAGGGCACCTTATCGGTCTGCACCCAGCGCTTATCACCGTTACCGCCCGGCAGCATTTCTTCATAGCCCAGTTTCGGCTTTCCCGACTCTAAAACTTTCAGATCGTCGGCAAAGAACTC
>JBDSLC010000200.1:0-6605 GCA_039916585.1 Pyrinomonadaceae bacterium | reverse complement strand
GTTGTTCGCGCTAAAGGGCAGACGCTTGCTTATCTTTCGCAGAATCCACCCTACGACGAAAACCTGACGGTGCTGGAGACGATCTTTGCTTCGAGCAGCGGCGTTATGCAGACGATCGCGGATTACGAGGCGGTTTGCCATGAGGTCGGAGCCGGTGCGCATGACGATGCTACGCTGCAGCGGATGACCGATCTTCAGCATGAGCTGGAGATGAACGGGGGTTGGGATATCGAGGCGAACGCTCGGGCGGTGCTGCACAAGCTGGACATCACTGACACGTCGGCAAAGATGGGGACGCTCTCCGGCGGGCAGCGGAAGCGGGTCGCGTTGGCACACGAGCTTATCTTCAAACCCGACATTCTGATCCTCGACGAGCCGACCAATCACCTCGACGCCGACACGATCGAGTGGCTCGAAGCATATCTCGCACGCTATACAGGAGCGCTTCTACTGGTCACACACGACCGTTACTTTCTCGATCGAGTCACGGACCGCATCTTTGAGGTTGATCGCGGAACGGTACAAAATTTTAGCGGGAATTACGCCTACTACCTTGAGAAAAAAGCCGAGCAGGACGAATTGCGAGAAGTCGAAGGCCACAAGCGGGAACAGCTTATAAAGAAAGAGCTTGCATGGCTCCGTCGTGGTGCGAAGGCTCGAACGCGTAAGTCTAAACATCGGATCGAAGCGGCCCACACGCTGATGGCGTTGCCGAAGGAGCAGGCGAAGGGCGAGGTCGATATCGCGATCGGCTCGAAGCGGCTTGGGTCAAAGGTGATCGAGATCAACGGCGTGTCGAAGTCTTACGGTGCGAATAAACTTATTGACGACTTCACGTATCTTCTAAAACGCGACGATCGTATCGGCATCATCGGCGCGAACGGCAGCGGCAAGACGACGCTGCTGGATATGATCACCGGCCGCGTGGAACCGGACGCGGGCGAGATCGAATCTGGCACCACGGTACACATCGGTTATTACGATCAGGAAAGCCGCGAACTGAACGACGAGCAGCGTGTCATCGACTACATTCGCGACATAGCCGAGTTTGTGACGACGAATGAGGGCGTACAGATCTCGGCGGGGAAGATGCTTGAGCGATTTTTGTTTACGCCGGCGCAGCAGTATGCGGTGATCGGAAATCTGTCAGGCGGTGAACGGCGTCGACTCTACCTGCTTCGCATCCTGATGGGCTCGCCGAACGTGCTGCTGCTCGACGAGCCGACGAACGACCTCGACATTCCGACGCTCATCGCGCTCGAAGAATATCTCGACGATTTCGCCGGAGCACTAATAGTAGTCAGCCACGACCGTTACTTCCTCGACCGCACGATCGAAAACGTATTCCGATTCGAACCCGGCGGCCACGTCCGCGAATACGCCGGCGACTACACCGCCTACCTCGAAGCCCACGCGCGCGAGGAAGCTCTTGTCAGAACCGCGAGCGATAACGACCGGGTTCTTCCGCCTCAGCCCACTACCTCCGCAGCTTTCGATAAGCCCAAATCGAAAAAGCTCAGCTTCAAAGAACTGCGTGAATTTGAGTCGATCGAACGGCGAATAGCCGAGACCGAGAAACGACTCCCGGAGATCGACAAAGAACTGATCGCCGCCGCAAGCGACGCGGGCCGCGTTCACCAACTCTTCACCGAACAACAAACCCTAAATACCCAACTCGAAACTGACATGGCCCGTTGGGCAGAACTAGCCGAGCGTCATGAAGGATAAGGCCCATTGATCTGTTGTTGAACTTAGCCGAGTGCTTCCGCCTCGCTTCGGGCGGCGGTCAGTGCGGGCATATCCGGGTCGGCGTCTTTCCAAAATTCGAAGAATTTTTCGTACTCGGACTTATTTTTCATTGCTCTAGCTTTGCCGAGTTGGGCAAGCGGGTAGAGCGACGACAGTGGAGCTTCGCCGCGGTAATTAAGGATCTTGTCAAACTCTTTCGCAGCGTCGTGATTCCTGTTGAGTTTCAGCAACGCCAGACCGCGAAGATATTGCGGAATAAATTCGCCCGCCTTTTCGAGGCGTTCGGTGATCTCTAGCTCTTCGATCGCCTCCTTGATCTTTCCTGCCTGCAGCCAGAGAGCGGCTCTGATAGTTGGAGACCATAGGTGCTTTAGAAGTGTGTCTTTTGGCCGGCTTTTGACGAGATCGTCCAGCAGCCCGCTTGCCTCGTCAGATTGGCCGGCAACCGCGAGGGCAAGCGCGATCATAACCACTACCATCTGGCCCTTCTCTAAACTTAGTGCCTTATTCGACTGTGCCTTGAGGACCGACCGAAGCGTGGCATCATCCTTTGCCGGCAGGCCGCTTCCGGAACTCCAAAAGACGACGCGTACCGCTTGCTCGGCGGCATATTTGCCGGCTACTTCCTTTGCGTTCGTGTGAGTCGCGAGATCGACGGAACGGCGCGAAAAGTCCTGGGTTGTTCGCCACTTGCCTCGAACCGACGCTGCTCGGGCCTGGACATCGAAAGCAATATGCTCATCGTCGCGCCCGGAGAACCATCGCAAATTCGATGTGATGGCAGCCTCGTCGTTGTCCATGAACGCGATGATCAACGGAAAGAGATGGAAATAGGTGCCGTCCAAATTCCTGTCAAACGCGGCCCGGCAGGTCTCTTTTGCTTCGTCGTTACGGTCCAGAGAAACCAGCGATTCGACGAGGTTCATGTAGATCGTGGCGTAGTTCGGATCGATACGGATACCTTCACGCGCAAATACAACCGCCTTTTCCGATTGCCCTATCCGCTCCATCGAATCGGACAGGCTTACGTATGAAACTACAAAGTTCGGATAGGTATTTCGCCAAAGTTCGAGCGTGTCGATCGCCTGATCCAGCTCGCCGTTAACAAAGTTGTGGTAGTAGTAAGTGATCCGAAGCTTTTCACTTTCGCTTACTGCATTACGAAGTTCATATGCCCGTTTGGTCATTTCGGCCGCGAGGCTCCACTGATCCGTATTGCGATAAACGACCGCGAGTTCCGTATATGCCAGTGCGAAATCGGGGTCTAACTCGAGGGCCTTCTTATAAAACGGTATCGCTTCGAACTGCCGCCCGTTAACGATCTGTTCGCGGCCCAGCACAAATATCTTCAGCGCCTCAAGCGAGGAGGTGGTTATCGATTCGCTGGGTACATTGAACTTCTCGATCGAACTAAGGCTTTCACCAAGTCTCTCGCGAAGGCCGGTCGCCGCACGCGTAAGAGCGTTGAGGACCTCTTCGCGTGAGCTTACCTGCTCGAATTCGCGGCCAAGGCTTTCGTTGTTGCGAGCATTTATCGCCTCGAGGGTGAGCACGTAGATCTCGCCAAACTTTGTAATCGAACCGGTGATGAACGCCTTCAGGTTCTGCCGCATGCAGATCTCTTCGCCAAGCTCCTTCGACACCTTCTCGCTGGGGTTGCGGCCCATCAGACGTAGCGTCTGCGAGACCTTCGAATCCGGTACGATGTCCATGAACGGCGATTGGCCGAGCGAGAATGCGAGCGCCATCTTTAACGTCTGGTCAAAGATCGCTTCGCCGGTCGTATTCTCGAACTCCGTGATCAAGATCGAATCTCGTGACGCACCTCCGGAACTTGTCGAAAACCGAGGGGCGCTCGGATGGCTGATTTCGGGCTGGTTCGGAACCGCCGTTTGCTCCAGCTTTGCTTCCATCCGAAGTTCGTCGCGAAGTTCCTTGAGGTCTACGGTTAGGTCGCGAGTGGATTGATATCGTTGATCCCGCTTTTTCTTGAGCGTCTTCTGAACGATCCGCTGCAGTTCGCGGGGCAGATGAGGAGCAAGAGATGTTATCGGCTGCGGCTCGAGGCTGATGATCGAAGAGAGCGTGTCGGTGACCGTCTCGCCGCCGAACGGGATCTTTCCCGTCAGCATCTCATACATCACGACGCCGAAACTGAATACGTCAGACCGGGCATCCGTAGCTTTGCCGCGAGCCTGCTCCGGTGACATATATGAGACGGTCCCCATGATCATTCCGGGATTCGTCTTTACCAATCTCTTTGTTTCTTCCTCGGCGCCCGAGTTCATTACTTCCGTCAATTTGGCGAGCCCGAAATCGAGGACCTTTACGTAACCGTCCGGGCGGACCATTATATTCTCGGGTTTGATGTCTCGGTGGACGATCCCGGCCTGATGCGCGGCGGACAATGCTTCGGCGGTCTGAACCGAGATGGAGAGAGCCTCTTCGAACGTGAGGCGCTCCTTCATACGTTCACGAAGGGTCTTTCCCTCAATGAACTCCGCCGCCATGTAATGCGAGCCTTCGTGTTCTCCGATCTCGTAAACGGTAATGAGATTGGGATGATTCAGTGCGGAGGCGGCTTTTGCCTCTTGAATAAATCGGTTTAGAAGGTCTTCGTCCTTACTGTACTTCTCGTTCAGGAATTTGATAGCGACCTTGCGACCGAGCTTGGTGTCATCAGCAAGATAGACCTCACCCATACCTCCAGCTCCGATCAAGGAGAGGATTTGATAATGGCCGAACGAGGCTCGCGCCGTCTGCTGATTGGGCATATGTTTTTGGGAACCGTAATAACTTAAGCCTGTTCGTGATTACAGTCAACCTCTTTATGCGGACATCGTCGCCAATGCAGTGATGTACAATAGCGGGCGATGCAGGCGTTCTTCGATTTTCTTGCCGGGAACTGGCGTGAGCTTCTCGTCTTAACGCGCGAGCATATATTTATCGTCCTGCTCTCAACCGGACTCGCAATCCTGATCGGCCTTCCGCTTGGAATTCTTCTCACGCGTTTAAAATCACTCCAGGGCCCGGTGCTCGGTTTTGCAAACATTATGCAGACCGTGCCGAGCCTCGCTCTATTCGGCCTGCTCATCCCGATACCGTTTGTTGGCGGAATCGGTGCTCGGACGGCGATCATTGCGCTAGCGTTGTATGCTCTTCTGCCGGTGATCCGCAATACCGTCACGGGTATTCTCGGCATAGATCCGAAGATCCGCGAGGCGGCGACGGCGATGGGGATGACGGACGGGCAGGTCCTGCGAATGGTCGAGCTGCCGTTGGCGGCACCGGTGATCCTCACGGGTATCCGCGTAGCCGTTGTTATCTCGGTCGGCGTGGCGACGGTGGCGGCGGCAGTCGGCGCAGGCGGACTCGGCACATATATATTTCGCGGCCTGCGGCAGAACGACAACAATCTGCTCATCGCCGGCGCACTTGCATCTGCATTGCTGGCGTTGCTCTGCGACTTCGCGTTGGGGCAGATAGAGAAGTCCTACCAGATAGGCGAGCGTCGGTTAAGTCGAAGAAGATTTTCGATCGCCTCGACGGTGGGAATACTGGCCGTCTTGATCGGAGCCAGCTATATTTCAAATTTCAGATCTGAAATTTCGGAGAGTTCAGCTTTGCCGGACGAGCGGCCGCGCATCGTCGTTGGTTCAAAGGACTTTACCGAATCTGTGATCCTAGCCGAGATACTTGCGCAGATGTTGGAGAAGCAGGGCGTAGAGGTAGTGCGGCAACTTGAGCTTGGCGGCAATCTTGCTCATGAAGGGCTGCTCTCGGGTGAGGTTGATGTTTATCCGGAATACACCGGGACCGCATATACGGCGATATTAAGGAAGGCTCCGAAGACGGATCCGCAGGCCGTGTATGACGAAACGAAAGCGGAGTACGCTACGAAATTTAACCTCACGTTGAGCCGGCCCCTAGGGTTTGCTAACGACTTTGCGATACTCGTCCGCGGCGACGTCGCTCGGAAAAATAATTTGAAAACTATCTCGGACGCGGTAGCGATCTCACGTAACTGGCAAGCCGGATTCGGTCAAGACTTTATGTCGAGGGCCGATGGATACCCCGGTTTCTCGAAGGCCTACGGATTCAACTTCGCTCGTCAGCCGCGTGAGATGGATCTGTCGCTCACTTATCGAGCGCTCCAGTCCGGCGAGCTCGACCTGATCGCTGGCAACTACACCGACGGCCTCATCGCCGCCCTCGACCTGTTCCAACTCGAAGACGATCTCCGATATTTTCCGCCCTACCAGGCGGTATTTATTGCTCGTTCAGAAAAGGTCACCGTACTTGACGAGGTCTTTAGGAAACTTGAGACGTCGATCTCAACGGACGAAATGAGGAAAATGAACTTGCAGGTGGATGGCGAAAAACGTTCGCCGAAGATGGTAGCGCAGGAGTGGATCTCTCGCAGTCCCTAGCTGCTGGCACTCGAATCGAGTTCATCTAAGATCTTGATCAGTTCGTCGTGCTCGATCGGTTTTACCATGTGTCGCGCAAATCCTGCTTCTCGGGATCTCTGTCGGTCCTCCTCCTGGCCCCAACCCGTCAATGCAATCAGAACGATCGCTTTCCCCCAATCCGATGCTTTGATTCGGCGCGCGACTTCGTAACCGTTCAGGCCGGGGAGACCTATGTCAAGAAGCATAACTTCCGGCAGAAATTCCCGGGCTCCCTCAACCGCCGCCAGCCCGTCGTGTGCCATGCGGACCTCATGGCCTATTATTCGCAAAAGCATTTCCATAGATGACGCGGAATCCACATTGTCGTCTACGACCAACACTCGCCGCGCGGTCGACTGGTTCTTCGCCGCTAACTTTGCTGCACCCGACGGTGTGGCGTTTTCC
>JBDSLC010000199.1:0-3124 GCA_039916585.1 Pyrinomonadaceae bacterium | reverse complement strand
CGGTTCCGCCGTTCATGTTGAAAACGGACGCAAACCCGGGTGGACTTCCGATGGAGGTATTTGACGGGATACGTGCGGGGTATGTTGCCGACCGTTCGCAGCAGTACATAGATTTCCCGAGCGGCCCGTTCTACGGGTTTAATCGTCCGGGAGCGAAGGTGTCACAGGGGATCATTAATAAATGGTGGCGCCAGGGAATGATCGGAGACTTCAAGAGCGGCTACGACTGCATAAAGGCATTTTCGGAGACGGATTTCACCGAGGATTTAAAAAGCTTCGACGTCCCGGCTCTGGTTCTGCACGGTTCTGACGATCAGATAGTACCGATCGGAGCTTCTGCCATGTTGTCGTCGAAGCTGATACCTGACGCAAAACTGGTTGTCTATGAGGGCCTGCCTCACGGGATGTGTACCACACATCACGAGCGCGTGAATGCGGAATTGCTTGCATTTATTCAGTCGTGAAAGATTATGAAGATATCATCTGGCCCGTTTCGATCCATCACCAGTTTTTCACTCAAGCTGTTACTGCTAGCCATGGCGGCAGCGTCCGTTAACGCTCAGAAGACGAAATACGAATCGAAGTTCGCTAACGTAAATTCCGTCAAGATCCACTATCTAAAAGCCGGAACGGGAAACAAGGTCTTGGTTCTACTCCATGGATTCGGCGAAACATCGCATATGTGGACGCCGCTGTTCGATGAGTTTGGGAAGGACTACACGATCATTGCGCCAGACCTCCGGGGCATCGGCGATTCGTCGCAACCCGCGACCGGATACGACAAGAAGACTGTGGCTGTCGATGTTCATGAGCTGGCCAAGAGCCTCGGATATAAACAGATCCATCTCGTCGGCCACGACATTGGATTAATGGTCGCTTACGCATACGCAGCTCAGTTTCCCCGCGAGGTAGAAAAGTTAGCCTTGCTCGAAGCCCCGATCCCGGGTATCGGCGATTATTGGAACCAGATCTTCAACAATGAAAAGACATGGCATTTTCATTTTGTTGAGAGCGTGTATGCTTTGCCGATCGTTAAGGGCCGTGAGCGAGTATTCCTGAGTCATTTTTGGGATGAGCTCGCCGTCAACGACAAAGGTATGTCGGAGGAAAGTCGCGTTCTGTATACGAAGGCGTATGCAAAGGACGGTGTGATGCGGGCGGCATTTGAGCTATTCAAAGCCTTCAACCGAGCGGACGCCGAGGACAATCGAAAGTTTGCGGGCCAAAAGCTGAACATGCCTGTTTTAACCGTAGCCGGCGACGGATCGATGGGGCCAATTCTCGAAGGGCAGGCAAAAATGGTCGCGACAAACGTTACATCGATCATTTTCGCCAAAACCGGGCACTGGCTTACTGAAGAGCGTCCGGCAGAGACGATTTCGGCACTGAAAAAATTTCTAAATAGTTAATTGTTTCTAGAAAAGGAGAAGCAGCAGATGACACAGATCCCCCCTGAACCATTGATCCCAAATGACACACTCATCACGTCGACTCCCGAGGAAGGCAGAGCCCTGGCAATAATGATGGCGCGTCATTCGATCCACGCGATGCAGAAGAACCTGGAAGAACTCAAGGCTGGACGTCCAGTTTACGCACACGATCCGATGGGCTTGATCGCGGCGAGCCATGTGATAGCTGTCGAATTCGCAACCATAGCGGCGGCCAATAACTTTTGGCGTTAACACGAAAAGGAGCGCAATAAATGAAAAGATCATCGTTCGAAGGAGTCGGCGGTTTGAAGATCGCCACGAAGTCATGGGAAGCGGCGGGAGCGGCTCGTGCCGTAATGATATTGGTTCATGGGTTCAACGCTCATAGCGGCTATATGGAATGGCCTGGCGAGCAGTTTTCGTCCCATGGGCTTGCAACATACGCACTCGACCTGCGTGGCCGCGGCGAATCTGAAGGTGAGCGGTTCTACGTCGAAGAGCTCTCCGATTATCTGGGCGATGTAGACAGCTTAGTCGAGATCGCTCGTGCCGAGAATCCAGGCCTTCCGGTTTATGTTCTCGGCCACAGCGCCGGCGGAGTCATCTCTTCCAACTACGTGTTCGAACACCAGGACAAGATCGCAGGTCTTGTTTGCGAGAGTTTTGCGTTCGACGTAGGCTTGCCGCATCTGGTGCAGCTTGCCCTTGAAGGGATCGGCAGGTTGCTGCCTCACGTCCACGTGTTCTCGCTGAACAATGCAGATTTCTCACGCGATGCCGCTCACGTCGAACGAATGAACAACGATCCGCTGATCGCGAAGGAATCCCAGCCGGCAGAAACCGCAAGGGTTCTGCTTCTAGCCGCCGATACTCTGAAAGATCGGATGCCTGACTTCAAGGTGCCTGTCTTCATCATCCACGGTACTGAAGACAAAGCGACGCGGCCGGCAGGAAGCCAATATTTCTACGACCACGCGGGTTCGTCAGACAAGACACTCAAGCTTTACGAAGGTCACTTCCACGATCTGCTCGCTGATGTGGATAAGGAGATCGTGATGAGCGACGTCCTTGCCTGGCTCGATGCTCGCATCCCGAAAGAGGAAGCGGCTGCAGCATGAGTCTTCGTCAATTCTTGAACAGGGAACAGGAACGCGCGTGTTCCTGTTTCTTTTTTGTTGGAATAGAGCAAGAATACCTATTAATTAAGAACCGATGGCAACATTAGACTCTCTTCCGATCGTTCTGGCCGCCGGCGTGGCTCCGCAATTTCTAACCGAGATCGTCACGCTGATCGTAGGGGGAGCTTTGATCGCGTACATTTCCTTCCGATTGCGGCTCGTTCCGATCGTCGGATTCTTGCTCGCGGGTGTGATGATAGGTCCGAACGCGCTCGGACTCGTTCGCGATCAGGCGCTCGTCGACGCGACTGCCGAGATCGGTGTCATCCTGCTGCTGTTTACGATCGGCATCGAGTTTAGCCTTGAGAAACTTGCACGTATTCAGCGGCTAATCTTTGGCGGCGGAACGATGCAGGTTGTTGGGGCGATCGTCCTGACGATGCTTGCGCTGCTCGCCTTCGGTGTCGACTGGCGCTCGGGTATTTTTACCGGGATGCTTGTCGCGCTTAGCTCGACCGCTATCGTTCTGAAGCTTCTGGCGGATAAAAGCGAGACGAACGCCGAGCATGGACAGGT
>JBDSLC010000198.1:0-7875 GCA_039916585.1 Pyrinomonadaceae bacterium | reverse complement strand
TAGATCTTTATAAGAAAGGCATCGCAGCTAACGCGATGCCTTTCTTATTTGTAAATGGTGCCGTCTACAAGATTTGAACTTGTGACCTATCGCGTGTGAAGCGAGTGCTCTACCACTGAGCTAAGACGGCTTAAACCTTTAGATTGACGGATCATCGGCCTTAGCAGGTCGATTTTCGATCGTGCTTTTGATCGTAGATACGTTCGAGTCAGTGTAGTAATGAGTTGTTCCGGTCGCGGAGACCCCCTCGGATACCTGGGGATCGGCGTTTATCGAATAAGAGGCTGGAGCTGACGCAGAGCCTTCTTCTACTACCATCGTAAATGTGTAACCGTTAATAACAGGCCGCTCGCCTGCGAATTTTTCGTCAAGACCGACGACTCTGATAAGATCGTCGAACTTGCCGAATTTGCCGCGATTCCTTGCTGCATACTGAGCTTGAAAAGTTCGGATCTTGTCGAGCGACTGTGCGGCGGTGGTTTCGTTGCCTGTCCGCATCATTGCCTGCCAGCCGTAAGCGCCGACGCCGATCAGCAGTCCAATGATCGCGATCACGATCATGAGTTCGATCAGGTTAAAGCCGCGTTGGTCGCGAAGTCTGTTTCTAAAAATTTTCATACTAGGTCTATGGGAAGCCTCCGATCTCGTACACGGAATTATACAACAAGAAGTTTCAAATCTTCGATGGAACGCGTCCGCGTACGTCTGCAGCTTTCCTTTTACCTTGAGCGAATCCATGGCACGTTCTTGGCTTAAGATGCGGACGAAGGCCTCCGCGTTCCATCTTGCTGCAAATTTTAGTCTGTGAACCGCATCAATAATCCTGTAAACTGTTCGATTGGAGCTTCTTGCGGATGGACATTGCTTCCCCCAAACTTTTGATGAGAGATTGGATCGAGACAGATACCGATGGTTCAGCCCGGCCGGAAGCGATTCGAGAGATGGATGCGGCGGCAAAGATCGCGGATCTTCAGGCGGCCGTCGAGTCGGTGATCCGCGGAAAATCGGAGACAGTGAAATACGCCCTTGTGACGCTATTTGCCGGCGGGCACTTGCTGATCGAGGACGTCCCGGGAATCGGAAAAACCACGCTGGCAAGTGCTCTCGCGAAGGCTTTGCACTTGTCGTTGCAGCGAATTCAGTTCACGTCCGACCTCTTGCCGTCCGATGTCATCGGCCTATCGATCTTTAATCAGCGGTCTGGTGAGTTTGAGTGGAAGCAGGGACCGATATTCACGAATATCGTTCTTGCAGATGAGATCAACCGTGCAACGCCTAAGACGCAGTCAGCGTTGCTTGAGGCAATGGCTGAGGAGCAAGTCACTATCGACGGTGTTTCGCGGCACCTGCCGCGGCCGTTCATGGTCGTCGCGACGCAGAATCCATCGGAGCATCACGGTACATACCCTCTTCCGGAGTCGCAGCTGGACCGCTTCATGCTTCGCCTTCAAATGGGCTACCCGAGTATCGAGAATGAACGTCAGATCCTCCGCGACCGGGCCACCGCGAACCCGATTGATGCTATAAAGCCGGTTCTCACGGAGACAGATGTGCTTGAACTGCAGTCGCGTGTCGCTCGGGTTAGAGTTGACGACGTTTTGGCGGATTATCTGCTCCAGATCGTCGACGCTACGCGAAGGAGCGAAGTTCTCGAACTGGGCGTAAGTCCACGCGGATCGTTGGCGTTATTCCGGTCAGCCCAAGCTTTAGCCCTGGTTGAGGGCCGCGATTACTGTATCGCCGACGATATTAAACGACTGGTACTCCCGTGTTTCGCCCACCGTGTGATCGCCAATTCTCGCTCCTCGTCATTGCGAAATCGTTCGCGAGAGGCAGAAAGCGCTCTACTTGAGATACTTCAAAAGACGGTCGTTCCGGTTTAGTCTTAATTTCGGGTCGTGTTTCCGTGGGTAAGGTTCAAGGGGTCGATCTGTGCCATTTCCGGTTCCTGGGGTATGCGTCTTCATGATCGAGATCAAACGAAGGGTAAACGCGGCCCGGATTTTCGAAGCCATATTGGAACACGTGGCGGCAAATTCCGGCGATAGGTCGTTTGCGTTGGAAAGCTAATGGAGACAAGAGTTTCTCAGAGGTTCCCTTCTAAAGGGGTGCCGGATCGCAACATCCTTCTGGTGCCGAGCGTGATCATTTTTGCGATAGTCGGTATCGCGTGTGTCAGTTTTTTCTGGATTGAAAATGATCTGAGCGGCTTAACGCAGACGTTTTACATCCTTCCTTGGACTCTGCTCTCCGCTGTATGTGTGCTCGCACCTAGTGCTTACCTTCTATACAGCGGAAAGTTTGATCTATTCCACCCTCTTGTCTTTGCGGCGTGGTCGTATATCTTTCCGGCTTTCGTCTTGGGCAGTGTGTTTGTTGCGTTTGGATGGGTCGACCCCTATTACCTTTCGTTTGTTGATGATCCGGAATATAACCTCCCGCTTTCCCTGGTCTACATTTCCGTCGGCTTCCTGGGGCTTACGGCCGGCTTCTTTATTCCGGTCGGCCAATTCCTTTCGGATCTGATCGAACTCCAGTTGCCGACATGGAACTGGAGGCCGGAGCAAGTCTGGCTTCCGGGGACACTTCTGGTGTTAGTCGGAGTTGGTTTCAATGCATTAGGATTTATTCAAGGCATTGTAGGATACCAGCGAAATACCGAGGTCAACCCGTTTGACGGATTGCTCTTCTCGCTGATTGTTGTGCTAGGGGTGGGCACGGTGCTTTTGTGGCTTGCGATATTTAGTACTGAACAGCGTAGCCTAGTTTTCTATGCGATGATCGCTATGCTTCTGATACTTGTGCCGATCAGAATGGTGGTCCTGGGGTCGCGAAGCAGTCTTGTAATAAGTCTATTGCCGATCGCATATTGCTTTGTAGCCTCTGGGCGCAGGCTGAAGCTTCGTGTCGCGCTCATTTTTGGGGTGATCGGGTTGCTCGCGGTGGTATTGGGGGTCGCATACGGAACCACTTTTCGGAATTTAAAGGGCTCTGAGGATCGAGCGGCTGCCGGAGATTACTTCGGTCAGATTGTCGCGACGGTTGAATATCTTTCAACGGAGGACGTGGGGATAATCGTCGAGCAAACATCGGAAGCACTGGCCGGGCGTATCGAGAATCTGACTTCGGTTGCCGTGGTGGTCGCAAATTATGAGCGGCTTGCGCCGTTCGAAGAAAGCTATGGTCTGGAAAACAACATTCTAAGCGATCTATATACTTCGTTTATTCCGAGATTTTTCTGGGCGGATAAGCCGTACACCTCGGATCCCCGAGCCTACGGTGATCTTTATTTCAACTTTGCCGAAAATTCATTTGCTATTTCTCCATTTGCTGACCTCCTTAGAAATTTCGGACCAATAGGGGTGCCGCTCGGAATGCTTTTGCTTGGAATCTACCTGCGTTTTCTTTACTCTGGTCTCATCGATACGCCTAAGCCTGCGATGTGGAAGAAGGTTGCGTATTTTTCGCTGTTCTCCGTTATTTCGTATGAGGGCTTCTATGCGGCGATCTTTCCGACTTCCGTCCGAATTGTGTTTGTTCTGGCCGTCAGCTTATCGCTCGTGAATCTTATTGCGCGAAGAATTAGAGTTCTGCCGCATCGGGCTTAGATTCCATTTGAATTCGGTTGCCCTTGAGTCTAATGCAATTAGCTTACTTCCGTACTGCACCCGTTCCTAAGGTACGAAGCCCTTATGAACCTAAAGACCTTAAATGAGCTTTTCAGCGTTCGCGATCTGCGAAACGGGGCTCTGGGCTTGGTCGTGATCGTAGGAGGGCTATCGCTGGCGGCTTTGACCTATCTTGCTCATCAGATGGGAAATCCGCGGCTCGCGATGGTCGCTGCTGGCGTCTCGATGGTCTTTGTCCTACTGATACTCATTTTCGTCGTTCCACCGCTTGCAAAGAATGCGAGCAAAGAGGCCTCGCAGCTTAATCTGCCGTTCGAATTCACGCTTGGCGGAGCAATTATGCTCGGGCTGGTAGCAATCGTCGGGTTCTCGGCGTGGAACACAGGTAACAACCTGCTTTTTCTTGTCCTTTCTTTTCTAATTGCCGCGATGGTGGTCGGCTTCTTTGCGGGTGGACTTTGTCTGAAGAAACTCGATGTAAAGATGCGGTTTCCAGAGACGATCTTCGCGGGCGAGGAGACGAGCATTTTGGTAAGCATTCACAACCGGAAGCGGCTTCTGTCGAGCTATTCGGTTGTGGCGGAGGTTCGAGGGAAAGAACGGGACGAATCGATTGCGGCGGCGGATCTTCGGAAGCTGCTTCCGGCATTCATCGCTGCACGACTCGCGAAAGCTCCTGTTGTCCGGCGAACTCTGGACTATTTCGCCTATTTGCCGCGAAATCAGGTTACGGAGAGTAAAGTTCCTCACATTTTTCCGACTCGCGGGCGATTGGTAATCAAAGATTTTGAGCTTTCGACTAAGTTTCCGTTCGCTTTCTTTAGACACCGACGCAGGCTTTCTGCTCGCGAGACCGAGTTGATCGTTTTGCCGCCGATCGAGCCGCTCGGATCCGAGATCGACGACATTCCGCTTGAGGCTGGGCAGCTGATCTCGCAGAAACGCGGATCAGGCCAGGACCTCCTTTCGCTTCGGGATTATATGCCAAACGACGATCTGCGGCGAGTGGATTGGAAAGCCACTGCCCGCTCGCGAGGGTTGATCGTAAGAGAGTTTGCGGCGGAGGATGATAGGAAGATCACTGTTATCCTCGATCCTCGCATTCCGGACGATGAAGAGCCAAAACTGACGCTTCGCGAAAAGCTTGAGACCGAACAGGAGGGCAAGTCGCCTATCGTTTCAGCTAGGTTTGAGCGGGCGGTGAAACTGGTATCGTCACTTTTGTCGCATTTTGCCGAGCAACAGGCAGAAGTCCGGCTCGTGATAGGTTCGGGCTCCGACGAGTTTGGTGTGGGCAGCCGGCATTTGGTTGAAAGCCTGAAGCGGCTCGCGGTCCTCGAGCCTTTGCGATCCGCCCACGTGACCACAAGTGAAATAGAATCAGCGGCTTACGAACTTATCGAGTCAGACGAGTTGAGCCATTATTTCATCGTGACGACGCTTCCCGAATCGGCATTCCTGCCCGAGGTCGCTCAGCGATCGCAGATACTTAGTTACTGATAGTTTGCTAAATTAAGATCCTGACGGGTTGCAGATCTTAACCCATTGGAACTCGCTAACCTACCAAAATGCGCGTCTTGAAATGCAATTCTGGACGTTTGCATCGCGGATCGGACGCTCAGTTGCGCGCTTGTTCGGTCAATTTTGGCTGGCGCCGGAACCGCGGCATACCTGTTATCACGCATTTGGGAACTAGCCGGTAGTATTGCCAAATACCTTTCATTGATCCACCGAGAATACCGGTAAGAGTACAACCGCACAGTTGCCTGAACGGGAGGCTCCAATTTTTCGGTTGACCCGATTGTCACAAATCGGGCGGGCTTGGTGTATTTTATGTGAAGGCATTGGTTAGTGCCGGAAATGAGAGAAACGACGGAAACTTTTGTGGACTCAATGTCCGAACAAGCAGCGGCTGCCGTAGCGAGAGAGACGATCGAGTTTGAGGAGGCATTTTCGCTTCATCATCGGACCGTTTTCCGGGCGGCGCGGTCCGTCGTGCAGGATGCGGGGCTCGCGGAGGACGTGACTCAGGAAGTGTTCATCAAGCTTTATAAGCACATGGAAACCTTGGACCACGAGATCTTGCGACCGTGGCTGATCCGGGTTGCTTTGAACGAGGCAAAGAACACGCTTCGGACGAAGATACGGGCGAACACAAGAGACGAGGTTTACGTCAAAGAATCAGTAGAAAACGGCGTGACCTCGGTAGAAGACGAATTTGAAGAAAAGGCCGGGATCAACGAGATCAACCGGGCACTGGGGAAGATCAAGGAGCCGCTTCGAAGTTGTTTGATGTTGAAGCAGCAGGGCCTTTCTTATAAAGAGATCGCGAGCAGCCTTGAGCTGAACGAAACGAGCATCGGGACATACGTCGCGAGGGCGAGAGCGGAATTCGCGAGATTCTACGGCAAGGTGGGGAGAGATACGATATGAACGGAAATTGTTTAGACATTGGAACCATACAGGCTTTTCTGGACGGCGAAACGCGTCCGGAAGAAGCGTTGAGAATCTCGGATCACGTCGCAGATTGCGATACCTGTACGCTAATGCTTGCTCAGGCTGAGGAAGAAAGCTCGATGGTCTTTTCCGTTCTGGACCGCGAGATCAACACCCTCGTGCCGACGCAGCGTCTCTGGACCCGCATCAATGATTCGATCGCGGAAGAGAAGAGCCGGGCTTCGGTTTGGCAGCGGTTAGGTGCATTTATTTCGACCAGTTTAATGAGTCCGTCGTTCGCGGGGGCAGCGGGAATTTTGATAGTTGTCGGACTTGGAGTAGTGGTTTGGAATTTGAACCCGGGCACTGCGAATGAGCCTGTCGCAGTGAACAATATTCAGCAGCCGGCACCGGCAGTTCAGGGACCGACAACGGCATTAGCACCAACTCGGTTTGAAACGGCTTCAGTGGACAGCGGCAAGAAGACTGACGTCACGGAGACGAAGCTCTCTGAATCTGAAGTTAGACGGATCATCAACGCAAATTATGTGAAACGCGGGCCTAAAGAAGTTGAGGCCGTTCCTGCGAGTGCCCGATATCTTCCGGGTGAAGAAAGTTATATCAAGACGATCAACGATCTTGAGCAGTCAGTGACGGCTCAGAACGCGAGCATGAGCGCATCGAATCAGGTTTCGTATGCCAAGGACATCGCTGTGGTGGACGATTCGATCAAGAAGATGCGCGAGGTTGTTAAGAAAAATCCGCGAAATCAGGCGGCACGGCAAGTTTTGTACTCGACCTATCAGGACAAGATCGACCTTCTCAAAGCGTCATCGGGACGCGGCGATATGATGGCTAGCCTGCAATATTAATAGCCACTTTATACCTATTTGACGGCAGAAATGTTGAAACGACTTTCACAACTTGGCCTCGTTCTGTGTCTCGCGGCAGGTGCTGCGACGGCTCAGAAAGATTTGCCGCCGACTCCAAAACCGGCGCCTACATCGAAGCCGGGCCCCGCCGTTAAAGTTTGGGTGCCGGATCCGCCACGTCCGCCGCGTTACCCGCGCTACGATGGTGTAACGTCGGAGAAAGCGATCGCCGCGGATCCAAACGTTGCGATCCAGCTATGCGTCTCAGAAGGAGACGTAAAGATCAACGGCTCGGCGGCAAATGAGGTTCGAGTCTTTGTTCGCAACGGCCGCCGGTTCGAGTTCCGGTCGCTGGAGAAGAATCCGGAAACGGGGAAAGCTAACTGGGTTCAGCTCGCACGTGCTACAGGCGAGACGCCGGTAGCGGGCCCGTTCGCTAATTGTTTAAGCGGCGATTCGATCGAGATCGATATTCCGTCTCGCGGAAGTCTCGCAATCAGTGGAAGGAGTGCGACGGTAACGGTGGATTCGGTGTACAAGGCGACGGTAAAACTTATCGAGGGTGACGTAAGCGTGCGAAATATCTCTGGCGGACTTTACGCGAGGACCGAGCAAGGCGAACTTCTCGCTGAGAGCATTTCTGGCGACATTGGACTTGAGACCACGACGGGGAACATCGTCGCGTTCGATCTTAAGAGCAGCCGTCCGGGCGAACCGCTAAAGATCAGCACTATCCGCGGAACGATTTCACTTCAGAACGTGAGCCATCGCCAAATTGATGCGAGCGCTACGTCCGGAAGCGTTAAATACGTCGGCACATTCGAAGGCGGAGGCCTGTATAAATTCCGATCAGCTTCGGGGCGCATCGGGTTGCTGCTGCCCGCTGACGTGAATTGCAAGGTGTCCGCGTCATATGGGTACGGGAATTTTGATTCATC
>JBDSLC010000197.1:0-31508 GCA_039916585.1 Pyrinomonadaceae bacterium | reverse complement strand
ACGATCGCCGCGGCCATTAATATCATCACCGGATTTCGCGGATTCAAGCCTTCGTTTTGGGGAAAGATGAGTACGCTTGTTCAGGTGATCGGAATCAGTCTGGTAATGCTGGCGGCGGTTACGGGTTATTCGATATTTCTTCCTTCGACATACTTCATAATTGTCCTGCTAGTAGTTGTCTCAGGCGTTCACTACGTTTTCCAAGTCGCGAGCCTAATGGGCAAAGAAGAAAAGGCCTCCCCTTCCGGAGAGGCCTGATCGCGGTTACCTTACTTGCCAAGTCTATTTCGGCTGAACGAACTTCGAATCTTCTATCGCAACGTCGTACTTGATCTCGCTAACGATCGTAGTGATCTCAAACGCCGGCGTCTTCGCCCGGATCTTGTGAGCCGACTTGATGCCGTCCACCTCACGATAGTCCTCATAAAACGTGGTCGTCGCTTGCTGGCCTTCGGGTGCGAGCACGATGCCGTCACTTCTCAACATAAGGCCCGACTCCGTATCGAAGTACAGAATATCGTCCGGCAGCCCGGTGGTTGACGCTACAACTACATAGGCATCTCGATCACCGACTTTCTCGACGTTTTTTACTGTCAGCGACGTGTAGATCTTGTCCATATTTACTTCGCGGGCGAAGCTACTTTGCCGTTTCGACTGTTCGAGTTCTGTCCCGGCTTTTACGCGATTGCCCTGAACCGGGTTCGACGTCCATGCGGTGGTGCCGTCATATCCGTCCAGTATGTCGCCTATCCCATCGAGCGAAACCTTGGTCAGCGACCTGTTGTCCGAGCGTGAGAACGATTCGACCGTTCCTTTTATACCCATCGGAGATAGCTCGATCGTGCCGGTTTGATACCGCGACTTATGCTTCAGCAACGCATCGCGGCCGCCGATCGCTTTCACATATTTGTCGACGACGTCCTTCGATGAGGGCAGTTTGACCGTATTCGAAACGGGCTTCACAACCGGCGTCGCAGACGAGTCGGGCTTTTGAGCAAAAGCCGCTGCAACCAGCAGGCCAAGAATGAACGTTGAGCCAAGAATTCTTTTCATATAGTTATCGTCTAATTTTTTCTTATCTCCGTAACGGCAGCGTCGAGTTGGAGGTCTCGACCGGCAAGTAGGGATTCTCTCGTTAACACGACTTCCCGGTCCGGTTTCACACCCCGGCCTTCGATCAAAATGTTCTTTGGCGACTTATAGTCGGATATCGCGTATTGGAACGTATACCCGGTCGGCAGCGGATCGAATACCGAGAGCAGGATCGCTCCGGCAGACGTTTCTCCGATCACTTTTCCGCGCTGGTTCTCCTGCATACCGACGGCAAACATTTCGCTCGTCGACGCCGATCCGTGATCGGTAAGGACCACGATCTTCTTCATAAAGGGTTCGGGCTGCGGATAACCAAGCAGCGCCATCGACCCGGATCGCGATGCCATCGTGCCGAGAGAGATCTGCTTGTCCGATAGCAATCCTGCGACGCCGCCTGCCATTCCGCCGACGCCGCCGGGATTTCCGCGAAGGTCTATGATGATGCCGTCGGCACTCGCGTACTCACGGATAGCCGCCCGGATCTTCGCCGCCTGCGGGATGACCCACATATTGAAACGTATATAGCCAATGTTTTCAGGCAGCAGCCGAGATTCGAATATCACTCTTTGCTTTGGAAAATTGCCCAAGGCTTGGGACATCTCGCCTGTATATTTCACTCGCGACAGTTCGACCGCGACCGGCTTGTCCTCGCCGTCCAGAAATTCCAGGGCGACCTTCGCATCCGGCTTGCCGCCAATGACGGCCTCAGCGGTGCGTTCGAGATAGACACGACGCATCATCTCGGTCACCTGACGTTTCGCTAGCGATTCCTGGATCGGCTTGAGGGTCTCGGAAATCAGCTTGCCGTCAACCTTGTTCAGCACGTATCCAGGTTTGATCCCGGCGCCGGCCGCGGGCGAACCTGCGTCAACCCGGAACACTATCGGGTGATCGCCTATCCACTTCAGTTCAACGCCGACGGAGGCATTCGCATCATTCTCCGTCCCGATCGCCGGTGGCGGAGGGAAGATATTGAAGTGCGAGAGCTTCAGTTCGCCCAGCATCTGCCGAAGCACGTTATGAAAATCCTGATCCGACTTAGCGGCTTTAGCCTTTGGCAGATAAAGTTCACGAATGTAGATCCAGTCGACTCCGCCAAATGTCGGGTCGTAGTGCTTTTCGTTGATCGTGTTCCAAACCTTGTCAAACGTTTCCTGTCGAACCTTTGGGAATTCGGCGGCCGGAACGGGAGCTTGCGAGAATCCGACGGCGAAAGCTATATGGACAAAGAGAAATGTTAAGAGAAGGCGTGAAAAAGTTTGTTTCATTTTCATTGACAAGTACGGCCGGATGGGCTGATCCGTTTCAGCTTTCGGCAGATTTAAACTAAACTTAACGTTATTACCCTATAAGATTTCTGCCCACATTCGGATACTCGGTCACATGAAATTCTACAACAGCGTCCTTGAACTGATCGGCAATACGCCGCTCGTCCGTATTAACAACATTACCAAACAGCACAAGATCAAGGCTCCGATCTACGCGAAGATGGAGAACCTTAATCCTGGCTATTCGGTAAAAGACCGTATCGGCATCTCGATGATCGATTGGGCCGAGAAGGAAGGGATACTGAAGAAAGGCGGAACGATCGTAGAAGCGACGAGCGGTAATACGGGTATCGGTTTAGCTCTCGTAGCGGCAGTTCGCGGATACAAGTGTGTTTTCGTGCTTACGGATAAGGTTTCGGTCGAAAAGAACCGCTATCTAAAAGCTCTGGGTGCCGATATCGTAGTCTGCCCGGCTGCTGCAAAGCCGGGTACTCCGGATCACTACGTCCAGACCGCAAAACGTATCGCGAGCGAGACTCCAGGTTCATTCTATCCCGATCAATACAGTCATCCCGCGAATCCGGCGGCCCACTATCGGACGACCGGCCCTGAGATCTGGAACGATACCGAGGGCAAGATCACGCATTTCGTTTCCAGCATCGGAACCGGGGGAACGATCAGCGGAACGAGCCGTTATTTAAAGGAAATGAACCCGGACATCCGCATCGTTGGCGCCGATCCGTACGGATCGATATTCAAGACCTATAAGGATTCCGGCCACGTTCCCGAACCGACGCCATACCTTGTCGAAGGTATCGGGCAGGCATTGCCGACCGTAAACGCCGACCTGAGCGTAGTCGACGAGATCATCAATATCACCGACCGAGAATCGTTCGAAATGGCACGGCAGCTCTCGCGTAGAGAAGGTATATTCTGCGGCGGATCAAGCGGGACGATATTTGCGGCCGCGTTGAAGGTCGCGAAAGAGCTCGATGAAAACAGTCTCGTCGTGTTTATAGTTTGCGACACCGGAGAGCATTATCTGACCAAATTCCACTCGGATGAGTGGATGAAGGAAAAACTCCTGCTCGAACCGCAACGGATCACGGCTAACCTGATCGTCGAGACAAAGAACGGCGGCGCTCCGGCCGATCTGATCTTCGTATCCCCGACCGACACCGTTGCAGTTGCGCTCCAGAAAATGAGCGAGAGTGGTATCACACAGATGCCGGTGCTCGAGGATGATCACTCGGTCGGCAGCCTTCGCGAGAGCCGGGTTTTGACGAAATTGCTTCAGGATCGCGATCTTATTGAATCGCCGGTGTCGGATGTAATGGACGAAAGCTTCCCGGTTCTTGAGGTCGATTCGAACCTTAATGAGATCAAAAAGAAGCTGCAAAAATCGCCAGCCGTTTTGATAGAAGACTTTAAACGGATTACAGGTATAATAACGCGGTCAGACGTACTCGAACTGCAGAAGTAGGTCCATATCCCCGAGAAGATGGAGTGAAATGCCATGAACGAAGACGAGCGAAGCAATGAGCTTCCGATCTCGGAAGCTGACACGACGCCGCCCAATCCGGCGAATTCGGCTGTTCCGTCACCCGGTGCTGGATGGCAAATGCCTGAGCCGAAGTATCAGCAAACCAGCGGCTACCTGCCAGAGGGCTATCTGGACAAGATCGCATTCGAAACTCCGCCGCCGACGGATGTATCGCCCGCGTCAGCAGGCCCAGCGGCCGCTCCGGCGGTTGCGACGGGACCGGACATCGGGCCTCAACCCGATCTTAGCGAACAACTCGCGGAACCACCCGCACCCGTTGTTGCAAAACCCGTAATAAAGGAGCGAAGTTCGGGCGCTCGGATCGTTATGATCCTACTGGGACTTCTCGCTATGGTCGCGTTTATCGCGGTCTTCCTCGGTGTTATCTACTATTTGTTCCTGGCGCCCCAAGGCGGCGAAACCACGTTCTGATGGCAAAAGTGTAACCTTCGAACGTCAAATGCTGAGGGAAGTGCGGATATCCGCGGCTAGTCGTGATTTAGGAACATGCAGGAAGGAATAGTATCGGCAGGCGAGAAGGAATATCCCGTGAATGGCAGGATCACGATCGGCCGCACGCCCGATAATACTGTCTCATTTGCCGCAGACGAAAAGATCTCCCGAAATCACGCCTATATTGAACAGCGGGAAGATGGCTTCTACATCGTAGACTTGGGCAGCTCGAACGGGACCAAGCTGAATGGAGTTCCGCTCAAAGGCGAACATCAACTGCAGAACGGTGATTACGCCATCCTGGGAAGTTCAAGCGTAGTCGTTTTCACGATAAAGCAAGAGGATCAGCAGGAAGAGAGCGATGGGTCCGGCGACGAGCCCGACGCCGCCCCGGCTCCCGAAGCGACACCCGAAGAAAAGAAGAAGAATCGTGTAATGCTGGCTGGTGCCGGCGGAGCACTTGTTCTGGCAATGGCGATCGGCGGCGGCGCGATGTATATGACAAGCGGCAGTTCCTGCTCCGCAACTGCAAAGATCATCAGCCCGGAACCCGGCGACACGATCACGCAAGAAACCGATATCGAGGTCGAAGCCGATAATGCCGGATGCGTCGCAAAAGCGATATTTACTATCGACGGGGCCGAATTTGCCTCCGCCAACACGGAGCCTTTCGAAGCTACAATAGACCCGAAAGATCACCCAGACCTGGCTGATGGGTTTGACCACGTTCTGGGCATTGTTCTCGTTGATAAGTACGGCGAACGGATCTTCGAACCTGCCCCTGTCGCTCTGGCTTTCGAAACCCGCAAGGTCGAGCCTCCGTCTAACACGGCAGTCGCGACGAACAACTCGAACACAGCACCGACCGTAACCGGCAAGAAGGTTTCGCTTGTCGAAGTTCAACAATTGTCCGGACAACTTGCCAAGAAAGTTTCGCCCAATGCGGCCTATAATCTTTCCAACAAACAGTTCCTTGAAGAAGTTCAAAAACGAGCGGCTGAGTTTGCACAGGACGGAAACTTCGACCGGGCCGCCCAATTCCGCGACGTTATCAACATTGCGTTCGTCCGAGAACAGAACCTTCCGGCACCTTTCGGATACTATCTCGCGATGAGCCGCAGCAGATTCAATGCGGCAAAGCAGGGCTCCGACGAAGGGATATTCCGGATGACGGCAGAGTTCGTCACATTAAACTCCTACAACGGACAGTGCGGAACCGAAACCTTGTCCGATCCCAAGCAGGAATGTGCCTCGAAAGCGGCGGCGCTGTATATGAAAGCGGTCCTGCTTGGCGTATTTGAGGGGGATGCGATTTACGCGGCCGCGGCTTTTGGCAAATCGTCAGCGGATGCCGGCACCTGGAAAGCGACGCTCCCCGCGAATCGGGCTGATGTTTGGAATGTCGTAAAGACGCCGGAAGAACGCGACAAGATCGTTCGATTTTTCGCCGCCGGGATAGTTATCGAAAATCCGCAAAAGTTCGGTTTGAAGGATCGCCCCATCGCCGAATTGTATAAACTGGCTCTGTAGTTTTTCCTGCTACGTTTGCTACACGATGATCGAGGTCGTCCTCACATACCCGACTCCCGATGGTTCGCAAGAGATCCCGATCGATCGCGAAAGGACCTCGTTCGGCCGCGGCAGCGATGCCGCGCATCGGTTCGACGATAATTCCCTGTCGCGTCTTCATGCGACGGTGTACCGCGACGGCGATAGGGTCTGGATCGTTGACGAGAATTCGGCCAACGGAACATTTGTGAACGGCACCCCGACGGCCCCTGCCGGCACACCTCTCCGCGGCGGTGACACGATCAAGATCGGTAATGAAACGATCCTGAAAGTTTATTTTCGAGACCCCGCGCAGGAAGCCGCGCCTGTTCAACAAGCGTCAGCGGTGGCGGCGGGACACGATGCCTCGGCCGCGAATGTTGAGGTATCAGGATCGGGAGCCTCTCATATCAGTATCATTGCGATCAGCTTGGTGGGACTCGCATTTGTTGTGATAGCCCTCGCCGGAGTATTCGTCGCCTATCGAGTCCTTGCCAGAACTGAGGTGGAGGTCGCCGACGACATTGACGAGGATCCCGTTGTAACCAATCCGAAAGGCAAAGATAAGGACAAGGACAAGGACGACAAAGTGACGCCGACGCCCGGTACCAACTCGATAGCTTCGACGACTAACGAAACTCCGCTGCCGAACACTACCGATCCCAAATCGCAGCCGACGGGATACGTAATGCCCGCAGGAAAGAAATACCTGGATCTTTCCGACAGCGAGAAACGTGCATACTTAGGCGATCGAGCAAGGAAGATGGCCCAGGTGATCGGGAACCTTAGCAGCGATGAGGTGCCGGCGGCGGCCCTCGATAAGATCAAGGGTTTCGCGGATGGCTATGCGAAACGCGCGAACGTTGCGAAAAGGACGGGAACGTGCGGATTCGCGGACAATCTGCAGGCGACATATGAGCGTGCGAGCAAGAACGCACCCTTCATCGTAAAAGCCTTTAATGAAAAAGGTACTGATCCGCGAATAGGTTTATATCTCGCGATGATCGAATCTGAGCATTGCATATGCCTTCAGAGTCCAACGGGGCCGCTCGGGATGTTCCAGTTTACGCAGGCCACTGGAAAGGCCCATGGCCTGGAGACGAGAGCCGGTGCATCGCCCGCGAATCCTGATCAGCGATGTGAACCGGAGGCGTCCGCCCGTGCCGCGGCATCGTATATGAAATCGCTTCTCGGCCGTTATGGAACCGGTCCGGCAAGCGTGCCTCTTGCGATCGGCAGCTATAACAGCGGCGAGGGCGGATTGAGTTCGAACCTTGTGAAAGCCCTCGAGTCTGACGGTGGACTTCCGAGAGATTTTTGGACATTGATCGCCACTGGCGACAAACTGTCGAAACAGTTTCAATCAGAGAATTTTAAATATGTTCCGAAATTCTTCGCGGCTGCTATTATTGGCGAATTTCCGCAGGATTTCGGACTTAAGCTTCAACCCTTGTCAACCTATTCGAAATAGTGTTCCGAGTTGGAACTGCTGACGGCCCGGAGTTTTTAGAAGCGGGATGCCTGAACTTTGGCTAAATTTCACCGGCCCTGATGGAGCTAGCCGCCGTGTGCGCGTTGACGGATCTAAGTTCGTCATTGGCCGCCAACCCGACTGCGATCTGGCTATTGCAGATCCGCGTCTCTCGCGCACTCATGTCCAGATCGAGCTATTCGCTGGGCGCTGGGAGATCGTCGATACCGGCTCAAGTAATGGTACCGAGGTAAATGGATCGCCGGTATTCGAACCGGTCCCGATCTTTGACGGCAGCGTGGTCAGCCTCGGCGGCCTTCAAGTTCGTATAGAGATCACCGAACCGCGAATTGAGGCCGTGGAACCGACCCCGGCCGCAGAAGTATCGAGGCCTAATCCGGTCGCCACTGCTCCAGTTACGAGCCGCTCCGTTCCGATCGGCTTCGTCCTGGCGATTCCCGTTCTCGCCCTCGTTTTGGTATCGGTTGCAGGTGGAGTAGCCTATCTTGTCCTCGCCCGGACTCCGACCGTCGTCGTGGCGACTAACAACGATGACGATCCCGGAGTAGACGATGGTCCTCCGGCGAACGACAAGGATCCGGAGAAGACGCCGGCACCGGCGACACCAACCTCTAACCCCGGCTCGTCAAGCCTCCCGACAGCGACGCCGGCAAATCTTTCGGAGACCGCTAAGGTTGAGGTGAATGGTGCAAGTTTTCTGAGGAAGATCGCACAAAATGATCCTAAGATCTTTCTGACTACCGAACAGGCTAAGCGGCTCGGCTCAAAGATCAAACAGGTCAGCGGCTCGGCGGCGATCGCGGATAATTTGAAATCCGCCAAGCAGAATGGGGCACAATTAAAGGCACTGGCGTCCGAGAACAACCTTCAGCCTCAGCTATTGGCGGTTGCGGCCGTCACAAAACTTGGCAGTTCTCGGGGCGACGTCCTGGCGACCGCAAAAACGATGGCCCCGATATTCGGCAAATTGAATATCCAGATCGGTAGTGAACTTGCCGACGACTGCATGCTGATGGTCGCGGCCTATGAGCAGGGAGCCGCTGGCGACACGATGAAGCTGCGGAATATGCTCCAAAATCTTGCAAACGAGGTAAGTGAGAGCTCTCGCACGATTCGAACGATCTGGTTTCTTGAGAAAAGGCAGAAGATAACGGCGGCGGAATTTGACCGCGCATTGACTTTTCTTGCGATCGGTACGATTGCGCAAAATCCGAAAGACTTTGGCGTCAATATTGATGTGTTAGACGTGTAAGGCTTTTTGTACGGTGTCGAGAGCCATTTCTCACCGGTTCCTCGCGTCTTGTTTTTAGGCAGTTCGTTTGATTTGAACGAATTTGGCCGGCACGTTTACTAATTTTAAAAGTCGGTCTACTATTGTCGTCTGACCCTATATGAGTAAATACCGAAAGATCGTCTGGAACGAGGGAATGCTCCTGACGCCGCACCACTTTCAGCAGTCTGACAATTATCACGAAGAACTGCTGAACTCGCGGGTTCGGTCGATAATGCAGCACGAGTACGGCATTATCGAGCTTCGCTTCAGCGCTGAGGCGATCGCAAATGGGAACTTTCAGGTGACTACTTGCCGCGGAGTCCTCCCGGACGGACTTTTTATCAACGTTCCTGACGCTGAGACCGCTCCCGAGATGAGGCCCATTGGAAATCACTTTCGTGTAGATGCTGAGCGCCTTGGCGTTCATCTCGCGATTCCTGCCAAGAAGATCGGGGAGGCCAATTTTCAAGGCAGCGGTGCCGGCACGAACGCAAACATTAGATATTTACAAGAAGGCCGTCAAGTAAAGGACGAGACAACGGGCTCCAACGAGCAGGCGGTCGCGTATGCGAAGAGCAACTTGAGAATAATCTTTGACGACGAGTTGCGCGACGGATTTACCTCGATGAAGATCGCCGAACTTCAGCGTACGCCGACCGGGCAACTCAAAGTCGCGGAGGATTACATTCCGCCGATCCTCAAGATTTCCGCTAACGACTGGTTAACGGCAATGTTGCGGCAGATCGTCGAGATCCTGATCACTAAGGGAGCCAGCCTTTCCGAACAGCGTCGCCAGAGCAACGCGTCACTGGCTGACTTCACGACGTCCGAAGTCGCAGTATTTTGGCTACTCCATACGATCAATAATTCGATCCCGATAATGTCTCATTACTTCCGCTCGCCGGTGCTGCATCCCGAGCGTTTGTATGAAGAATTCGTCCGCCTGATCGGGCAGTTAATGACATTCTCGATCGAGATGCATCCGAAGGACATCGTTAAATACGATCATGACGACCTTCATTTCACTTTCAGCAACCTCGCAGGTCAGTTGAGAGATCTGCTCGAGACGGTTATCCCGAGCCGCTGCGTCGCGATCCCGCTGGAAAAGACACGAGATACGCTATATGTTGGCCGTATCGACGACGAACGCCTTATCAAAGAGGCCACTTTCTTCCTGGCCGTTCGAGCGCAAATGCCCGAAGCGAAACTTATCGAAGGCGTTCCGCGCGTAGTAAAGATAGCGTCGCGGGATGTTATCGACTCCGTGATCGGCTCGGCACTTCCCGGTGTGGTCCTCACGCTCGCGAGTCCTCCGCCGGCTCCGATCCCGACACGCGTCGGATTTAAGTATTTCCAGCTCGACAACATTGGCCCCTACTGGAGCGGTATTGCCGGATCTAAGGTGATCTCGGTTTATGTCCCGAGCGACGTGCCTGACGAAAAACTCGAACTTTACGCTGTAAAGCCTTAACTAAATGAGCGAGGTAGCTGCAAAAAACGACCTGATAACGTTCGCTGGACCGATCTTTGATCTCGTTCTTCGAGTTAAAGCCGGAATCGTGACTCCGTCGCCGGAACTGCGTCCGAAGGTTGAAGCAATGTTCGACGATTTCGACCGTAGGGCGGAGCGTTATCGATTCAATCACAAGATCGTCTCGGTATCGAAGTTCGGACTCGCGGCCTTCGTGGATGAGGCCGTCCTCACAGCCAACTTCCCGCTCAAGCACGAATGGGAGAAGAATCCGCTGCAGCTTAAGTTTTTCGGAGAGCAGCTTGCCGGAAACAAATTTTTCGACAAACTCGAATCAATGCTCCCTCAGATCGAGGTGACGCAAGACGCAGTCGAGATCTATTACTATTGCATGCTGCTAGGTTTCAAGGGCCGATATGCGGTTTATGAGCAGGAGAAGTTGCTCGCCACTATGCAAAACACGGCGAATCAGCTCGTCAAAGTTGGCAAGATAAAATCGGTGGAGCTTTCACCCAACTGGCTCGCGAACGACCAGCCTAAGCCGCCGGAAAAGAAAGGGATGCCCATCTGGGCTAAGGTCGGAGCCCTGGCATTCATAGGATTTGGTTTTATCGTTTACTTTGTGATGTTCCTGGTGTCGTCGCAATCCTTGCAGGAAACTATCGAAAAGCTTCGAGTGTAGACCACGCTTGGGCACGCCTTACTGACGGACAAGATGCAACTGCCGACTAGCAAACTGAAAACGCTCCTTGGGATCGGAGGAGTGTGTTCGATCTACGGAATAGTAGCTATGGCGGGCCTATTCTTTCCGTACCCTCGCATTACGACCGGACAGCGAATGATCATCGTGGTCGCGTTCATTCTAATAACGCTGCCATTCGTGTTGCTCTTCGGCTTCATAATGTCTCGGCGGAAGAAGAAAAAAGCAGCAAAGGCGGCGGAGGCGGCCGCCGTTGACGGTGACGCGGCAGGACCGAGTTCGTCCGGCGCGGCAAATATGCCTGCTCCGGCGGGCAGTTACGGTAATATCTCGACCGGTGCAGAAGAGGCAGTTCAATTCCTGAAGTCCTCAAATCTTGGAACGGGTGGGCGAGATGCGATCTATGGCCTTCCGTGGTATCTCGTCGCCGGAGCACCTAGCGCCGGGAAAAGTTCACTGGTAATAAGCTCGAACCTCAATTTTCAGAACCTTCCCAGCCAAAGAGCGGCCGAGCAGAATTTTGTTCGACCAACTCCGAACGTCGATTGGCGAGTAACAAGTGAGGCCGTCTTTATCGACTCCGCCGGCCGCTTTCAGACCGAAGGGCTGGACGCCGACGAATGGTCGTCACTTCTCGAAACCGTCAAGAAATATCGGTCTAACCGTCCGCTTGATGGCGTGATCCTTGTCGTCGACGCCGACCGCGTACTCAAGGCGGATGAGCGTGAGATCGAGGAACTCGCAAAAGTTCAGCGTGCGCGTTTGGATGAGGTAATGCAGCGGCTCAAGGTGCGATTTCCGGTTTATCTCGTGTTTACGCACGCGGACGCAATTGAAGGCTTTAGGGATTCGTTCTCGGCGTCGAAAGCTGAGGACAAATCGCTCGTTTGGGGTTCCACCATCCCGATCGAAAAGAGCGAAAATGCTCAGACACTTTTCGACAACGAATATGCGATCCTGCACGAATCGTTGATGAAGCGACGCATCGCCCGCCTTTCGGCCCCGTTTCCACCGGTGCGTCAACTGAAGATCTTTAACTTCCCGCTTCACTTCGGAACGGGCAGACGCAAGTTCGGCGCATTCGTCAGCGCACTTTTCCGCCCGAATCCGTTCAGTGAAAATCCGTTCCTGCGTGGCTTCTATTTCACTGCGACACCCGCAACGAAGAGTGGAGAAAACGGCAACCGGACTGTGAACAGCGGCTTCTTTACAGAACGGCTTTTCAAGGATGTTGTGCTTCGGGACAAAGACCTGGTCACCACATTCATCGCTCAACGGCAGAACGCTCCGATCTTTGGCTGGTTCCTTACTTTGCTCTCTGTACTCGTCGTCGTGGTTCTTTTAGGCCTGTCGGCGGCGTCGCTTGTCACCAACAATCAGATGTTGGGACAGGCTCAAGAGGTCGGCGACCGCATGCTGACGATCGTAAAGGCCGACGGCGGACGCAACCCGCTTGAGAAGAATGACGTTGAGGCAAAGCGCGAGATCAATACGACCGAAGAGATGCGCCAGCTTCTCGCAAGATTGGACGAGTATGATCGCGAGGGCCCGCCGATCTATATGCGTTTCGGCATGTACTCCGGCAACGCAATCTACAAGCGCTCGCTGCTTCCGATGTACTTTGCGGTCGTTGAACAGCGATACAAAAAGCCGATGGTCGCGAAGCTTGAAACTGAGCTTCGAAAATTTGCGGACAGCACCCCTGTGGCAAATCCGGCCCAGCTTACCGAGAAGGAAGAGCAGGTCCTGAGCCGCAATTATGACCTTCTCAAGGCGTATCTGATGCTCTCGGGCGAATACAAAACCCGAGCCGAGTCAAGCCATCTTTCGACTGCTCTGGCAGACCTCTGGGCGGCGGATTCGAAAGTTCCGGCAGATATGAAACTCATCGCTCAGCAACAGCTTGAGTTCTGGTCTAAGCAAGTTGATCGCGACGAGGCGGATGTCCAGTTTCCGCGAATAAATTTGAACGGAAAGCTTGTCGACGACGCGAGAAAGAAGCTCCAAGCTTTCCCGGCCAAATATCGATACCTGAGCCGTAAAGTTACGGAGATCTCAAAGGAGATCGACGAGACAGTCGGCAAAACGACAGCCGAAAGAATGCTCACGGATAAGGGCGCCGACGCGACCTTCATCGAAAGTAATTACTCAGTGCCGTCGGCCTATACGCGGCCCGGCTACGAGAAGATGCAGATAGCGATCCTCGAAGCGAGCGTGAAGCTCAGTGAGGACGACTGGGTGATGGGTGAGCAGGGTCGGTCGGCGGTCGCAAGCGCGACCGATGCCAACGACATACAAGAGCGTTATTATCGCGATTACGCCGATCATTGGCGGGCCTTCGTTAAAAACACAAAGATCAGACCGTATAAGAATAAAGATGAGGCGGCGACCGCTCTGCTCTCGTTCTCGTCTGCAAATTCGCCTATCAAGGCGCTTGTCGAAGAGATCAAGAGAAATACGCACCTTTCGGCGCAAGATGAGCAGGGCTGGTTTGATTGGATCAAGAGCAAACTGTTCGCGAAAAAGGCCGCTTCGGCCCCTGAAACTCAGCCCGAGAAAGACTTCCGAGCCTTGGTGACCTTTATTGGTGAGGGCGATAAGTCTCCGATCGAAACCTATCGAACGCAGCTCGGCAATGTCCACAAGAGCGTTGCCGGCCTTTCCGACGCCAAGCTCAAGGACGCCGGTGCCGAAATGGCAAAAGACGGTGATCCGCTGAAACTCCGCCCGCGTGAGACGGCGATCACCCAGTTGCTTGCACCGTTCAACGAAACGACCCCGGGTCAGGAAGTTGCCGCATTCCTGCTGCAGCCGATCGACAACCTTAAGGCATTGCTTGGTGCGGGTGTAAAGGATCAGGTCGGAAGATCTTGGACGCAGGAGATCCTGCCGGCTGCCAACGACGTCGCTAAGGGATTCCCGTTCGAGGATGGTGCCTCGGAAGCGGACCTTGCAAAACTCACTGCGTTCCTGAACCCGAACGACGGTAAGTTCACCGTCTTCTACAAAGAAAAGCTTGCCACGTTCTTCGAGGAAGCGGATGGCAAGGTCAAGGTTAAGGAGGGAGCCCCTGTACAGTTCAACGATGAGTTTGTGGCTTACGTAAACAGTGCCCTTTCGCTACAGAAAGCACTCTTTGGAACCAACGCCACGCCGAAATTCGAGTACGAGTTCAGCATTAAGCCTGGCGCAGGCACGTTGATCGAGGTGAACATTGACGGCCAGAAAGTGACATCCGAAGGTACAGGATCGATCAAGGGCACGTTCCCCGCGAGCGGATCGGCAGAGACCGGCGTTATTGTGCGACAGGTTTCCGACGCGGCTCCTGCGGCAGCGAGCAACTCGAACACCGCCGCTCCAGCTTCAAGCTCGACAGCATCCTCGGGTCCGCTAACGTTCCCAGGCAACTGGGGCCTGTTCCGATTTGTCGATGCCGGCAACCCGCAGAAAGGCGCCGGCGGCGAATACTCATTGACCTATTCAGTTGGCGGCAAGTCGTTGTCAGCCACGATCAAACCGAGCGGCGGAGATCCGTTCGATAAGAGTCTATTCAGAAATCTGAAAGCTCCGCAGACCGTTGTTAAGTGAGAACATTATGGAAGCCGCAAAACTTAAGCTAGATGAAAGCGACCTCGGTGGAGCGATCGCTGCCGCGATCGAATCGGTCAAGAAGAAGCCGACCGATGTTGCGACACGTACGTTCCTATTCGAACTCTCTTGCTTTTCCGGCGATTGGGAACGGGCGGATAAACAACTTGACGCGATCGGCCATCAAGACACGAAGGCGGCCCTCGGCACGCTGATGTTTCGCCAGAACCTTCAAAGCGAAAAGGCGCGTGTCAACTTGATGGAGCATAGCACTCGACCCGAATTTCTGGCTGACGTTCCGGGCTACGTTGAAGAACTCCTTCAGGCGATCGATCTTGTTCGACAGGGCGAAACCGCCTCCGCTCGCGAGTTGCTCGACAAGGTTGAAGAAGATCGTCCGGCGTTTCCCGTGACGATAAACGGCGAGAAGTTCGAAGACTTCCGCGACTACAACGATCTAACGATGTGTGTCTTTGAGGCATTCGTTAAAGACACCTATATCTGGATCCCATTCGAGCAAGTCGACTCGATTGAGTTCTTGGAGAGGAAATCTCTCCGAGATATTTATTGGCCTCAGGTCAAGATCGAATTGACAGATGGAACTAACGGCGAGATGTTTTTGCCGTCGCTGTACGTTAATACCTGGAAGAATGGCGATGACCGGATCCGGCTTGGACGGTCAGTAGATTGGCGCGAAGTTGGCGACGACGTACTCGTCGGCGAAGGCTCGCGTCTCTACTGGGCGAGCGGCACAGATACGCCGCTCTTGGATGTTAAAACTATCTCGTTCGATCGAAGCGAGTAGAAAACAATTTTGGTGTGCTTTTTTTTACGTTTTCGGATAGAATGTGCGCGTTCCCGAAAACTTGACGCCCTTTAACCGCAGAACTTAGATATACAGGAGTGCGTTTTGATGAGTGAAGAACTCCAAAATCCGCCCGTGGTTGACCTTGACCTCATTTTGCAGCCGATTTCGGAAGAGAGTCCGGTCGGCAGCGATGTTAGGTATTCAGGAATCTACGACGAGATGCGCGAAGCCCGCCGAGCTGACGAAAAGCTGGAGCAGGGCGAGTGGCAGACCGAACTCAAAGTCGCCGATTTTCCTAAGGTACTCAATCTCGGGATCGATACCCTCACAACCAAATCCAAAGATCTTCAGGTCGCCGCGTGGACATGCGAGGCCTTGGTTAAGCTGCATGGGTTCGCGGGGTTGCGTGACGGGCTCAAGATACTTGCGGGTCTCCAGGAAAAATTCTGGGACAACCTCTTTCCCGAGATTGACGAGGGAGATATGGAGAGTCGGGCTAACGCAATATCATGGACCGACATCCAGGTCGGACTCGCCCTAAAAAGTGCACCGATCACGGGTGTGGCAGCATATAGTTTTGCCGACCTGGAGGACTCCAAAAGGTTTGACATCCCGGAGAACCTTGAGAGTCTCGACTCATCCGCCAAAGAACGCGTCAACGCCTTAAAAGAGCAAGCGGAACGCGAGCACCGGGTTACCAGCGACCTTTGGAGAAAGGAGATCGCTCAGACACGAAGGATCGCCGTCGAAAAAGTTAGCTTCACGATCGATGAGTGTTTTGCTGCCTTAACAGATCTCAACCGGGTAATTGAAGAAAAATACGACCGTAATCAGGCTCCGGGTCTGACCGCGTTTAGGAAGTCGCTGGATGAGGTACATAACTATGTTCGATTGCTCCTCGCCGACAAGCGTATCGAGGAACCCGACGAGATCCTCGATGAGGTGTCGGAAGACGGGGAAACTACCGAAGGGTCCGAGGGCGGCGGAGGCAAATCCGGATCCTCGTCGGGAGCTATCAACAATCGGCGGGATGCCCTAAAACGTCTTAGCGAAATTGCGGATTATTTCAAAAGAACCGAGCCCCACAGTCCGGTATCTTATTTGGTTCAGCGTGCAGTTAGGTGGGGGGAGATGCCACTCGACAGTTGGCTTCAGGATGTTATCAAAGACCCTTCCGTTTTGTTTCAGTTACGCGAAACATTGGGTGTCGGGTCAGATAGTGGCGAAGGCTTCGGTTAACAAGGATCAGATCGCTCTGAGATTTCGATTTCATAATAATAGACAGAAAGGAGAAAGTAGATGCCGAAAAGAGAAAGCGTTCAACAGAAGATATCTCGCATCCGCCCGCCTAGGGTGCAGATCACATATGATGTGGAAACCGGCGGGGCGATAGAGATGAAAGAACTCCCGTTCGTCGTTGGAGTTCTCGGCGATTATTCGGGCAAACCGGAAGAGGCACTTCCCGCTCTGAAGAATCGAAAGTTCGTCGAGGTCGATCGCGACAACTTTGACCAGGTGCTCTCGGGAATGAAGCCGCGGCTGGCCTATAACGTGGACAATCGCCTTCAAGACGACGGCAGCAAAGTTGGCGTTGAACTTAAGTTCAACAAGATGGACGATTTCGAACCCGACAATGTCGTTCAGCAGGTCGAACCGCTCCGAAAGTTGGTCGAAGCGCGAGAAAAGCTTTCCGACCTACTGTCGAAGATGGACGGAAACGAGAAACTCGAAGGTATTTTGAACGATCTCATGGCAGATCAGGATAAGCAGAAGGAACTCAGCTCGCAGCTGGGCCTTGAGGCTAAGGAGGATTAGTTATATGGCTGAGAAAAAAGCCCAAGAAGCCGCAGTCCAAACTGCGGAGGAAACCACCGAAGTCAGCCTGCTGGATAAGATCCTGGCCGACGGCAAGATGGCCCGTGATGACCATCAGAAAGAACGCGCTAAGGATATGATCGGCGAGTTCGTTAGCCAGGTCATGGCAGGCGAACTGACAGTGTCGAAGAACATGGACCTGGCGATCAATTCGCGAATTGCAGAGATCGATAGGCTGCTTTCGGTTCAGCTCAACGAGATCATGCATCACGAGGACTTCCAAAAGCTGGAAGGCTCGTGGAGAGGCCTGAATCAACTGGTCATGAACAGCGAAACAAGCTCAATGCTTAAGATTCGCGTCATGAACGTTAATAAAAAGGATCTGTTGAAAGATCTTGAAAAAGCCATCGAGTTCGACCAGTCGGCGACCTTCAAGAAGGTTTACGAAGAAGAATACGGTACGTTCGGCGGAGCGCCGTACGGAGCCTTGATCGGTGACTATGAATTCGGTAATCATCCGCAGGATATGTCCTTGCTTGAGAAGATGTCTCAAGTCGCCGCCGCCGCCCACGCTCCATTCTTGAGCGCTGCGGCACCCGACCTGTTCGGTTGGGATTCGTATTCTGATATGACCGAGGTTCGCGATGTTTCGAAGATCTTCGATCGTACGGAATACGCGAAATGGAGAAGCTTCCGTGACTCGGAAGATTCACGCTACGTTGGTTTGACGCTTCCGCGAACGCTCGGTCGCGAACCTTACGGAGCCGCCACTCGTCCGACCGAGACCTTTAGGTTTGAGGAAGACGTCGACGGTACCGACCACAAGAAGTACCTGTGGACCAATGCAGCTTACTCGCTTGGCACACGCCTCACCGAAGCCTTTGCTATGTACGGATGGTGCGTGGCGATCCGCGGTGTCGAGGGCGGAGGAATGGTTGACAGTCTGCCAACCCATACCTTCTCCACTGATGAGGGAGAGGTCGCGATGAAGTGTCCGACGGAAGTCGCGATCACCGACCGTCGAGAGAAGGAATTCTCGGACAATGGATTTATCCCGCTGATCCATTGCAAGGGAACCGACTATGCCGCCTTTTTTGGAACACAATCGGCTAACAAAGCGAAGAAGTATGACACCGACGCTGCCAACGCAAACGCTCGACTGTCGACCCAGCTTCAGTATATGTTTGCCGTCTCCCGCTTTGCTCATTATCTGAAGTCGATGATGCGCGACAAGGTCGGCAGTTTCATGTCCCGCGAAGAGGCCCAGATGTTTCTCAATCGCTGGATAACGAATTACGTTCTTGATAACGACGTAGGCAGTCAGAAGGCAAAGGCCAGCCGCCCGCTCCGGGAAGCCCGCGTCGATGTTGCCGAGATACCTGGCAAGCCTGGATGCTATCGAGCGGTTGCGTTCCTTCGTCCGCACTTCCAGCTTGACGAACTTTCCGTTTCGCTCAGACTCGTTGCGGACCTTCCCGCACCGGCGAAATAATTGAATTCGATGCTTATCCAGCTTAGGCAAAAGATAAGCACCGAGGCGTCTATTGACTGACCACGGACGATCTTGGAGGAGAAAGCCTCCTCCCGGATAGTCCGGATCAGGTAAAGGTTGAAAATCTTAAGGAGAAAGAGAAAACGAAATGGCAACAGATATATTCATCAAGATCGAAGGTCCTGCATTAGTAGGCGAATGTAAAGTGAAGGGTTATGAGGGTTGGATCGAGGCGTCTTCGTTCGGGCAGAACGTGCACATTCCCCGCGACGCATCGGGATCCGGACAGGCGACCGGCCGGGCAACAGTAAGCGAGTTCTCGGTTAGCTCAGAGGAAGGGTGCCATTCGAACTATCTGATCAATGCGATCTGCCAAAACACTCACTATGACAAGATCACCGTTCATTTTGTCAAACAGCAGCCGGGCGACGGAGCCGGTGTCAAGGCATACAAAACTCAGGTGGTCGATCACGCATTCGTGAGCATGTACAGCACCCAAAAAGGTAGCGATATGAAGGGCCATGAGAGCTGGGGCTTCGGTGGACAGAAGACCGAATGGGAGTACTTCGAACAGGCAGACAATGGTTTGATCGGAGCTTCGAAAGGACTGGTATCGTGGGATATCGCAGCAAGCGCATAGTCTCTGCATAACCTCATTCCGGATCATTTCGGGCGGAAAGCAGTTCTTGCAAAAAAGAATTGCTCTCCGCCCGGAAGGTATGTTTGGAGCGGTTCTTTTAGTCTATGGCACGACCGAGTGATGGCGGGAGTTTACAGCCCTCAGTCTTTGACCGATTGATCGATCTCGAACCTCAGAGTACGAACGAGATCGGCGGAAATCGGTATAGTCTTAATGAGCTGCGGGCCGCGGTACGCCGCGATCTTGAGGCCCTGTTGAATACCCGTAAATTGGTGCTGGATCTTCCTGCATCCTCCGAGTTGCAGCGGTCGATCCTCACATACGGCATTCCGGAGGTTGCGATGGTCAACCTCGCTGACGCGAACGAGATGGTCGGGCTTCGAAAGGCTATCGAAGACACCATCCGGTTGTTCGAACCGCGTTTCCTGGATGTATCAGTTTCGATCGAGCCGCCGGGCTCGACCGACCGGAGTCTTCGGTTTAAGATCGAGGCACGCCTGGATCTCAATCCGGAACCCGAACCCCTTGTTTTCGACTCTGTACTGCTCGCCAGCAGCGGGGCTATCAGCATAGTCGAGGCAAAATAAAAGTTTTTCTCATTAGTACCCGGAGATATTTTTCTTGCGTCAGGAACTTTTAGCATATTACGAACGTGAACTCGTCTTCCTTCGACGCATGGGGGCCGATTTTGCCCGAAGGTATCCCAAGATCGCGGCGCGTCTCTCACTCGATGAAGAAAAGGTCGAGGACCCGCATGTTGAAAGAATGGTCGAGGCGTTCGCCTTCCTCACGGCCCGTATCGGCCTGAAGATCGACGACGAACTGCCCGAGATAACTGAATCCTTCCTGAACCTACTCTTTCCGCACTATCTCGCACCGATCCCATCCATGGCAATTGCTCAGTTCATGTATGGATATTCGAAAGATAAGTTGACGTCGGTTCAGTCTTTGCCCCGGGGATCAAAATTGCTTTCGCGACCGGTTGATGGAACTCCCTGTCAGTTTCGGACGGCATTCGATGTGCCGCTAGTACCCGTGGAGATCGAATCGGCTGCGCTGGAATCGGCGGCGCCGACCGACAGCCGTGGAAATTATGCCGACTGTCAGATACGCATAAGTCTCCGATGCTACGGCGGTGCGGACCTGCACGAAATGAAGCTCGCCGAAACCGGCGAACGCCCGGAGTTCGTAAGATTTTATTTGGACGGTGATCCGCAATTGGTGTTCCCGCTGTACGAGATCATTTTCAACCACTCACAGACCGTTGAGTTCCGCCCACGCGAGGCACCACTCGGCGACAAGACCCTTAAAACTCTCACCAACCTTCAGTTGCGGCTGCCCAACCCTGTCGTGATGCCCGCGGGCGAGGCTTTGAAGCAAGTGGGCTTTGAGGAGTCGGAAGCCCTTCTTCCATTCACCAAGCGGTCTTTCTCCGGCTACCGGCTTTTGACTGAGTATTTCGCGTTTCCCTACAAGTTCTTGTTCTTTGACGTTTATGGGCTCGATAAGGCGATTGCCTCAAAGTTCGGCAGCCATTTCGATATTGTGATCAATCTCAAAGATGTCACGCCGCCTGTTGCTCCAATTACGGCCGATACCTTCAAACTAGGCTGTTCCCCGATCGTTAACTTGTTCACTCGGCTGACCGATCCGATCTATATCTCGCACCAAACGTTTGAATATCACGTTTTGCCGGACGTACATCGCCAGCTTACGACCGAGATCTATGCGATCGAGGAAGTGTACTCGACCGACGCCGAAACCAACGTTTCGCGTGAGTTCTCACCCTTCTATTCGCTCAAACATGCGTACGGTGAGGAAGCCGACAAATCGTATTGGTATGCGGCTCGGCGCCAGTCACAACGTCCTGAAGATTCGGGAACCGAGATCTTTATGTCGCTTGTCGACAGCAAGTTCAATCCGAACGTGCCCGCGGTGGACATTCTGAATGTTCGGGCTGCCTGTACGAATCGAGATCTACCGGGACGCCTTCCGTTTGGCGGTAAGGAAGGCGATTTTGAGATCGAGGGTTCGGCTCTGCTTTCGCGAATTCGGTGCTTGACCAAACCTACCGAAACCATAAGGCCGCCATTGCGCCGTGCGGCTCATTGGCGGTTGATCTCGCAGCTTAGCTTGAATTATCTATCCATTGTTCAGGGCAGCGACGGCCGGCCCGACGCACTGAGAGAGATCTTGCACTTGTATAACTTTACGGACTCTACCGTAACTAGAAAGCAGATCCTCGGAATAACCGGCATAGAATCTAAGCCGGCGATCCGACAGATCGGCGAAAGGGTCGGCACCGGATTTGTTCGCGGAATTGAAACGACGATAACCTTCGACGAGGACCAATTCGTTGGCAGCGGAATGTTTTTGTTCTCGTGCGTTATCGAACGATTTCTAGGTCTGTACGTTTCGCTTAATTCGTTTAATCAGGTTAGTATTCGGTCCGAACAACGAGAAGACATCATAAAGACGTTCCCGGCACGGGCTGGGGATCTTGAGCTTTCATAGCTCAACATTATCGGTCCACGGCTAAGTAGTTGAAAGAAGGCATGAAGGAATCTCCTCTTCGCAACATTCTACTTGAGGAACCCTATCGCTTCGAGTTTTTCCAAGCGGTACGGTTGCTCGAAAAGCTTGCTCCGAAGAAAAAACCGGTTGGTGGCAATGCTCTTCCGCACGAGGAGATCGTAAGATTCCGGTCGCGGATCGCTCTTGATTTCCCCGCGAGCGAGATTCAGGAGATCACCGAGCGCACCGATGCTAACACATCCGAACAAACGCTTGAGATGTTCGAGAACTTTATGGCAATGGCTGGCGTCAGCGGCGTATTGCCAACCCACTACACGGAGCTTCTCTACTCAAGAATACGGTACCGGGACACTGCGATGTGGGCCTTCCTTGATATCTTTACCCACCGAGCGGTGTCGCTGTTCTACCGAGCTTGGGCAAAATATCGGATCCCGGTAGCGTACGAAAGCGGAGACAATAGTTTCAGGTCGTACCTCTTTGACTTTGTCGGACTCGGGACCCAAGGCCTTCGCGGGCGGATGAGTTTGGAGGACGAATCGCTACTGCCCTATGCCGGGCTGATCTCGCAAAAGCCGCACTCCCTAAGCGCCGTTGAGAATATGGTTAGCGATTACTTTGGCATACCTGTAAAGATCGAGCAGTTTTTCGGGCAGTGGCTTGAACTCAGTCCATCGGATCTGACGCTTATGGGAAAAGCCAATCACAAGCTTGGATTTAGGACGATCGCAGGAACGCGGATCTGGGACCAGAGGTCGAAATACCGGGTTCGGCTCGGCCCACTTACGATCACTCAATACCTGGCGTTTCTCCCTGTCGGCTCCGCATATAAGCCGCTCTATTCCCTTTTGCGTTTCGTGAATGGAAATGAAAGCGATTTTGACGTGAGTTTGGAATTGATCAAGGAACAGATCCCGGCGACGATCTTGACAACGAGGGCGAAGCGTCGCCCGATGTTGGGATGGACGTCTTTTCTAAAGTCACAGCCTGCCGCCTCCAACGACAATCAGTTGGTTCTTGCCGGCTAGAGCTGTGTGATGATTTTTGGCGAATTCGATATCAGACCCAGTACGTGGGCGCTTTGCCCGCAAGGAGATAATTTATGAACGTGAACTTAAAATCCCTAGTCGGCAGAATGAATGATGTTTCGAGAGGTGCTCTCGAAGGAGCAGCAGGCCTATGCCTATCCCGTACAAATTACGATGTCGAGGTTGAACATATTCTTGCCAAGATCCTCGAGCAGAACGACACCGACCTGCATAAGATCGCGGCGCATTACGAGATCAATATCGATCGCCTGAACAAGGATGTCAGCGGAGCTCTGGACAAACTGAAGACCGGCAACTCACGAACGCCCGGGCTGAGCGATCGCATAACGGAGTGGATCCAGAACGCGTGGCTGCTCGCCTCGGTCGACTTCGGCTCCGCCCGCGTCCGAACCGGACATCTGATCCTGGCACTACTCGCAAGCGGCGGAATGTCGCGGATCGCCCGGGACATCTCGAAAGAGTTTGACCACATCGCCGTCGAAGATCTGCAGAAGAAGCTTCCCGAGATCACAGCCGAGTCCGGCGAGGCTCGCGATGCGGTCGCCCTCGGTGAGGCTGCCGGCGTTTCGAACGGATCGCAGGTCGCATCGGGGATCGCAGGAAAGACCAAGTCGCTCGATCAATACACAGAAGATCTCACCGCCAAGGCTCGGGCCGGCAAGATCGATCCGGTGCTTGGCCGCGATTTCGAGATCCGTCAGATCGTCGACATCCTCACTCGACGCCGCCAGAACAACCCGATCCTAACGGGGGAAGCAGGTGTTGGTAAGACCGCCGTGGTAGAAGGCTTCGCACTTCGCATTGCTGAAGGTGACGTCCCCGATCCGCTCAAAAATGTTGCCGTTCGCACCCTCGATCTGGGTCTTCTCCAGGCTGGTGCGGGCGTGAAGGGCGAATTCGAGAACCGTCTGAAATCGGTGATCGACGAGGTCAAAGCCTCTCCGCAGCCGATCATTATGTTCATCGACGAAGCTCACACAATGATCGGTGCTGGCGGAGCCGCGGGCCAGAACGACGCGGCCAATCTCCTCAAACCAGCACTCGCTCGCGGCGAGCTTCGCACGATCGCGGCAACGACGTGGGCTGAGTACAAGAAGTATTTCGAGAAGGACGCCGCTCTCGCCCGACGCTTCCAGGTCGTCAAGGTCGACGAGCCGGACGAGCTGAAGGCTATCGCAATGATGCGCGGGATCGCGGATAAGATGGAAGGCCATCACAACGTCCGAATCCTCGACGAAGCAATAGTAGATTGCGTTAAGCTGTCGCATCGCTACATCACCGGCCGCCAGCTTCCCGATAAATCGGTCTCCGTTCTCGACACCGCTTGCGCGAAGGTCGCTATCGGGCAGGGCTCGATCCCGGCGCCGATCGATGATGCGAAACGTCGTATCCATGATCTGAATTCCGAGATCGACTCCCTCGAACGCGAGTTGGTAACGGGAGCTGACCACGGCGAACGCCTCGACGTACTTAATACGGAGAAAGCGAAGGTCGAAGAAGAACTCGCCAAATTTAACGAGCAGTTCGAGAAAGAAAAGACCTTGGTTGAACAGATCAAGACTATCCGAACCAAGCTTGAATTGTCGCGTCTCGACGGTAAGCTTGCGGACGTCGTGGCCGCCTCAAATGGCAACGGCAATGGCAATGGAGAAGCAATGGCAGCGGCCGCAACCGGCGAGGCTGACGGTGCTCCAGCCGGCGACGATTCTGCCGCCGCCGCAGCCCCGGCCGCTGCTCCGGCCGATATGGAAGCCGCAAAAGCGGAACTGAAAAGCCTTACCGAAGAACTCAAAGTGCTCCAGGGCGAGAATCCGCTGATCCAACCAGTAGTTAACGGACAGTCGGTTGCCGAGATCATTTCCGGTTGGACCGGTATCCCGATCGGCAAGATGGTCGCAGATGAGATCAAGGCCGTCCTCAATCTTCATGAAACTCTCGGCGAACGCGTACTCGGTCAGGATCACGCGCTCGAGGCGATCGCACAACGCATTCGCACCTCGCGGGCCGGCCTTACCGATCCGAAACGCCCTATCGGTGTGTTCATGCTTGTCGGCACCTCCGGTGTCGGAAAGACTGAGACGGCACTCGCTCTGGCCGAATCGCTGTACGGCGGCGAGCGTAACCTGATCTCGATCAATATGTCGGAGTATCAGGAAGCCCACACCGTGTCCAGCCTTAAAGGATCGCCTCCGGGATACGTCGGCTACGGCGAAGGCGGCGTGCTAACCGAAGCCGTTCGACGCAAACCATACTCGGTAGTGCTTCTGGACGAGACAGAAAAAGCTCATCCCGACGTCATGGAATTGTTTTTCCAGGTGTTCGATAAGGGCGTGCTCGAAGATGGCGAAGGCCGTGAGATCGACTTCAAGAACTGCGTGATCATCCTGACCTCAAACATCGGAACAGAGACGATCATGAAGCTCTGTGCTGATCCCGAGACGCGTCCCGATCCGGATGGAATTCTTGAAGCGATCAAACCCGAGATGAACAAAGCGTTTAAGCCCGCTCTTCTCGGCCGTATGGTCACAGTTCCTTTCTATCCAATTTCCGACGACATCCTGCGGCTGATCATCAAACTTCAGCTCGGAAAGATAAAAAATCGCATTATGGACAATCATGGTGCGCAATTTTCCTATGATGATGCCGTCATAGAAACGGTAGCAAAGCGCTGTACCGACGTGGACAGCGGGGCCCGCAATGTTTACAACATTCTGACGGGTACGATGCTTCCTGATATGAGCGGCGAGGTATTGTCGCGAATGGCGGCTGGTGAGTCGATCAAGTCGGTCCATGTCGGCGTCGGCGAAGGTGAGAATTTCGTGTATGACATCAGCTAGCTCTGTTGCGTTGATCTAGCCGAGGAAACAACTGTCCAATGGCCAACTATACTCAAGAAAACCGACTGTTGCGGATCACTTCACCCGCCTTCGACGACGATTTTCTTCTGATGAATTCGATGACGGTGTCAGAAGGCATTTCGCAGCTTTACGAAATGCGTGTTGAGCTGTTACATGAGGAACCAGAGGGCTTCGCCGTTCCGGACGTTGCCGACCACAAGTCGATCCTCGGCCAGCCGGTTAGCATCGAGGCGACGCAGATCGATGGCCAGGGGCGAAAGTTTAACGGCATCGTGTCAGAGTTTGCTCGGGGTTCACGAGGTGGCGGATTCACAAACTATTCGATGCGGGTGGTGCCGAAAGTCTGGATCGCCACCCAGATCATTCAAAGCCGGATATTCCAGCAGAAATCGGTTCCGTCGATCCTCATGGAAGTTTTTGCCGCGTTTGAGGGCATGGTGGTTTGGGAATTCGATTACGACTACAAGGCTCGTAATTACTGCGTCCAGTATCGCGAATCGGATTTTGCTTTTGCCTCCAGGCTGATGGAGGAAGAAGGCATCTACTATTATTTTGAACACGTCGAGGACCGTCATACAATGATCGTCTCCGATAAACCCCGGTTTACTAAGAACTGTCCCGGCAACAACCAGATCATGTTTACCTACCGTGTATCTGACGGCGAATTTCAGACACACATTAGGGAATGGGATACGGAATACAAGCTTCAGTCCGGTGTCGTTTCTTATCGGGACCATCACATCCAGCAACCCAATAAGAAGCTGGGAGTAACTTCATCCACGAAATTCCAGATCAGTGACAATGCGAACTGGGAAGTGTACGACTTCCCCGGCGGATATGGTCGAAAATTCGACGGCGTTGGACCCAGCGGTGACAAGACTGAGTCCGAGCTTGGCAACATTATCCCGGACGGTAACCGGGTTGCTGATAACACAATGGGCATTCTGGATGCTCAGTTCGAACTGTCGAAAGGCGAGGGCGATGTCGCTAGTTTTACGTCCGGTCATAAGTTCAGCCTTACAAGCCACCCTATAGAAGACCAGAACGGCGAATACGTGCTCGTTTCTATCCAACACACGGCGCGGCAAAGCCCCGCGTACGGCAAGGATTCGCCGGAAGAGGAGCCTTACTTGAATGAGTTCACGGTTCTTGCCCACGGCCGTGCCGGCACAGTCCCGTTTCGTCCGGCCAGAGTTACTCCGAAACCCCTCGTGTATGGTGCACAGACCGCATACGTGGTCGGGCCCGATGGAGAAGAGATCTATACCGATGAATATGGGCGAATAAAGGTTCAGTTTCATTGGGATCGGGACGGCAAGACCGACGGCTCAGACTCGTGTTGGCTTCCCGTTGCTCAGACCTGGTCCGGCAACGGATGGGGTTCAATGTTCATCCCGCGAATCGGAATGGAGGTCATCGTCCATTTCCTGGAGGGAAATCCCGATAGTCCGATCGTAGACGGCTGCGTTTATCACCCGATGAATATGCCGCCTTATAAATTACCTACTAATAAGACGAGGTCTGGCATTAAGACCGACTCTTCGACCGGCGGAAACGGATACAACGAGCTTAGGTTCGAGGACAAGAAGGGTGAAGAGCAGATCTTCGTCCACGGCGAGAAAGATCTTGACGTCCGAATCAAGAACGACCGCCGCGAATGGACAGGCAAGGATCAACACCTGATCGTCGTGGAAGACCTCCTTGAAAAGATCGGTGATAGCCAGGGTTCGCATCATTTGACCATTAAGGACGATCAGAAAATTAAGATCGGGGCCGAGCGTCACGTAAAGGTTGGGAGCAACGAAGCGATCGAGATCGGTGGATCGCAAACTATCAAGATAAGCGGCGACCAGGGAATAAAGGTCACGGGCGCCCATAGCACTGAAGCGACAAGCACGATGTATCTGAAGGGTATGAGCGTTGTCGTTGAAGGAATGACCCAGCTGAGCCTTAAGGTAGGAGGCAATTTCGTCGACATCAACTCCGGAGGAGTATTCATCAAGGGGACCATGGTGATGATCAACTCTGGCGGAGCAGCCGGTTCGGGTTCGGCCGTCGGCCCTTGCCCACCCACTGCACCAGACCCGCCGGACGAGGCCGATAACGACAAACCCGGCAAAAAGATGCAGCTCGAAAAGCAGTCTTACGAGCGGAAGAAGGCCAAGTCGTCCAAAGAAGATCCCAAGAAGAAATCCTGGATCAAACTCAAGATGGTTGACGAAGAGGGCAAACCCGTTCCTAGTCAAGCCTACGAGGTGAAGACCTCTGATGGAAAGATCCGCAAAGGCAGCCTGAATAGCAAGGGCGAGGCTCATATTAAGGGGATCGAGCCTGGTAACTGCGACGTGTCATTCCCAAATCTGGACAAAGATGCATGGGAAGACGCCTAATATTTTGAGCGAGGTGGACTAAAGTTATGGCAATGCAAAAGGTAGGCGAGAGCGAATCGACATCGAGTCTCGCAAAAAAGAAAGGTTTCTATTGGAAGACGATCCGCGATCATGGCCAGAATTCCGCTCTGTTTCAGAAGCGAAAGGATCCGAATGTCCTTGCGGCTGACGACGATATCTTTATCCCTGAACTGGTCAAGAAAACCGTTTCGAAGGGTACTGAAGCCGAGCACGTCTTTAAACGAAAGGGCGAGCCGACCAAGATCAAGATGCAGCTTCTCGAGCTCGGAGAACCGCGTAAGAATGCGGCCTATATCTTTGAGTGCGGCGACAAACTGGTCAACGGAACTACGAACGGTGAAGGTATTCTCGAAGAGTTCGTGCCCGGTGAAGCTAAAGCCGCGAAGCTTTACTTCAAAGAAGGTAAAGAGGTTCACGGCCTTCGCATTGGAAGCCTTGATCCGCACGATCTTGCATCCGGCATCGTCCAACGCCTCAACAATTGTGGCTTTAAGTTCGGTGCAAACGCACTAAAGAAAGGCATGAGTGCCAAGGAAGCGTTTGAGGAAGGAAAGGTCGGGAACAAAGGGGTGAGAGCACTGAAAAACTTCCAGGCTCAGAATGAACTTGAACCGAATGGAAAACTCGATGACGCGACGATCGCGAAGTTCGAGGAGCTCTGCAAGTAGAAGAGGTTGAGATATGGGATTACTCGACGATGTCAGTGACAAGCTTGATGCCTTAAGCGCCGGCCAGGAAACTTCCCAGTCGAAGGCAGAAGAGGTCAAATTTGTGGCTGGCGAGACACTTTCGAAGCCGGAGTCGGGCAGCGCCGGCTTCGTCGGAACGCAGCCGGCTGGCGAGGACGCAAAGCCGAATGTCGTCGATGCCGGCATCCCGACCGAGTACATCCATTTTGGGATAGTCCACCCGGATATGGGAAAACAGTTCCCTCATATCACTTATGCTCCAGCCAACGAGACCGATGCGCCGGACGGTCACGCAATATCGTTCCGCGACGGAATTGAACGCGAAGCGATCGTTCTATTCGGCTTCGTTTCGTCTACTAAGCAGGCGTTAGTCGATGCAACCGCCAGCCGCGGTGGGGTCGACGATCTGGTCAACATGGCGTCGAACGCTCTCGGTGGCGGCGGGGGATCGGCCCCGGACCCAACACAGCTTGATACCTTTATTTCGGAGATCAAAACGATAGTTGGCACGGTGAACGCATCGGCGGTGAAATATCCGGACATCCACGAGGCCGGCAAGAAACTTCATGAAACGCGCGCCAACTATGCCGCTGCCTGCCAGGCATTCAACGACTATTACATCAAACCACCCGAGGGCGGTCTGATGGACGGCGCCGCTGGAGCTCTTGCTAATTTGCCAGGTGTGGGAAACATAATGGCGATGGTTCAGCGCTTCGGCTTTAAGTTCTTTGATCTCTATCTCGCAGCGTACCTCGAGCTTCGCAAGACCCACGAAGCGTCAGTCGAGCTGGGCGCCCACGATCTTACGATCAAGGCGATCAAGGCCGAGTACAAAGATTTCACGTTCACCTATCCGATCTGGTTCCTTAAGCCGGACTCGCAGAAACCGAAAAAGGATGAGGGTGGAGATGACAATCTGCTCAAGCCGATCACCGACAAAGTCGAAGAGGTAAAGAAAGATGTCGAAGAGAAGATCGATGACGTCTACGGGTTCTTAGGCGCGAATTCAAGCCCTAAGAAAACGCCCGGCACCGAAGCCCTTAAAGCCATATTCGGCAAGTTGAAGGGGCCGGAAGAAACCACGCCCGATGCAATACCTTCCGCGTCGACCTGCATGGTCAATGGCATGGACGCCGCGATGCAGGACATCAAGGGCATCCCACCATTCGTCAAGAACGTAATGGCGAAGATGAATGACGCCAACATCGGGCTCCTTGAAGAGATCTATGGCCGGATGATGGCTGCCGGCTGCGAGGGCGAGATCAAATCGAGTGACCTTGTGATGGCCGGACGCCGCTCACTCGCCGTTAAGATCGTGGGCATCATGGGCGACCTCGTAAGCGGTGTACTTCCAAGCGGCGACCTCGCCGTGAACGTTCCGGGCGGCAAGACCCTCAGTGCGCAGCAGTTCATCGCAAAGATCGTCGAGGAGAAGCTGATGCCTTATGTCGATCCGGTGATCGAGTATATGATCGGCGATCTTGCGGGCCAGATGGAAGCATCGCGTAAAAAAGCTGCCGACGAAAAGGCCCAGACTATGGAAGTAATGTTCGGACGCCTTCCGTGGTTCACGGCCATAATGTTCAAGAACACTTTCTTCCCTATCTGGAATCTGGTGATCGAAAAGGTATTCGATGAGATCAATCCGCAGATCGCGGATGTGGTTCGCTCCGTCAACTCGGTATTCGAAACGGCGAAGAACGCTGTCGACACTGTCCAAGACTATAAGGCTCGGGCCGGCCACGTTTCAGATAAGATGGGATCAGGCGTCAGCAGCCTTCAGGATCTCAGCGATCTTAAGGACGCCGCCGCTGACGAAAGCCCCGAAGCCAAAGCCCGCCGCGAAGAACGCGAGAAAGCTCAAGCTGAAAAGGACAAGCTCGACAAGTTTTACGAGCCGAATGATAAGGATGCTGAGTTCCCGGTTACTGCTCGCGTAGAAGACTGCGAGGGGATCAAGGTTTCAGAGGAGATCCCGAGCGTTTTGCCAGCGCCGCCGGCTCCTGCCGGAGAACCGCAGGCCGACCAGGCCGCAACGGCTTAGTTAGGCAGATTTAGCAAGAGCCGCCCGCGATTCAGATACGGAATGAAGGAGTAGCGATGCCAAAAGGACCAGCCGCCAGAGTTGCAGATAGTGTTACCCATCCCCTACCCCCCGTTCTCATGCCCGGACCCGGGAGCCCGAACGTTATGATCGGGTTTATGCCGGCTTGGCGTGGTATACCAGCAGCCGCAGCCGCGGGCCTGCAGGCAGCAAAACAAGCATCGGATATCGCCATCCAGACTGCCGAAGCTGCAACAAAGGCAGCCGCGGGCACACCAGGAGCACCGGCCGCGTACGCCGCTGAGCAATTAGCCAAAGCGGGTGCTCTTGCGGCGCTCGGCTCCGCTATCAGTGCAATGGGCGGGATGTCCGATATTCACGCGTGTATGACGCCGTCACCGGTTCCGCCGCACGGGCCCGGTGTGGTGATCGACGGTTCCACGACGGTAATGATCAACAACATGCCCGCTTGTCGACTTGGCGATACGATCCTCGAGCCGCTCGGCCCGCCGAATAAGATCGTAAAAGGCGAGATGACCGTGATCATTGGTCCATAGACCCGTCCCGGAAAGTTCGCCATCCAACGTCACGGATGCGTCATATCTTCCGCAATTACCCAATCATCAAACTGATCTGCCGTCAGCAACTTTAGTTCAACCGCCGCTTCCTTTAACGAAGTTCCCTTCTTATGCGCATGCTTGGCGAGCTTCGCTGCGTTGTCATAACCAATGTGTTGATTCAG
>JBDSLC010000196.1:0-7457 GCA_039916585.1 Pyrinomonadaceae bacterium | reverse complement strand
ACGAAGTCCGGCGGATATTCGCTGATCTTCGTTCCCGCATTCATGTGGCTGTGGGGCGTACAAGATGACATCTCGCATCACAGGATCCGATATACGAAGAAAGAGATCGTCGACCGCCTGGAACAGGCCGGCTACGAAGTTGAGCGAGCGACGTATGCGAACTTTACGTTTTTTGCTCCGATCCTAGGCGGCCGCACGATCATGAAGATCACGGGAATTAAACCCGAGTCCGAAAATAACATCACGATATCTGCACTTAACGGTGTCTTCGGCAAGCTGTTCTCCGCCGAACGCCATATCCTTAAGAACTTCAATTTCCCTTTCGGAGTCTCGATCGTCGTGGTCGCCCGCAAAGCGTAACGACCGCACTTCGAGCTTTCGTCCTTGAATCCCGCTTTTTTATTTCGAGCTTCGCATATAGAATCTCTGCGATGAGAGCATTTGAGATCTGTGTTGATTCGCCGGAGGGCGTGATAGCGGCTCGAGACGGCCAGGCCGATAGGGTCGAACTCTGTGACAACCTGTACGAGGGCGGAACGACGCCCAGCATAGGTGCGATCAAGATGGCCCGACGGGTAGGCGGCATAAAACTTCACGTCATCATCCGTCCGCGCGGCGGCGACTTTCTGTACTCCGACGTTGAGTTCGAGACGATGCGGGTCGACATCGAAGCGGCTCGAACGTCAAGGGTTGACGGCATCGTGATCGGACTGCTGACTCCGGATGGGAATATCGACAAGGATCGGACTCGAGAACTGCTGATCCTTGCCCAGCCGATGTCGGTCACTTTTCATCGGGCATTTGACGTGTGCCGCGATCCGTTCGTCGCGCTTGAGGATCTGATCGAGATCGGAGTTGATCGGGTTCTGACCTCGGGGCAGGCGTCTGATGCGATCGGTGGAGCTGAAACGATCAAAAAGCTGGTTGATGCTGCTGGCGACCGGATAGTCGTAATTGCATGCGGCGGGATCGACGAGACGAACGCTGCTGAAGTTGTTGCGGCAACCGGAGCGAAGGAATTTCATTTCACCGCGTTTGACGAATTGGAGAGTGAAATGGAGTTCAAGAATGAGGATGTCGCAATGGGGTCGGCCGATGCTCAATCAGAATATGTGCGTCGTGCCACAACCGTTGAGAAGGTTCAAAGCGTTATCGAAGCCGCCGGCAAATGATCGAAGATTTTTATTGCGAGGAGGTCTTCAGCGGCAAGACTCCGGTCAAAAAAGTGCTAGAGACAGATAGTGTTCTCGCCTATCATCACACGCGACCGTTCTGGCCCGTGCATATTGTCGTCGTGCCGAAGCAGCATGTCGATTCATTGCTGACGGTTGAGAATGATCTGCTGATCGAACTGATGGATGTTGCCAAGAAGGTCGCGGCCACAGTGCTTGAAGAACACGGTGCGGTTCGAGTGCTAACGAATTTAGGGAAGTATCAGGATTCGAAGCATCTGCACTTCCATGTCCTTTCGGGCGAACAGATGCGTTAGAAATGACTCCTTGCTTCGAAGATCTTTCCCTTAGGGAATTGCTCATTCGTTATGGTGTAGGTAAAGCCTTTCTGCACCGCGAAAGCTCCGATGACGCCTGCTCTTGATAAGGCGACGAATCCAACCTGGAACTGCTTTGCCTTAACCGGATCGCGTTTGACGATGCGGCGGATGGCTTCGCGGCAGGCTTGCTCGGGGGTTCGGCCGAAGCGCATTTGCTCGATGACGGTGTGCGTTCCGCAGATGCGGATGACCTCTTCGCCAACGCCGGAAGAGGCCGCTGCTCCGACCTCGTTATCGACAAAGAGGCCCGCACCGATGATCGGCGAGTCTCCCACGCGGCCGCGCATCTTGAACGCCATTCCGCTCGTCGTGACCATACCCGCAAGTCCTCCGCCTGCATCCAGGGCGACCGTTGCCATCGTGTCGTGGTTCGGCTGGCCGTTGTCGAAATAGTAGGGCGCGAACTGGGACGTTCCGGGAATCTGCCGCTCCACATTGATCTGCGGTTTATACTCCGACTTCTTCAGCCACTCTTTGTATTCCTTCAATGCGTCGTCAGAGAGGGCTCCGCTCTCGAGTTTGAACCCGTTTGCCACTGCAAACATTTGGGCCCCTTCACCCGAAAGCAGCACGTGCGGTGTCTTTTCCATCACCGCTCTCGCAACGGAAACCGGATGCTTGATCCGTTCGAGAAATGACACGCCGCCGCAATCTCCATTGCCGTTCATGATGCACGCGTCCAGCGTCACCTTTCCGTCGCGATCCGGCCACGCATCGAGGCCCACGCAACACGAAGGCTCCAATTCCGAAGCACGACCACCCGCCTCGACCGCGTCGAGTGCATTGCCGCGCTTTTTCAACAACGGCCAAGCTCCGTTGTTCGCTGTCACACCGCTATCCCACGTCGAAACCACGACCGGCCCTTTTACGCGCATTGCCGAACTCACGGGAAATTTCGAGCGCTCCTGTCCAATGACTCGTGAAGCTAGAAACGCCGGAACCGCTGCTAACGGTATCTGAAAAAAGTTTCGTCTGTCCATTGCAAAAGAATTTAACGGCGAATAGGACTAAGGTACGCGAATTACGCAATTCTAATTCGCGTACATTCGCGTAATTCGCGGTTAAGATCATCCGTCCAAAGTCTGGGCGATCTTATCTAAATTCAGACTCCTCGCCGCCGCGTTGAAGATCTCGGCATACGTTCCATCTTTGTTGTAAAGTTCGCTGTGCGTGCCAATCTCGACGACGCGGCCTTCTTTGAGCGTGTAAATCACGTCCGAGTCGATTATCTGCGAAATGCTGTGCGATATTACCACGACCGTCCGATTTTCCTTGATCGCGTCGAGGCTGTTCTTGATCTGCTCGGTCGCAATCGCGTCGAGGCTGGCAGTCGGTTCGTCGAGAAAGATGACCGGTGGATCTTTCAGGAATAGACGGGCGATGGCGATCCGCTGCTGCTGGCCCCCGGAAAGTGATTGAGCCTCGCTGTAGTAGCCGTGCGGCAGTTTTATGATCTGCTCATGTAGATAAGCTTTTTTCGCTGCCTCAATAACCTCCTCCTTGGTCGCCCGCATAAAGCCATAGCGAATGTTCTCTTCGATCGTTCCGCGGAAAATGTGATTCTTCTGCAGCACGAGGCCGATGCTCCGTCGCAGGAGATGCGTGTCATATTCCAGCAGATCTTGACCGTCGAGTTTGATCGAGCCGCGAGTCGGTTCGTAAAACTTGCAGAGGAGATTCAGAATCGTCGATTTTCCCGCCCCGCTTAAGCCCACGAACGCTACGGTCGATCCGGCGGGTATCGTCATGTTCACGTCCCACAGAGCCTGCGTGCCGTTTGGGTAGACGAAGTCGACATTTTCGAGCACAAACTCGCCTTTCAACGCGTCCGCTTTCAGCAAGCCACTCTCTTCGATCGCATCATCGGCATCGAGTATTTCGAAGAACCCTTCGGCGTAGGTTAACGCCTCGTTCATCTGGTCGTAGATGCGATGAAGCTGGCGGATCGGGGCGGAGACGTTGTTGAACAGCAGGATGTGAAACATTATCGCGCCGATGGTCATCTGCTGGTCGAGCACAAGGTACGCCGTCAGGATTATGATCACGGTCACGCCGACCTGCTCGGCGAAGGTCTTCATCGCGTCGAAGGCGTAATTCGTCGTCCGCTGTTTGAGCTGTGCTTTGATCAAATTCTGCTGAAGTTGATACTGCTTTTCGCGTTCATACTCCTCGCGGACGAACGATTTGATCACGATGATCGATTCGATAATGTTGAACAGGCCGTTCGTCTTCTGCTCGCGAAGGGCTCGCAGTCCCCGCCGAACGCCCTTCAGCAGGCCTGCCTGCCGCCAGCTCAGGAAAAAATAGACAGGCATCACGACCGACGCGACCAAGCCTACGTAGAAGTTGGCCGAGAACATCAGCACGAGAGCGAGAATCGCGTTTGCAAAGAGCGGCAGCAGATCGATGAAGATGTTCTGGACGAATCCGGTCAGGCTTTCGACGCCGCGATCGATGCGGGTTTGCAGTTTGCCGGTAGCATTCTCATCGGTGGCGAAGTAGGCGTATTTGTATGTGAGGATGCGCTCGATCGCGAACTGTGCGAGAGAACTGTTCAGCCGGACGCGAAGATTCTCGCCGATCATGCTTTGGCCGTACTTGACCGCGATGTTGATCAGTTCCTTGCCGAACAATATCGCGGTAATGAACAAAAGTAGCGACGTGCTATCCTCAGCGGCCTGGCCTTCCTTCAACAATCGCTCGACGGTGTCGACCGTATATCGAAGAACAAGCGGATTCACCTGGGCGGCGAACGCACCGATCATCGTGAGCACAAGCGACGCAACCACAAGCCACTTGTACGGCCGCACGAACGGGCCTAACCTCCTGATGATCTGCCAAATGTTCATGTTTTCAACAATTTATCACAGCGGCTCGGCGGGAAACTGTATTTTCCACGTCGAAAGCCTTACATTATGTAGTTTGCCGATTTGTTGGAAATGGATTCAATAGCTAATCAGAATTCTCCCGAGCTTTCCCTTTTTCTCCCCGTGCTGGACGAGGAAGACAACCTGCGCCCGATGCACGAGAAGATCCGCGGGGCTCTCGACGCGCTTGGGAAGTCGGCCGAGGTGATCTATGTAGATGACGGTTCGACAGACAAGTCGCTTGAGGTCTTGAAAGAGATCGCGGCAAGCGATGACCGTGTCCGAGTGATCTCGCTCCGACGCAATTATGGGCAGACGGCGGCGATGTCCGCGGGGATCGACGCCGCGAAAGGCGAGATCCTGATCCCGATGGATGCGGATCTGCAGAACGACCCGGCTGATATCAAACGCTTGCTCGACAAGCTGGACGAGGGCTATGACGTTGTTTCCGGCTGGCGAAAGAACCGGCAGGACAAGATGATCTCGCGAAAGATACCGTCGCAGATCGCGAACAAGATCATCTCTTGGATCGGCGGCGTGCCGCTGCATGATTATGGCTGCTCGTTGAAGGCTTATCGCCGCGAGGTGATCCAGGATGTGAAGCTATACGGCGAGATGCATCGCTTTATCCCGATCTATGCATCATGGGCGGGCGCCCGCGTCACCGAGATACCGGTCGACCACCACGCCCGGACGATGGGCAAGTCGAAGTACGGCATATCGCGGACGATCAAGGTTATCTTCGACCTGATGACTATCAAGTTCATGGCGTCATACGGGACGAAGCCGATCTACGTGTTCGGAACGTTCGGTATGTTTGCCTTCTTCGCATCGATACTCGCCGGGCTCTACGCGATCTTCATGAAACTCGCCGCCCGCATCGGCGTCCCTCAGTTCCACGCGGATTTTGTCGAAACGCCGCTGCCTGTTCTCTCCATCGTAATGTTTGCGATCTCTATCCAGTTTTTCCTGATGGGCCTGCTCGCTGAGTTACTGGTTCGCACTTATCACGAATCTCAGAACAAGGCGATCTATGCTGTGAGAGAGAAGATCGGATTTGAGTAGAGGCAGCGACTCTCTTGTCATTACCACCTGGGTTAGCGGGTGGTACTGAGTCGGGTCGCTGACGCGGCATTGTTTTATGTGCGGAATTGCGGGTTGGATAAACCTGAAACAATCTGACTCGAACGAGGGAGCCGAGCCGGTTCTGCACTCGATGTGTGAGCGTATCGTGCATCGCGGGCCGAATTCGGAGGGGTTGTGGATCGACGATACGGTCGCGCTTGGGATGCGTCGGCTGTCGATCATTGATCTGGTGACTGGAGATCAGCCTGTATTTAATTGCGATAAGTCGGTCGTCGTGATGATGAACGGCGAGTTGTATAACTACCGCGAGGTCCGGGCCGAACTCGAAAAGAAAGGCCACACGTTCACGACCAAGTCCGACACCGAGATATTGCCGCATCTTTACGAGGAATACGGCGACGATCTACTCAAACACGTCAACGGGATGTATGCGTTCTCGCTGTGGGATCCGCGGGCAAAGAAGCTGATCATCGCCCGCGACCGATTTGGCGAGAAGCCGTTGTATTACGGCGTTTTCGACGGCAAGCTGATCTGGGCGTCGGAGCTAAAAGCGATCCTCGCCCACCCCGCCGTCAAACCCGAACTAGACCTCAATGCCCTTCGCCATTACGTCTCGTTCGACTACGTCCCAGCACCGATGTCGATCTTCAAGGGCATCCACAAACTCCCGGCGGCACACGTCCTGACGGTTGAGAATGGTGAGGTGAAGACTCGGCGATATTGGGACGTAAAGTGGAGCGCGGACACTCCTGTCCGCATGAGCGTCGCTTCGACGCGAAACAGCGCGAATGGCCATGATAGTTTCGCCGGAGGAACCGGCGATGCGGACAGGAGTGTCCACGCTCCTTCGCTCAGCGAGAACGCCGAAGAGCTGAAAGCCCTTCTCTCCGACGCCGTCCGAATGCGCCTCGTATCTGATGTGCCGCTGGGCATCTTGCTTTCCGGCGGCATCGATTCCTCGACCATCGCCGCATTCGCGACTCAGCATGCGACCGAACGGGTGAAGACGTTCTCGATCGGTTTCGAGGAGGATTCGTTCGACGAATCCAAATACGCAAGGAAAGTCGCGAAGCATCTCAACACTGAGCATTACGAAGAAAAACTCTCCGCGACGACCGCGGGCGACCTGATCAGCGACATCGGTAGATGGCTGGATGAACCGATCTCGGACGGGTCGCTGATACCTACCGTTCTGCTGTCGCAGTTCGTACGCAAGCACGTCACGGTCGCGCTCGGTGGTGACGGGGGCGACGAGCTTTTTGCCGGATACCCGATGTATTACGCCCACACGGTCGCGGCGAAGTATAAGCGTGTTCCGGCATTTCTACGCTCGGGGTTGATCGAGCCGATCGTCAACGCACTGCCTGTTTCGACTAACAATATGTCGTTCGATTACAAGGCGAAGCGATTCGTGCGGGCGGCGAAGTTTGACGATGTCGAGCGGCATCATTCGTGGTTCGGATCGTTCTCCATCGCCCAACACGAACGTCTTTTCTCGAAAGATGTTCTCGCACAGACCGACGCTGATATTTACCGCGCGGTGCGCGAACTCGTCGGCAAGTCCGATGCTAAGAACGTCATCGAGCAGATGCAGTATGCGGACATAAACTACTACCTCGCCGAAGACATCCTGACCAAGGTCGATCGGGCGGCGATGTCGGTGTCGCTCGAAACGCGTGCACCGTTCCTTGACCCGCGTATCGGCCAATTCGCCGCGTCGATCCCGGTCGAGTACAAGCTGAAAGGCAAGAGCGGCAAGGTGATCTTGAAAGAAGCGATGAAAGACCTGCTCCCGCACGACATCCTCCACCGCCCCAAAAAAGGCTTCGGCATCCCGATCGCCGAGTGGCTCAAAGGCCGCCTCAATCCGCTGATGCACGAGATGCTTGATGGAAAGCGGTTAGGTGAGCAAGGGTTGTTCGATCCTGCGTATGTTAGTCGTCTCATAAACG
>JBDSLC010000195.1:0-10625 GCA_039916585.1 Pyrinomonadaceae bacterium | reverse complement strand
GGTGATGTGAAATTAGGTATTGATTCGCCTCCTTTCAATTCCGTAGTTGTTCCCGTAGGCGAAACGTAGATCACCGTTGCATTCTGATCGTTTGCCGTAGCCAACGTGCACGGCAGCTCGCAGAAGGTTGTCGAGTGGTAGGTCTCGGTCGGTAACGAGCATGGTCCGGAACTAGAGTTGCCACGCCCGTCAAACCGGATCGTGATCGGAAAAACTAGACTATTTCCAACGATCTCGGTACTGCTTCTGGAGCCAAAATCGTGTAGTGACGTTTCCGAGGCGGGATCGATAGATCCGTTACGGTTGGTGTCTGTTAGTAGCCTGAAGCTTGTCGCGCTCGTGATCTCAACCCGCGACATCTGGTCGCACGTATCGGGACGACGCTTTACGGAATCATAACGGGCACGCTCAAGCGCAACCTTGAACTCCCGTGATATGTTCTGCCTTGACAGGCTCGACGCTGACGAACCGAGTGCGATCACGGCCAACGTTGTGACAATGCCAATCACTACTAGCACGATCAAAAGCTCGATTACGGAGAATCCGGAGACAGAGCGGAATGAAGTCTTTTTCTGCATTGAAAGGTCGCCTTGGCTTAGGCCGATGATGAATGGCAGGAATAGAAGGGAGTACGAACTCCCGTTATGTTCTACCACGGAACGCTAACATCGTCAAGTATATATCAACAATGTATAACACTTGTGGGTACACCTTTGCTTGGATTTACCCAAACAAAGGAAACACGAAATAGCCTTGGAGTTCCAAAAAGCCCGAAATTCGGTCGCGAGAGTGATCAGGCTAATCGAAACAGACTTCGGGAACATTTTCAAGGGTGCTCTTCATTAAATGATCGACAACCGCCTTGAAATCTCCGCCCGATTCTTCGAAAACACGTAATTGCGCGTCGGCGGATGTTCCGCGTTCGAGAATGGTGTGTATATGCTCGATCTCTTTTCGCGAATCCAGCGGGTCGACCACGTCATCGACAAAGTCAAGCAGTTCACGAATGAGATCTTTGACCGGAACTTCTTTCTGCTTCCCGAGGTCAAGGAGCATTCCATCAAGGCCGTACCTGATCGCGCGCCATTTATTCTCCAAGATCAGGCGACGATGATAGATCCTAAAGCCGAGATTATTGTCGATCAGCCGGTGGAGCTTACAAACGATGGCCTGGAAGAGTGCGGCGATAGCGATGGTGTCGTCCACGCGAGTGGGAATATCACAGATACGAAACTCGAGCGTCGGAAAAATGTGGTGCGGGCGAACGTCCCACCAGATCTTCGATCCGTTTTGAATGCAGTTCATTTTTACGAGCAAGTCCACATAGGTTTGGAACTGCGCATACGATTCAAAGTGGTCGGGAATTTCAGTTCGCGGAAACTTTTTGAACACCTCGGATCGGTACGATTTCAGGCCGGTGTTAAACCCCAGCCAGAAAGGCGACGACGTGGTCAACGCGAGTATATGCGGCAGAAAATATCGGGCCGCATTCATGATATGAATGCGGCGCTCCATATCTGGAATGCCGACGTGTACATGAAGGCCAAAGATCAATAGGCTGCGGGCGACCATCTGCAGCTCATCCACCAGCAGCTTGTACCGATCGCCTTCGTAGATCTCCTGTTCCGACCATTTCGAAAAAGGATGGGTCGACGCCGCAACGATCGCCATCCCCTTCTTATGAGCAAGGGACGAAATGATACAACGCAGTTTCGTAAGATCTTCCCGAGCTTCCTGGATATTCGCGCAAACGCCTGTGCCAACCTCGATCATCGATTGGATCATCTCCGGCTTGATCTTTTCTCCAAGCAGCAGCTTGCCCTCTTCGAGGATCTCGGAGACATGAGATTTTAGCTCGCGAGTCTCAGGATCTACGATCTGGAACTCTTCTTCTATACCGAGCGTGAATTGTTGAAACATATGTCGTTACTTGCCAAGTTCTCTGGCTATCCTAAGAAACTCCTGCGCTGCGTGAGATAGAACCGAATTTTTCCGATAAACGATATTCAGCTTTCGCTCGAGCTTCATTTCCTTGACCGAAAGCCCAATTAGCTGTCCTGTCGCGATCTCTGTCTTAGCCGACAGTTTGGGAACGAGGGCAACACCGATACCTGTCACGACGAGTCGTTTGATCGCTTCAAGCGATGGCAGTTCAACCGAAATATTGAGCCTCGTATCATACTTTGCGAAGGTCTCGATCACCTTCTGACGGTACGGCGATGGTGCATTGTGAGCGATGAACGTCTCTGTTGCAAGGTCTTTTACGGAGATCGATGAACGTCCCGCAAACCGGTGGTTCGGTGAGACGATCAGCTGAAGTTCGTCGTTAAAGACGGATACAGATCGAAGCGATGCGTCCGAGGGCTTAAAAGAGATCACGCCAAGTTCGACTTCCCTTGCGGTGATCTGATCAGGGATGCGGCTGGCCGCCCCACGCTGAACTTCGATCTTGATCGTCAGGTGTTGACGCCGATATTCCTCGATCACGGGAAGAAGGTAGAACACCGTGTGCTCGTTCGCACTGATGGTGACCTTTCCGTGTTGCAGGCTTTTCATCTCGCGAAGTGCGGTGTTAGCGGCCTGACGCAGATTCAGCATCTGTCGTGCATAGTCAACCAAAACTTCACCGGATGACGTAAGCGTGCCGTCCTTCGACGAGCGGTCAAACAATTTCTCGCCGATCTCGAGCTCCAATCTACGGATCGCCTGACTAACTGCGGGCTGAGTTCGCCCGAGAACCTCGGCCGCCCTCGAGAAACTCTTCTCCCGTGCAACCGCGATCAGTACCTCAAGCTGATTTATATCCATATAACAATTATAAATACAAACGCCAGAATTATCACACCTGATGAAGGAAAGATTTGTTCGTGATCTGATATCGCTATCAGTTTTTATTATGTTGTTTGACCTTACATAATCTTGACTTTTATCACTTACAAACCTAATATTCGAGAAAAGGGGGGTCCGCCTTCCCTCTGGAGGATTCAGTCAGATGCAGGACGATAAGATCACTATTTTCGATACGACTTTGCGGGACGGCGAGCAGTCTCCGGGATGTTCGATGTTCCTGGACGAGAAGGTCACGATGGCGTTGCAGCTCGAACGGCTTGGTGTCGACGTGATCGAGGCCGGTTTCCCGATCGCGTCGGAAGGTGATTTCGCCGCTGTTCAGGCGGTCTCCCGCGAGATAACGGGCGCTACGGTGGCCGCCCTAGGACGGGCAATGGAGGCCGATGTCGCGAAGGCGGGAGCTGCTCTGCAAAAAGCGAAGCGTTCGCGCATACATACTTTCATTGCGACCAGCGATATTCATCTTGAACATAAACTCAAGAAGACGCGTAGTGAGGTTTTGGAGATGACTCGGCGGGCGGTCAAGCAGGCCGCTGGCCTCGCGAACGAGGTCGAATTCTCTGCCGAGGATGCTACACGAACAGAGCTTGATTTTCTGTGTGAAATATTGGACGCGGCGGTCAACTCGGGCGCGACAGTACTGAATATTCCCGACACGGTGGGCTATATGCTGCCGAATGAGTATGCCGCGGTGATCGCTTCAGTAAAGGAACGGGTTGTCGGGAATCGAGATGTGACGATCAGCGTACATTGTCATAACGATCTTGGCCTCGCCGTAGCGGGTACACTGGCCGCACTCGAGGCAGGTGCTCGGCAGATCGAGTGTACGATCAACGGCATCGGCGAGCGTGCTGGAAACGCGGCTCTTGAGGAAGTGATAATGGCAATTAACGTACGCTCAGAAAAGCTTCCATTCACGCACAACGTCGACGCCACTCTGCTTTATCCGACGAGCCAGTTACTGTCCTCCTTTATCAGCTTCGGAGTTCAGCCGAATAAGGCGATCGTCGGTCGCAATGCATTCGCGCACGAGGCGGGAATACATCAGCACGGTATGCTGAGCAACCCTTTGTGCTATGAGATAATGACGCCCGAGTCGGTCGGTGTCCTGCAGAGCGATATCGTTCTCGGAAAACACTCTGGACGACATGCGTTGGTGTCACGGCTAGAGTCGCTTGGATACTCATTCGGGTCCGAAGACCTCGTTGAGATATATCAGAGATTCTCGGCACTCGCGGACAAGAAGAAAAATATTTACGATCAGGATCTGCTCGCGTTAATTCCGCTTGCTGCTCCGACGGCGGTAGCGGCCTGATCGAACTTTTCCAATGAAAATAACAGTATTGCCCGGCGACGGCGTCGGGCCCGAAGTAACGAAAGAGGCGCTGCGTGTACTGCGAGCGGTTGCTGAAGTTTATTCTCTAAAGATCGAAACCACCGAAGCACTTATCGGCGGATGCGCGATCCGCGAAGCCGGATCACCTCTTCCCGAGGCAACGATCGCGGCGTTCGACGGAGCCGATGCCGTGCTGCTCGGAGCGGTCGGCGATCCGGCGTATGACCATCTGATGCCCGATCAGCGACCCGAGATCGGACTTCTCAAGATGCGCCAGCACCTCGGCGGATTTGCTAATCTGCGCCCGTCAAAGGCGTACGAGTCGCTTATTGATTCATCACCTTTGCGACGAGAGATCTTCGAGGGTACTGATCTTCTGATCGTTCGAGAACTTCTGGGTGGGCTTTATTTTGGAACGCCTCGCGGTTTCAAGGACGGAGACAACTCGGCCTTTAACACGATGCGGTATAGCGTTGCCGAGGTCGAGCGAGTGGCTCGGGTGGCGTTTGAATCCGCGCGGGGTCGAAAGAAGAAACTCACCTCAGTCGACAAGGCGAACGTTCTCGAGACCTCACAACTTTGGCGGAAGACCGTCGTGAACGTTGCTGCGGATTACCCTGACGTTGAACTCGATCATTTGTTTGTCGATGCCTGCGCGATGCATCTTGTAACGAATCCGACGAGGTTCGATGTAGTGCTGACCGAAAATCTTTTCGGGGACATTCTTTCGGACGAGGCAGCCGTGCTCACCGGATCGTTAGGCATGCTCGCCTCGGCAACGATCGGCGGAGAGATCGATCTGTTCGAGCCCGTACATGGTTCAGCTCCCGATATCGCAGGTAAAAATATCGTGAATCCTATCGGGGCGATCGCGTCGGTGGCGATGCTCCTTCGCCACACTGCTGGCAACGAAGACGCAGCGGTGGCGATCGAAAGCTCAATCGATCGAGCGCTCGCGGAAGGCTATCGCACGGCTGATATCACTTCTGGAGGCGATGCTATCTCCACGACGGCTATGGGTGAGCTGATCGCGAGATATGCGGCCGGTAACACCGCTTCACAGCCCGCATCGCAAGGTAACTAGAGCCGAATGAAAACTCTTTTCGACAAGATCTGGGACGCACACATCGTCCATGCGGAGCCTGACAAGCCAGCACTCCTGTACGTCGACCTTCACCTCGTTCACGAGGTAACTTCACCGCAGGCATTCGAAGGACTTCGTCTTGCTGGAAGACAGGTCCGGCGACGTGATCTAACATATGCAACGGTCGATCATGCAATCCCAACCAAAAACCGTAATCTGCCGTTTGCCGATCCGATCGCCGCAAAACAAGTAGATACACTTCGAAAGAATTGCAAAGATTTCGGCGTGCAACTATTTGACCTTGACCGGATCGAACAGGGGATCGTTCATGTGTTTGGTCCAGAACAAGGATTGACGCGGCCTGGAATGACGATCGTTTGCGGCGATTCACACACCGCGACGCATGGAGCATTCGGCTCGCTCGCTTTCGGGATCGGCACTAGCGAGGTCGAGCACGTCCTGGCTACACAGACGCTGCCTCAGACCAAAGCGCAAAACTTTCTGATCAACGTTGAAGGCGAACTCCCATTTGGCGTCACTGCCAAGGACGTGATCCTGGCGATCATTAATCGAATCGGAACAGCGGGCGGAACCGGATATGTGATCGAGTACGGCGGGTCCGCGATCCGGTCGCTCTCGGTCGAAGGCCGGATGACCGTGTGCAATATGAGCATCGAGGCTGGAGCTCGAGCTGGATTGATTGCTCCCGACGAATTCACTTACGAGTATTTAAAAGGTAGAACTTTCAGTCCGAAGGGTGACTATTGGGAGAAAGCTGCCGACTATTGGAGAACACTTCCCTCGGACGCCGGCGCGGCTTTTGATCGAACCGTTGAGATCGACGCGGCGAAGCTGGAGCCATTCGTGACGTGGGGCACGTCGCCCGAGATGTCAGTTACGATAGGCGCGCGCGTACCTGATCCTGCTGCCATCGACGACGACACCAAGCGCCGTTCTTACGAACGAGCCCTCGAGTACATGGGTCTCGAACCCGACCGCAATATCGAATCGATCGACATCGACCGTGTCTTCATCGGATCTTGCACGAACTCGCGAATCGAAGATCTTCGAGAGGCGGCGAAAGTCGTTCAAGGCTATAAGATCAGCGGAAGCGTGAATGCAATGGTGGTTCCCGGCTCAATGCAGATCAAGCGGCAGGCGGAAGCCGAAGGACTCGCCGCTATCTTCGAAGACGCCGGCTTCGAATGGCGGGACGCCGGCTGCTCGATGTGCCTTGCGATGAATGACGACGTTCTCGCCGATGGCGAGCGGTGCGCGTCCACCAGCAACCGGAATTTCGAAGGCCGGCAGGGCCGAGGCGGACGGACGCATTTGGTTAGCCCTTCGATGGCGGCCGCGGCGGCGATCGCCGGCCATTTCGTCGACATTCGCGACTGGAAATTTAAGGAGATCTAGTGGATAAGTTTGTTACCCATAGAGGTAAGGCTGTTGCTATCGACCTTGCCAACATCGATACCGACCAGATCATTCCTAAACAGTTCCTGAAGCGGATCGAACGATCGGGTTACGGCGAGTTTCTTTTCTGTGACTGGCGATTCTCGCCGAAAGGTGAACTGATCGAGGATTTTGTTCTGAACCGCCCAGAGTCGGCCGGTGCCTCGATCTTGATCGCCGGGGAGAACTTCGGCTGCGGGTCGTCGAGGGAACATGCTCCGTGGAGCCTTCTCGATTATGGCTTTCGTGTGATCATTGCTCCCAGTTTCGCGGATATCTTCTACAACAACAGCCTGAAAACTGGCTTGTTGCCCGTAAAGCTCTCAGCCGAAAACACAGCGCTCCTTACGAAAAGCCTCACTTCTTATGCTGATCACGAGATCAACGTCGATCTGGAAGCCTCAATGATTACCGACAATTATGGTTTTTCGGCGAATTTCGAGATCAACGAGTTTCGAAAATATTGTCTGCTGAACGGGTTGGACGACATCGGACTTTCACTCCATTACGAATCGTCGATCGACGCTTTCGAAACAGAACGACAACAACATCAGCCTTTTCTAGCATTTAGCTCGTGACGTCTGCCATGCCCGCGAGTTCTAACCTGTTTGCAATTTTGCGTTGTGCAAGTTACCATAAAGGCTCGTAAAAACGGCGGTTTTTGCACGCTCTCGCCCTCAATTACGAGTAAGCTTTACCCAGATATCATTTTTGACGCGCTCCATTTATGGGCTTTTCTACAATCGCAATTCACGCTGGAAATGAGCCCGACTCAGCGACAGGAGCAGTAAGCGTCCCGATCTATCAGACATCAACGTATGCGCAAGACGGCCTTGGTAAACACAAGGGCTATGAATACGCGCGTACTCAGAACCCTACGCGTGCCGCATTGGAAAGAAACATAGCCGCCCTCGAGGGAGCTGAGTTCGGATACGCGTTCGCCTCTGGGATGTCGGCAATAGACGCCGTGCTAAAACTCGTAAAGGCGGGCGAACACGTTATCCTTGGCGACAACACTTATGGCGGCACGTTCCGGTTGTTCAGTAAGATCCTCAGCAATTACGGCGTAGAATTTGACCTTGCGGATACTTCAAACGTTGCGGATCTCGAATCGGCATTTAAGTCGAACACGAAGATGCTGTTCGTTGAAACCCCAACGAACCCGGTAATGACCGTCACGGATCTCGCCGCCGTTTCCGAACTTGCCCATTCACGCGGCGTCAAGGTCGTCTGCGATAACACCTTCATGTCGCCCTACTTTCAACGCCCCATCGAATTCGGGGTTGATATCGTGGTTCATTCGACGACGAAATACCTGAATGGCCACTCGGACAGTGTCGGCGGATTTGTTGCGCTGAACGACGGAACAGACGCTGAGTGGATCCAGTTTGTACAGAACGGAATAGGAGCAATATTGTCGCCGTTCGACTCATTCTTGGTACTCCGTGGAACCAAGACGTTAGCGGTCCGAATGGAGGCTCATGACAAGAACGGACGAGTTGTCGCTAATTTCTTGGCTGAACATCCCAGGGTTCAACAGGTATACTATCCGGGGCTTACGTCGCACCCGCAGCATGAGTTGGCGAAGAGACAGCAGTCGGGTTTCGGCGGGATGGTTTCTTTCGAAACAGGTTCCATGGAGAACGCAAAAAAAGTTCTTGAGAGCGTCAAGCTTTGCACTCTCGGCGAAAGTCTAGGGGGCGTCGAATCGTTGATCTCGCACCCGGCAACGATGACGCACGCATCGGTTCCCGCGGAAACGAGAACTAAGTTAGGAATTACCGACGGACTCGTTCGTATTTCGGTTGGGATCGAAGACGTCGAGGATATTATTCAAGATCTAGATGAAGCTTTAAGCTAGACTTAATACCTAAAGGTCCGTCCGCCTCATTGCGGATCTGTCGGTATTAGAGACTCGCGATATTTATGTTCAGCGCTGAGATTCACGCAACTTCCCATGTAGGCCGCGTTCGCCGCGGTAATGAGGACAACTATCTTCTGCTTAGCATCACTAAGAGCCGAGCATGGACGAGCAAGCAGGAAAGCGGCGAGTTCGTGATCGAATCGCAGAATTTTGATGTCGACGATAACGGTGTCATTTTGGCGGTATCGGACGGTATGGGCGGGGCTCTTGCCGGCGAAGTAGCAAGTAAGATGGCCGTGGAAAGTGTTTGCGAGAAGTTGCTCCACGAAGACGTGGAAGAGACGCTCACGCCTGAGGCGATGGATTATAACCTGATCGCCAAGCTATATAACGCTACGGTCTACGCAAACTACTTGGTGCATAACCAAGGGCGGTCGGATGCGCAGTTTCAAGGCATGGGAGCTACCTTTACGGCGCTGGGACTGACACCAAAAGGTATTGACATTGTCCAGGTCGGCGACAGCCGAGCTTATCTCGTTCGAAACGAAAAGATCTATCAAGTGACGAAAGACCAATCTCTGGTCCAGCAGCTCATTGACGCTCAACAGATATCGGCTGAAGAAGCTGAAAGCCATACGCTGAAAAATGTGATCCTGCAGGCTCTCGGTGCACAAAACGAGATCTATCCAGTGTCTGCCCGCCTTACGCCATGCCGCAATGACGTACTCCTTATCTGCAGCGACGGCCTGTCAAACAAAGTCAGCGCGGCAAGTATGCAGAATCATGTGAGTTCGAACATCGAACAACTTGAGCTTGCATGCGCTGGACTCGTGCGAGAAGCCAATGAGAATGGGGGTGAAGATAACATCACCGTGATCCTCGCGCGTCTTCTTGGCGATGAGCTCCCTCTCGGTGAAGGTGATGATGTCCAACTAGAATTGATCGATCTCGGGAACATCCATGACACGGCAGACCAAGCTGAAGATGATACCGACACTCAGGAACAGGACACTGCCGAGATCGTTTAGTCGTCTGTACGCCAGCCGGGTAGGTGCTTGACGACCTGCCTGACGTATATTGACGATCCCTGAACCCTTACTACTTCCACCTTTTCACCTTCGACGAGTTGGACATCATCCTCGGGATACGCCGTCCACGTAGATCCGTAAACCTTTACCGCCCCTTCGTTTAGAGCCCCCTTACTTGCCGTCGTGACCGTTCCGATCCGTCCCGGTAGAGCGTCCATCCCCATCTTAAGCGTGTCGCTGTCGTGCCGGGAGATAAGGTTAGAGAATATTGTCCGAGACGCGGCGGTTAGCGCGATCGAGACGAGGGCGAAGATCAGGAATTGTCCCAATAAACCCACGCCAAAGGCTCCACCGACCGCAGCGATCAACGCTCCAACGCCGAACCAAAGAAGCACAAATCCGAGCGTGAACGTCTCGGCGACGATTAGAGCGACCCCGAGCAAGACCCAAAAGATCCACGTAAATTGTTCCATATATGGGCTGCGAAAATCATAGCACGACAGCCCCGGCAACTTCTCCCGCGAGAGGCGTACGTGATAATCTTTCAACTGGTTGCTGGGGTGGCGGAATTGGTAGACGCCCAGGACTTAAAATCCTGTGTCCTTAGGGACGTACGGGTTCGATTCCCGTCCCCAGTACCAATCTAAATCATTTAGTTATAATCACTTAGGGACTAGCCCCAAAACAGCCAGGTCCGTTCTTTGTCTAAAATGTCGTTCTGTGGGAATTCCGGGCGGAATTTTTAGGTTCAAATGCGGATAATCTGACCGAAAAGGAGGCCTAATGGCCCCTTTTGCCTGGCTCGCGGCTATCACTACCCGTCCAGAACATCTCGCACTTTACGAATCAGAATTTCAGGTGAGAATGGCTTTTCCAGAAAGGCTATGCGCGGATCGTCGATCCTGCTATCGGCGATCGAATCATATGTGTAGCCCGATATAAAGAGAACTTTGATGTCCGGAAGCAATTCGACCACGCGTTTCTTCAACTCATTCCCGCCCATCTGCG
>JBDSLC010000194.1:0-2421 GCA_039916585.1 Pyrinomonadaceae bacterium | reverse complement strand
AACCTTGCCGCTTCTTCCGCGTCCTTGTCGTACCAAAGACAGATTGTGTTTTTCGCTTGCGTCATAGTTCAAATCTCGGTAAATGAGCGACCATTAAGCTGCGGGCCGCCCTATTGATTAATCACCCGCAGCTTATTGATTAGACTCTGAAAAAGAGCAAGGTCGTTTTTTACTTGAATAGAATCGGTTATCCGACTGGGTAGCTGCCGGGGTTGTCTGTGCGAAAAAAGCCCTCCTGGACCGAACAGTTAAACGCTGACCATCCGATCAGCAACACCATCCCTACCAATTTTAACCTAATATTCGGAATGTCGTACCCCGCAGATCTCTCAACAGAAGATCGGAAGTAATTCTCACACTGCTACCACGCGATTGTAAACCGTGTCCCTCTCGACCGCCTCGAAACCGCCACGTTCGATCATGGTGATGAGTTCGGCTTTGGTCATTTTGGATTCGCCGCCTTCTTCGACGGAGTAGGCGTGGGTCAGTTCGCCGCCGTCAGTTATGGTGCCGTCGACGTCGTTGGCTCCGAAGTGGAGAGCGGTTTGGGCAGTGGCTTTGCCCAGCATCACCCAGTAGGCCTTAATGTGGTCGAAGTTGTCGAGCATCAGGCGTGAGACGGCGATGGTCTTAAGATTGTCGACCGCGTCAGGGCCGGGAAGTGACGATAGTGCCGTTCCGGGCGGATAAAACGCAAGGGGGATGAAGCACTGGAAGCCGCCGGTCTTGTCCTGTTGCTCTCTCAGTTTTATGAAGTGATCCACGCGGTCTTCGATCGATTCAATGTGGCCGTAGAGCATCGTGGCGTTGGTTTTCAGGCCGGCATTGTGAACCTTACCTGCCAATTCGAGCCAGCGATCGCCGTCGCACTTGTGGTCGCAGATCCGTGAACGCGTCGGTTCCGCGAAGATCTCCGCTCCGCCGCCGGGACACGAATCCATACCTGCGGCCTTGAGCCTTTCGATCACTTCCTCGTCGGACATCTTGTAGAAGCGTGCGAAGAAATCAAGCTCGACCATCGTAAGGGCTTTGAGATGCAATTTTGGAAATTCACGCTTGAGTGACGAGAAAAGATCAGTGTAGTACTCGAAGGGAAGCTTGCTGTTCAGCCCGCCAACGATGTGAAGCTCGGTCGCGCCTTCGGCAACCGCCGTGCGGGCTATGTCGATTCCCTCCTGGACGGAATATGTATACGCACCTTCCTGTCTCGCACGTTTGTAGAATCCACAGAACTTGCAGTCCGCGACGCAGATGTTCGTGTGGTTGAAGTGGCGGTTAACGTTGTAATACGTCGTCAGCCCATGCTTCTTTCGTCGGACGTGATCTGCGAGTTTACCAAGCGCGTTGAGGTCGGTCGTCTTGAATAAAGCCAGCCCGTCATCAAAGGTCAGCCGCTCGCCATCTTCAACTTTGAAGGCGATGTCGCGAAGATTTGGATCGAATGAGATTTGCATATCGATATGCTACGATTCTAGCAAATTCCGAGAACGTTTCCTTTTGAGTCATAACTCAAGTCCTTCACATATGAAATTCGGACAAGTTGAGAATCCCTGCGAAATCGATTTCACGATCCCGCCGGACAATAGAGCGAGTAAGGATGTCTTCGCCAAAGAAAAGGCAAAGGATATGGAAGTTTATGTCGGGTGCGCGAAGTGGAACAAGACCGATCTGAAGAGTTTCTATCCGAAAGGAACGAAAGATGAATTCGGCTATTACTCGACGCAGTTTAACTGTATCGAGCTGAACGCGACGTTTTATAGATTGTTCCCTGCGTCGACATTCGAAAAATGGCACGAGTCAGCCCCAAAGGGATTCAAGTTTTTTCCAAAGCTTGAGCAGTCCATTTCCCATTTCAAACGTTTGAAGGAAGTCGAGGAAACGGTCGATCGAAACGTTGAGCGGTATTCGCTTTTGAAAGAGCATCTGGGGATGCCCTTTTTACAGTTGCATAACAACTTCGGGCCTAAGGATTTCGATCGAGTCGAGGCGTTTGTAAAGAACTGGAAACAGTATAAGATGCCCCTCGCAGTTGAGTTTCGAAAGACTGATTGGTACAACGATGCGGAAGTTTCGAAAAAGCTCTATTCGCTACTTGAGAAGAACAAGATCACAAATGTTCTTGTCGATACGGCAGGCCGACGTGATCTGATGCATATGCGCATGACCACCCCAACGCCGTTTATCCGATGGGTCGGGGCGAATGTTCCCGAATCGGATCGAGCTCGGCTTGATGAATGGGTCGTGCGTTTGGCGAAGTGGAAGAAGCAAGGCATGCGGAAGTTGAACTTCTTCGTTCATCAAAACGCCGAGAAAGAGTCACCAGCACTCGCGGCCTATTTTATCGAGCAGTTGAACAAGAAACTCGGAACGAAGCTGGATCCACCAAACACATTTTGATCGCAGGAAGAGAATACTATGAGA
>JBDSLC010000193.1:0-96256 GCA_039916585.1 Pyrinomonadaceae bacterium | reverse complement strand
TAAACGGCATTTACCTCGACGCCGATGATCCCGGTACGAAGATCGACCGGCTAACGGTTGTTGAGGCGAAAGGAATGATCTCTTCAGGCAAGGCTACGGGCGGAATGATACCGAAGCTGGAGAATCTTATTTCACTTGTGGAAAGCGGCGTCGGTTCGGCACACGTTATCGGCGGTAACTCACGCAACGGAATCCTAGCTGAGGTTTTTACGAATGAAGGCACCGGCACGATGATCGTCCGCTAAACTAAAAAGACAGACGCAATGTCTGCCTTTCACAAATGGTGCTCAGGGGGGGACTCGAACCCCCACGGATTACTCCACACGCCCCTCAAACGTGCGCGGCTACCAATTACGCCACCTGAGCAATTTAAAAAAGAACTATTGGTTTGACGGAGCGGCGTTCGCCGGAGTTTCCGTATTTCCTGCGGGAGCGACGTTCGCGGGGGCCGCGTTTGCGTCAGTCACAGGTGCTACCTCCGTTGCAGGTGACGGTTCCTCTGCAGAAGTCGTCTGCAGGACAGATACACCGCCCTGGAGGGCCGGCATCGAGATCAGAAGCGCAAGCACCATAAAGCATGTCGCCGCGACGATCGTGATCTTCGAAAGCACCGAAGCCGTACCACGGGGTCCGAAAGCCGCATTCGAGATATTACTCGTGAATAATGCTCCGGCGTCGGTCTTACCTGGCTGCAGAAGCACACTTCCTATCAGCACAAGGCACGAGAGAAAAAATAGAACGTAAAGTACGTATAGCAACTTGGTTTACCACCTATCGAACTACTACTTGTAGTTCACGATCTTTGAAAAACTCTGGGCGTCCAAACTCGCTCCGCCAACCAGAGCACCGTCAACATCTGTCTGAACCATCAGCTCAGCTATGTTCTCTGGTTTTACGGAACCGCCGTACAAGATCCGGAGACCTTCCGCGGCTTCCGCTCCATGTGTTTCCGCTACCGCTTTGCGGATGAACCCATGCATTTCTTGAGCCTGTTCAGGCGTGGCGGTTTTACCCGTTCCGATCGCCCAGACAGGCTCGTAAGCGATAATAATACGTTCCAGGTCGCCTACTGTCAAACCGTTTAGACCACCTTCGAGCTGTGTTTTAACGACAGATTTAGCATTGCCCGATTCCCTTTCTGGGAGCTGTTCACCGACACAAACTATCGGTGACAATCCTGCCGCGATTGCCGCCATTGTCTTCCAATTAACAGATTCATCCGTCTCACCATAGAATTGCCGACGCTCCGAATGGCCAACGATAACATGGCCGCATCCCGCGTCCTTGAGCATAACCGGTGCGACCTCGCCGGTATGTGCCCCGAAATCGTTTTGAATCGCGCAATCCTGGGCGGCGACGTGGATATTCGAGCCCTCGAGACGGTCGGCGATCGTCTTCAGTGCAGTGAAGACTGGAGCAATCACGACCTCGCAATGTGTCGCGTTTGCAACCAACTGCTTCAGCTCAAGAGCGGTTTCCACTGACTCTCCTAGCAGCTTGTACATCTTCCAATTTCCAGCGATAACGGGCTTTCTCATAAGGATAAGTGTATCATCCGAAGGTTGTATCTTGTGAACGGACAATAATTTACGCGTCGCGGTGCATCTGAGGGAGGCGTCGAAGCGAAACCGGATACAATCATAAAGAGGACGATAAATGGCGAATATCTCAAGCCGACAACAAGCAAACCGACGAGTCGCCATTACCGGAATCGGTGTAATGAGCCCGATCGGAATGAGCCGCGAAGGCTTTTGGGATTCGCTCAAATCGGGGAAAAGCGGAATCAGCAAGATCGTCAGCTTTGATACTGATGCTTTACCAGTCCAGATCGCTGCGCAGGTTGGCGAATTCGAATGGCCTACGCAGATTCCGAGCAAAGATCAGAAGAACGTTCCGCGCACTGTTCCGCTTCTTTTGCGAGCGGCTGCAGAAGCTCTCTCCGATGCCAAGATCGACACAGCGGAACTGTCCATCGAAGACCGTCGCTCGATCGGCGTTGAGATCGGGACGGGAGGCGGCGGCTTTGCCTTTACTGAGAAGCATTATGAATATTGGTTCCTCGGTCCGAAGAATAAAGCAAGCGTCTACATAATTCCGGCGTCGACGCATGGCGGTCTTTCGTCGGAAGTGTCGATGGCCTTCGGACTTCGGGGCCTTTCGCACGTAGTTTCGACCGGCTGCACTAGTTCAACGGATGCGATCTTCTATGCATCCGAACACATCAGAAATGGGCGTCAGGATGTGATGATCGCGGGCGGCGTGGACGCCCCGATCGCTCCTGGTATTCTTGCTGGCTTTGAACTGATGAAAGTTCTAACGGACCGATGGAACGATGATCCGACGAAGGCATCACGGCCATTCTCGATCGATCGTTCAGGAATGGTCCTCGGTGAAGGGGCCTACGTTTATGTTCTGGAAGACTTGGAGCGGGCCGTTAAGCGCGGAGTAAAGATTTACGCTGAGATCGCTGGGTACGGATCCACATGCGACGCATATCATCGTGTGCGGCTTAATGATTCCGGCGAAGAACCGGCGCGGGCGATGTCGATTTCGTTTCAGGACGCGTTGATAGACCCCAACGAGATCGATTACGTTAATCTTCACGGGACTGCGACGGTGTTGAACGATAAGATCGAGACATCTGCCGTGAAAAAGGCGTTAGGGCAACACGCCTATTCGATCCCCATGTCCGGCACAAAATCTCAGATCGGACATCCGCAGGGAGCGAGCGGTGCGGCCGGCATCTCGGCAACGCTGTTTGCGATGGATACGGGAACCGTGCCAGCAACCATCAACCTCGACTCACCCGATCCGGATTGCGACCTTGATTACGTTCCGAAGGTCGCACGGGAACACGAGATAAATGTCGCACTTTGCAACTGCATCGGCTTCGGATCGAAGAACAGCGCTTTGATACTAAAGCGTTTCGCGGAGTGATGTTCAGGGAGTTTAGAACACGAAGCCTCGATACCGAACGCCTTGACCGCGGAGAGTTCACTCACGATGAATACGTTCGTTGGCAGAAAGAGATGTGGTTTATTCATCGTCTGTTTGGCGAGACGCGGGCGTTGAAGCGGACTCTAATACGCGACATCGCGCATCGCAACGCTGAAAGGATCTCCATCCTAGATGTGGGAGCTGGATCCGGAACTCTTTTGAGCTATTTGAGACAACGACTCCTCGGACGCGACGTTCGCTCGATCGGACTCGAGATGTCGGCCGAATCAGCTCGTGGAATAGGCAACAATGGACACCAGGCTGTAAGGGGAAACGCACTATCGCTTCCGTTCGCCGATCACAGCATCGACTATGTGTTTTGCACACTTTTTCTCCACCATTTGAATGATGCGGCGGCGATTAGATTGATAACAGAAATGGGTCGGGTGGCACGTCGAAAGCTGATCGTGATTGACCTGGAACGAAGTGTTCTTTCATACATGATGTTCAAGACGCTCGGTACATTTTTACTTCAACGCTTCACTCGCGACGATGGCTCGCTTTCTATTAAGCGAGCCTTTAAGCTCGATGAGCTAAAGGTACTGGCGGAGCGATCCGGATTGAAAAGGTTCAAGGTCGAGCGATCGGCGATTGGCCGACTGATACTTGCGTCAGATGGTTAAAGCGACTTTCGAGACCAACTACGATGTCGTGATCGTCGGTGCAGGCCCGGCAGGCTCGTCGGCTGCAATACGTCTTGCGGCCTTGGGCCGAAGAGTTTTGCTTATCGATAAGGCCAGCTTTCCGCGACATAAGCTCTGCGGCGAATTCGTCTCGCCTGAATGCCTCGACCACCTGAAAGATCTAGGAGTGATGCCGCAGGTGACGGGTCAACACCCTCAGCGGATCGATAGAACGGTCTTCTATAGTTCACGCGGCAGATCCTTCTCGGTCGCTAGCCGATGGTTGGCGCAGAACAACGGCGTTTCGATCGGCTTAAGTCGTCGGTCCCTCGACCAGATTCTCCTAGATCGTGCCGTCGAATGCGGTGTCGCTGTGCGAACGGAAGTATCGGTGCTTGACGTAGAGGCTGCGGACGGTCGTCCAGCCACAATTAGCCTGCGAGCCGCCGATGGATCGACCCATGAAACAACTACCTCGATCGTAATAGACGCAACCGGACGCGGTCGGTACGTTGCGAGAAAGTTCGACGGACTAACACAAAGCGTTAAACCGCGGCAGGTTGCGTTCAAGGCACACCTTCGAGGGGCAGGGATAGAACCAGGAACCTGCGAGATCTTCAGCTATGCTGGTGGATACGGGGGCTGTTCTCAAGTGGAAGACGGCATATTTAATCTCTGCTTTATCGTTGACGCTGGCCTAGTAAGATCGATCGGGAGCGATCCGATGAAGGTGTTGGAATCCACGATTCTCAAGAATAGGAGAGCGGCAAAGGTGCTTGCCAATATTGAGGTCGTTAGCGACTGGATCTCTGTGCCGATCGCTCGCTACGGCTCGATGGATCCTGCACCAGCCGAAGGAATCATCGCGATCGGCGATGCAGCCGCCTTTATCGACCCGTTCACGGGAAGTGGAATAGCAATGGCCTTGCAGAGTTCACGGCTAGCATGCGAAGCAATAATCGGTCAGACCGAGCGCGAAGTTATCGCCGAGGCGTATCGCACGTCTCACGCCGCTAGTTTTCAAAAACGTCTGAGGGTATGCCGAGCCCTTCGCTACCTCTCCGACTCGTCGAACGTAGCGGACACAATGATCGCTGCCCTGTCCGGCAGCTCCGCGATCAGCCGATATCTGGCGCGTCTTACTCGAACCTCAACACCGCCAAGGACGAGCACGGAGTGAGTTGATCAAATCAGCCCTATCCCTTTGGCTTCTTGAATTCCTTGTAGAACATCATCTCAACCCCGAGCGAAGTCGTAACCGAGGTTGTCTTATCTCGCCATCGCCTATCTGTCGAGGGTATTTCCTTTCCTAATGCGTTCCAGCGGACAAGCTTTCCGTCCTTCATCTCGATGTGTTCGCCCGTTAGCAAAGGGACGATCTCACCCTTCCTCAGCGTCTCGAGCCTGGATGAATTCATGAAGAAGTAGAGCCGGACCAAACGGAGGTCACCGTTCGCGAAGAAATAGTCGTCAACCTTGACCGAAGCATTTGGCTCGTTTTCGAACTCGAGAACACGCATCTTTACGAGCTTGCCATTGCTGTCGTGATAGTACAGATACTCGAAGCGAAGAGATTCGCCTGCGACGATCTCGCGGTCTTGCTGAAACCGCTCGAGTTTCAGAGAGCTTCGGATCTTATCAAAGTGTTTCTCGATGGCTTCGGTGGCGACAGGCTGCGCGCCAACCGCCGACGCAACGGAAAACAAGACGGCACAGAGCAAACAGATCCGACTTCGCATCATTTATTTCTGGTCTAGAGCCTCAACGCCAGGTAAGGCATCGCCCGCAAGGAATTCGAGCGTTGCTCCGCCACCGGTTGAGATGTGTGAGATCTTGTCGGCGAGGTCGGCTTGGTTGATGGCTGCGACCGAATCACCGCCGCCGACGATCGAGATCGCGCCTTTTTCGGTTGCTTCAGCTACCGCGTTTGCAATAGCCAGAGTTCCTTCATCAAATGGCTTTTCCTCGAACATACCCATCGGGCCGTTCCAAACGATGGTCTTGGCTCCTTCGAGGGCGTGAGCGAACCGCGCGGCAGTGTCCGGGCCGATATCGAGTCCGACAAGTCCGGCGTTAGTAAACTCTATCTGGATCGCCTTGCGAGAATTGATCGGGTCGTAGGAATCAACGACCTGATGATCTGTCGGCAGGAGAAGTTCGACGCCCGCGGCTTTCGCCTTCGCCTCAACCTCAAGAGCAGTCGGCATCATATCGTCCTCGACCAAAGACTTCCCGATCGTGTATCCCTGAGCCTTGAAGAACGTGTAAGCCATCGCTCCGCCGATGAGGAGTTTGTCGACCTTTCGATCGATCAATGACTGGATCACCGGGATCTTGTCCGATACTTTTGCCCCGCCAAGAATGGCGACAAACGGACGCTCGGGATCGTTCAATGCCTTGCCAAGGAATTCAAGTTCCTTCTCCATCAACAATCCCGTCACGCACGTGCCGACGAAATGCGTAATGCCTTCGGTGGAGGCATGAGCTCGGTGGGCCGTTCCGAATGCGTCGTTCACGTAGACGTCAATTCCATTAGCTAGTTCTTTCGCGTAGTCAGGATCATTCTTTTCTTCGCCGGCATTCAAGCGAAGATTCTCGAGCATCAGAACGTCGCCCTCCGCGAGCGAATTGAGATCCGTGTCTCCTTCAAACTTAATGGCCTTCCCCATCAATTCGCCTAACTTCTCAGCCACTGGCTTGAGCGAATAGGAGGCTTGGTCGAATTCCGTTCCTTTCTCCTCCGCCTTCTTCTTGTCCTTCAACGGACGCCCAAGATGCGAGGCAAGTACGACCTTCCCTCCGTGTTCGATCGCATATTTGATCGTCGGAATGGCTCCGCGGATGCGAGTGTCGTCTTCAATTACGCCGTCTTTGATCGGAACGTTGAAGTCGACCCGGATAAACACAGTCTTGCCTTTTAGGTCGACGTCTTTTATCGATTTCTTGTTCATAAAAAAGTACGACAGGCCATCTAGCCTGTCGTAGAGCCCAATCTGTTGGGCCGGTCTAAATTCCTTTCTCCGCCATGAACTTAACCAGATCACGGACACGGCATGAGTAGCCCCATTCGTTGTCGTACCAAGAAAGGATCTTGATGCATGTTCCGCCGATAACTTTTGTATTCTCGGCGTCGACGATCGACGAGTTTGAATTTCCGCGGAAATCGATCGAAACGAGCGGTTCTTCGGAGAATGCTAGGATTCCTTTCATTGCACCGTTCGCTGCGTCCTTTAGAGCCTTATTCACTTCTTCGGTCGAGGTTTCTTTTTCGACATTGATCACAACATCGACGAGCGAAACGTTTGGCGTTGGAACGCGAACCGAAATCCCATCAAACTTGCCTTTTAGTTCGGGGATCACCAAAGCTACAGCCTTAGCGGCACCGGTCGAAGTGGGAATCATTGAAAGTGCTGCGGCACGCGCCCGACGCAAATCTTTGTGCGGCAGATCGAGAAGCTGCTGATCGTTGGTGTAGCTGTGGATCGTGTTCATCAAGGCGTTTTTGATCACGAACTTGTCGTGAATGACCTTCGCGACTGGTGCGAGGCAGTTCGTAGTGCACGATGCGTTGGAGATGATGTGGTGGTTTGCCGCATCATACATATCGTCATTTACGCCCAGCACGATCGTCACATCCTCGCCCTTAGCCGGAGCGGATATGATCACCTTCTTTACCGAGCCGCGAAGATGCTTCTTCGCATCCTCAGCGTTCGTAAACCGTCCGGTAGACTCGATCACGACCTCGGCACCCACCGACTCCCAATCAATAGCGGCCGGGTCCTTTTCAGAGAAGACCTTGAAAGAATCTCCGTCGACCTTGATGGTGTCGCCTTCAGCCGAGATCTCGTTGTCGAGATTGCCCATTATCGAGTCGTACTTGAGTAGGTGCGCGAGCGTTTTGGTGTCCGTCAGGTCATTTACCGCAACAAAATCGATCGATTCGTCGCCAAGGCACGTACGAAGCACATTGCGCCCGATTCGCCCGAAGCCGTTGATTCCAACTTTAATAGCCATTTATGAAGGTTCTCCTGAATCCGTATCTGATGTCTAAATTTCAGACGATACTCCAAAAAAGCACGGAATTCAACGGAGTGCTAGGATGATGTCGTAGTTCCCTAAAATTCAAATTGTTGAAACAAAGCAGTTTGCAGGGTCGTAGAACGGGTTTGAGTTTTTGGCCCATAATTCTGACTAATTGATTGAGCCCGGAGCCTAAATAAATGAGATCGTTCTCTCGATATTTCTATTTTGTTGTCGCGATGATGATCGCCCCGTTCGCTGTTGAAGCACAGGAATCAGGTGCGGTTGCGCGTGTTGTTGAAACAGTTCGCTCGGAAGAAAAAGATACTTCGTTCCCCTCGACGGCCCCGAAAGTGGTCGGTTCAGCCACCTCTATGACGACGCGAGTTGGCGTCTATTCGGCGGAGCCCATCTCGCTGTCCCTGGACGACGCGATCCGACGTGCTCTCGCCAGCAATAACGACATCGAGATCTCGCGGGATGATGTGAGGCTTCAGGAGACCAGCATCCGCTCGATACAGGGTTTCTACGATCCGGTGTTTACCGTAACTCCGAGCTATAATCGCAACTCGACGACTGGAAGCGCCGCGACGAACGATTTCACGGTGAACTCCGACGTCCGCGGCTCGATCCGGCCGGGCGGCGGTAACTATCAGCTTTTCTTCAATAACACGCGCACTGAGAATGCGTTCTCGCAAGCTCAGGTGAGTAATGGTTCGATCGGGAGCGGTACAAGCGCGATATTCTTATCGAGTACCGGCATACGCTACACTCAACCGCTGTTACGGAACCTATCAATTGATAGCAATCGTAGAGCCCTGAAGATCGCTCGCCGACGTCTCGAGCAGACCGATGCCGATTTCCGCAGAACAACGATCGATACGATCGCACGCGTCCAGAACGCTTACTGGGATCTCGTATTCGCACTACGCGATCAGCAGAATCGTCAGGCGAACCTCGATCTATCCCGTGAAAACCTTCGACAAATCGAAGCCCGTATCGCAGCCGGCGCGTCGGCCCCGCTGGCAAGGGCCGAAGTTGAAACCGAGCTTGCTAATCGCGAGTCAGATGTTTTGGTAGCTACGCAGCAAGTCTCGGTCGCTGAAAATTCGTTGAAGCAGCTTTTGCTCAAAGACGCGACCTCGGCAGAATGGGGTCAGCCATTCGTCCCGACCGATCGTCCGGCTTTCAATACGGACGCAATCAGCCTTGACGCTGCCCTCAAAGATGCGATGGACAACCGCTATGAACTGCAGCGGCTGAAGTTTGAACGTGATATCAATGCGATCGATATCAAGTACTTCCGCAACCAAACACGTCCGCAGATAGATCTTAATACTACATTTTCGCTCGATGGACTTTCTCGTGGTGGAGCGTCGACAGATTCGTCCTTGTTTCCACAGTTCAGCGGGAATGATCTAACGCTTCTCAATGGCTTGAATCAGGTTCGCACAGTGAATAACCTTCCGCTGATACTCAATCCGGATGTTGTCGTCCCCGGAACTCCGGACTATTTTGTGGGTGGATTTAGCCGATCGTTGCGGAATCTGTTCAGATCCGATGCACCGAACTATACCGTCGGCGTCACGATCTCTTTCCCGTTCCGAAACCGAACTGCAAAAGCGAATCTGGCCGGGGCGGAGATCACGAAGAATCAGCTCGACACGCGGACAAGAATTCAGGAACAGTCGGTTGTAGTTGAGGTGCGTAATGCGGTCCAAGCGGTCGAAACCGGCCGTCAACGCGTGCTCTCAGCACGGCGTGCACGCGAGAATGCTCAGATCCAGCTCGACGGCGAACGCCGCCTGTTCGATTCGGGCCGTTCGACGTCCTTCCTATTGTTCCAGCGCGAGAACGCCCTCACGAACGCGAGGAATTCTGAGATCCGTGCAGAGACTGACTACAACAAGGCGATCGCAAATCTGCAGAAAGCTACATCTACGACGTTTGAGTTAAACAACATCACTGTAACGTCACCGATCGATCCGAAATAGCCTCTGCTTTAAGTTTCACCGAGAAATTGTAATAATCTCACGGTGAAGATATCGGCGAGCGTCATCGTCTACAACGAAGAAGCGAACATTCGAGAGCTTTGCGAATCTATTCAATGGGTCGACGAGATAGTTATCGTCGACTCATTTTCGTGTGATCGCACGCGGGAGATCGCTGCGGAATTTACCGATAAGATCTTCGAATACGAATTCAAGGGTTACAAAGATAAGCACGAGTTTGCCGATTCAAAGACGAGCGGTGATTGGGTCCTTTGGATGGACGCAGATGAACGTGTCACGCCAGAATTGAGGACCGAGATCGAGACACTAGTGGACCGGTCAGATCTTCCAGACGGGTTCGAGATGCCTCGGCGAACATGGTTCGCAGGACGCTGGATCAAGCATTCGGGCTGGTATCCTGACCATCAAATGCGGCTCTATCGAAAGGAGCTTTCTTATTGGGGCGGAGTCGCTCCTCACGAAACCGCACGGGTAAACGGCAAAGTTGAACGACTCTCCGGCCACATTCTGCACTACACTAAAAAAGATCTGAGCGAATACCATCGAACTATCGATTCGTACACCTCGCTTGCTGCTGCAGCACTCGGCGAAAGCGGTCGCCTCAGCTCGGCGTCGAAGATGTTCTATAGCGCTATCGGCGGATTCTTAAGGTCCTATATCGTAAAACAGGGATTTCGCGACGGAACTCAGGGATTGATGATTGCGATTTTCACCGCGTACGGCGTGTTTCTAAAGTATGCAAAACTCTGGGAGAGGAACACGAAAGCCGAATGAAAACAATAGTTCTTTGCGGAGGAAAAGGTACGCGCCTGGACCGCCACGGAGCCCTCGTCCCAAAGGCTCTGTTCAGGATTGGCGAAGAGCCGTTGATCCTGCACCTAATGCGGATCTACCGAACTTTCGGCTTGTCGGATTTTACTCTTAGCCTCGGCTATCTGGCAGAAGAATTTGGTAAGTATTTCGATGTGCCTGTCGCGGGGTCACAAAGCTCGGTCAAGACGGCTGAGATCGCGGTCGATGCTGGTCCGAATGTTACCCTGACTCTGCTTGATACAGGACTTGAGACCAACACCGGCGGTCGAGTCAAGAAACTCGAATCTTATATTACGGACGACACTTTCTGTGTAACCTATGGCGACGGCCTTGCCGACCTCAATCTCACGGCACTGATCGACTTTCATCGACGCCACGGTAAGATCGCAACGTTGACGGCAGTGAATCCGGTCTCGAATTTCGGCCTGCTGGATCTCGGTTCCGACGGATCGGTAAACAGCTTTCGCGAGAAGCCAAAACTGAAAGAGTGGATCAACGGCGGCTTTTTTGTTTTCGAGAGGCGAATTTTCGATTACCTCGATGACAGTTGCGTGCTTGAAAAGGAACCGTTCGAACGCCTCGCCGCAGAGGGCGAGCTGATGGCATATCGACACGACGGATTTTGGAAGTGTATGGACACGTTCAAGGACAATGTCGAGATGAACGAAATGTGGGACGCGGGCGCCCCGTGGAAGGTTTGGTAGCCTATATTTATGGCGTTTGATTGGAAAGCGAAAGTGGCCTTCGTTACGGGTGGAGCGGGTTTTGTCGGAGCAAATCTTGTTTCGCGGCTGCTATATGAGGGAGCATCGGTGGTCGTGCTTGAGAGAGATCGAACAACACCGAACTCGCTCGACGTATTAGGATTGCGAAACCGTGTAACGGTGATAACCGGCTCCGTCGACGACCTCGACCTGATGGAGCGCGTGTTAAATGAATACCAGCCGCAATACGTCTTCCATCTCGCCGCACAGGCACTCGTGAACGCCGCGAATCGATCGCCGATAGCAACATTCGAAGCAAACGTCCGCGGTAGTTATATGCTCCTCGAAGCGTGTCGAAGGGCCGATCCGCATCCGACCGTCGTCGTCGCGTCGAGCGATAAGGCATACGGGTCGCACGACACGCTTCCATACACCGAAGACTTTCCGCTACAGGGCATCTTTCCTTACGACGTGTCCAAGTCCTGCACTGACTTGATCGCACGTTCCTACGCCCTCACTTACAATATGCCGATCGCCGTTACTAGATCGGCCAACATTTACGGCCCTGGCGACGTGAACCTCTCCCGCGTGATCCCTGGCACGATCATCTCGATCCTCAAGGGCGAACGACCGATCATCCGCAGCGACGGAACCCCGATCCGCGAGTTCATCTATGTCGATGATGTGGTCGATGGCTATCTGACCGTTGCCGCCAATATTGACGTAACCAAGGGCGAGCAATTTAACTTCGGCTCTGACGAACCCGTTCAGATCATAGATCTTGTCACTAGGATCATCTACGCAGCGGGACGTTCTGATGATCTGACCCCCTATGTCCTATTGACCACCAAGATCGAACGCGAGATCGACGCACAGTACCTCTCCGGTGATAAAATGCGGGCTAAACTCGGCTGGAGCCCGCAGACGGGTCTTGACGCCGGCTTACCGAAAACTATCGCTTGGTATCGCGAACATTCAGGAGACTTTCACTAATTTCCCGCTTGCAACCTTGTCCAAAGCCGATACATCCTACCCGATTGATAGTTCCTGTATCGCCGCGTGCTATCCTATTGGCAGTATGAATCGCAACATTTTCATCTACGCAGTTCTATTTTCCGGGCTTACTCTTTCGGCCGCCGGTCAAAAAGGAATTGACACGCAGACGCAAAAGATAAAGGAAACTGTTAATAAAACCACAAGAGAGACCGACGCAACGCGTTCTTTCGATTGGGGGAAAGGTAAGACGAACGTTCGTGCACGTATCGCTAATCCCTATCGGATGGCTTCGCGACGTGACGTGTTGGTAGAGACGATCAAGCAGGTGATCAAAGATCAGAAGATGCTTGTCGATGAGGCCGCCTCGAGACTCGGGGACGGAATCGTAGTCACACAGCCGTTCATTTTCACCAAAGGTGCAGTGATCGCACAGAGTGAATTGAGCAGGTACGCAATTCTCGATGGATACGAACGCACTTGGTCTCGTGGGCGATATGTTTTGATCATCGAGGTTCAGTCGATCGATGGGGTGCAGAACAACGTATCCGTAAACGCGAAGGTGGAGGGACGCGAGGGCGCTGGGCTTATGACGGAATGGCGCACTGTTCAGAGTTCGGGCCTTGCTGAAGATGAGTTTTTGAAAGTTCTCGTAGAGACAGTAACCGGGGTGTCCCTGGATCCGGTACAAGACGTAGTAAAGAGTAATTGATCGTGAGATTTCTTCTGGCCGTTATAATCCTTGCCCTTTCCGCCGTTGCGATGTCCGCACAAACGGCGAGCAATGATCCGTGGCCATTCCCGGACCGCAAGAAGCAGGTTGATGATGAAGGTCAGATGGTTAAGGAGATGCTCGCGAAACAGCAATCGACTCGCGAGAAAAAAGAGTACGAAGCACTTGTAGAACGCGGAGAGGCGGCTCTTAGGCTTTCGAGTGAGTTGGAAGAATATTTTGAAAAGAAAGAGCAGTTTTCAGAAACAGAGCGCAAGAAGCTCGAAGAGTTTGAAAAGATCGTTTCCAAGATCCGCAATGACCTCGGCGGTGATGACGACGGTGAAACCTCGATCGTCGAAAAGGAAACTGATTCGCCTAAAGATGTTCGCGAAGGGTTTCTTTTCCTCAAGCGGTCAACCGAGCAGCTCGTTTCCGAAATAAAGCGTTCGACCCGTTTCAGCGTATCGGTACTTGCTATCGAAAGTTCAAACACGCTTATCAGACTTGCGAGGTTCCTAAGACTCAAGAATTGAAAAGCTTCATCCCCTCTCCGAGATTTGCACTTCCAAACGCGGCTCGTTCGCTCGTTAGCGCATTTTCACTCCTGATCGTTCTATCTTCACTTTCACTTTCGGTTTTGGCTCAGGATGACGGTGAGATCTCTGTCGATTCATCAATCGTGATCGTCAATGCTGCGGTAAAGGATCCAACGGGACGCAACGCCGCTGGGTTGCGAAAGGATCAGTTCAAGATATTTGAGGACGGGGTCGAACAGAGGATCGAATATTTTTCTGCCGAGGAAACGCCTTTTGCTGCCGTCATCCTACTCGACACGTCGGGCAGCATGGAGGAACGCGTCAGCATGGCTCGTGCAGCCGCGATCCGATTTCTTGACGGCCTTCGGGAGTCAGATTCCGCAGCCATCTATCGTTTCGATTCAAAGATAACCCTAGTTCAGCCATTCTCGAATAGCCGCGACATCGCCGAATCCGCTTTCGATCTCAAGGCGGATGGAATGACGAAAATGAACGATGCCATCTACCAGGCAGCCGCTGATCTTTCAAAGCGTGAAGAAAGGCGAAGAGCCATAATCGTACTCTCCGATGGGCAGGACACGATAAGCAGCCATTCAGCCGACAAAGCACTCAAGGCGGCAATGTCAGCGGACATTCTCATCTACACGATCGATATGTCCCCGACCACCGACTTGAAACGAGTACAGAATCAGGGAGCGCTGAAGAATCTGGCAGAAAAGAGTGGCGGAACATTTGTATCAACTCCCGGCGGAGCGGCAATGCGCGAAGCATTTCAGAAGATTGTCGAGGACCTCGGTGTGCAGTATACGCTTGGCTATTCACCATTGAATACAAAGAGGGACGGAAAATGGCGAGCGATCGAACTCCGCGTCGCCAAGCCGAACCTCAGTATCCGAACGCGTAAAGGCTATAACGCCGTAAAAGAAAAGTAGTCGATCACGTGGTCGTTCTATTCCGCTTCCGGTCTGCGTGGCCCTCCAGCGCAAGAGAGATGAGTTCGTCAATGACAACTCGAAAAGGCCTTCCCGATCCCGCCCACATTTTCGGATATCCAGACGCGTCTGTTAGGCCCGGCAGCGTGTTGATCTCGTTTACAAGGAGTGCGCCATTGTCCGTACGCAGAAAGAAGTCAACTCGAGCAAGACCCGCCCCGTCGATCGCCTTAAAGGCTCGAACTGCCAGCTCCTGTATCTTCGCCGCAAGCTCCGTTGAAACTGGTGCGGGCACAACAAACTCATTGTTCCCCGTTCCATTGTATTTCTCCGTGTAATCCAAGAAGGACTTTTCCTTATTTCGAATGATGTACTCGCCCGGCTGGCTAGCGATCGGCTGATCGTTCCCCAGGATCGCGCATTCGATCTCTCGCATCCTGAGGCCTTCCTCGACAAGGATTCGACGATCGTATTCCGCCGCCATCGCTATCCCGCTACGAAGCTCCTGCCGTGTCTCTGCTCGCGAGATGCCAACTGATGAACCAAGATTTGCCGGTTTCACGAAACTGGGAAATCCAACCGATTTCTCGATCCGGTCAAGGATCGCATCCTCGTCCGCTTCCCATTCACTCCGAAGAAACCAGTCATATTTGCAGATCGGCAGCCCCGCTTCTTTGAACAAGGACTTCATCACAACCTTGTCCAGGCCGCACGACGACGCAAGAACACCACAGCCGATATATGGAACGTCCGCCATCTCGAAGAGGCCCTGGATCGTTCCATCCTCGCCGAATGTGCCGTGAAGGACCGGAAAAACCACGTCGATCCCGAGCGGCGAATGATCCTTAAGCTCGATCATTCCGCGATACTTAGGATCACCGATCAAAGCTACCGCTTCGTTCGACATTTCGGCGACATCCGATGCGACCAACTCAGCCGTCTCGCTAGGAAGAAGTGCTGCAGACACTCGCGGATCAAGCCAGTGCCCCGCGTGATCGATCGCGATCGGGATCACAGAATATTTCGACTTATCGATGTGCTCAATAACAGCTTTCGCTGACCTGACGGAAACGTCGTGTTCGCCCGAACGGCCCCCAAAAATAACTCCGATACGTGATCTCATAGATGTCTAAACGAATTAAATGATCGTCTTTCCCAGAGCGGAAAGCACGAGTTCAACGGCAAGTTCGACAGTGATATTGCTCTGATCGAGCATGGGATTTACCTCGACTATCTCGAACGAACGCAAGCCGCCGTGTTCGGCGATGACCTCGAGTGCGAGGTGTGCCTCGCGATATGTGGCCCCGCCACGCACGAGTGTTCCCGAACCTGGGGCAAATCGCGGATCGATGCAGTCGACATCGAACGTAACCGCAAACCCGCCAGGAGCCTTTGAAGCGATCGCGATCGCATCGGTAACGCATGCCAGCATTCCGCGCTTGTCGATATCGCTCATCGTAAAGAATTGATCGCGAAGGTCGTGGGAACGTATACGGTTCCGCTCTCCCGCATCAAGGTCCCGGGCACCGACGTGGGCGAAATATTGCTTGTTTAACTTCGGAGAGAATCCGCCAAGCTCCACCAACTCCTCTGGTCCCTCACCAAGAAGTATCGCGAGCGGCATTCCGTGAATGTTGCCGGACGACGATGTTTCCGGCGTATTGATATCGGCATGAGCGTCAAACCATATTAGCCCCACCTCTTGGTCTCGTTCACGAAAATGGCTCGAAACCGCCGAGAAGGTCCCGATCGCCACCGAATGATCGCCCCCCAACAACAACGGAGTTTCTCCGGCAGCCAAGATCTCCGAAACTGATGCGAACAAGTTATGGCTCGACGCTACCATTTCGGGAAGGTATCGAGCCTTTTCACCGTTCGCGCTGCGAACGGGTCGCACAATTTCCGCGTTTCCGTGATCATTCACCAGGAATCCCAGTGCGGAGATATGTTGAGCCAGCGTTTCGCCGCGTATTTGTGAAAGCCGCATCGCCTCAACGCCGAGTTCACTTCCCGTTTGGCCGGCTCCGAATCCGAGCGGTATCCCTAGAATCCCGATCGTGCCTTTGTTCACATCATTATTCATTCGATAACTTTAAAGGCTTTCACCAAAGCCATTGGCGAATAAACTCTCGATCTCCGCGAGCGCCGAATCCTCGTCATCCCCGTCAACTTTGATCGCCAACTCCGTTCCCTTACTTGCCGCGAGGGCAAGCACGCTCAGGATCGATTTCGCGTTCGCGAACACGTTTCGGTCCGCACGAAATATCGTTACGCGGCTTTTGAATTTTGCTGCCAACCGGACCAACTGAGCCGCTGCTCGAGCATGGAGCCCCAGTCGGTTGACAACTAGTATCCTGGCTTCACGCATCCTTTTTCGCTTTCTGCGGCTCCAACAGGGCTCCGGTTCGATATATTGACTGCTTACCCTGCGACTCTACCTCGCGAGCCAACTCAGAAAGACTCAGCTCTTTATTATTGGAGGCTAGTTTGATGACCATTGGAAGATTAACTCCCGTTACGATCTCGACCTCACCGTCCTTTAGGAACATGGCGGCAATATTGGTCGGCGTGCCGCCGAACATATCGGTCATAACTAGCACCCCGGTACCATCCGACACCGATGAGATCGCTCGTCGGACCTGGTCCTGAGCCATCTCGACATCGTCATGCCACCCGATCGAAACGGCGGTCACGTGGCTTATATCCCCTACAACCGTCTCGGCAGCCGAAAGCAGTTCGTTTGCTAGCTGACCGTGTGAAACAATGACGCCGCCGATCTTTTTCATCTGACTATTTTTGCATATCGCGATGGTTGACTGAAACGTCATACCCTCGCCGCTTCAGAGCTTTTCTAAGCTCATTTGAGACCATAACGGAACGATGCTTTCCGCCCGTGCATCCTACACCAATCGATAGGTACGACTTCCCTTCCTTCTTGTAGAACGGCAAAAGATACTCGAGCAAACTTTCGAACCGTCCGACAGTTTCGATCACCTCAGGATACTTTCGCAGAAAGGCAACTATCTTTCGGTCCTCGCCGGTCAAATGCTTTAGGTCGCGGTCGAAATACGGATTCGGAAGGTGCCGCACGTCGAAAAGAAGATCCAGATCACGCGGATTGCCGTACTTATGGCCGAAACTGACCAGCTGGACTCTGAAGGGAGTTCCATCTCCTGTCGAGCTGAATTTCTCAAGAAGCAGTCGCCGCAGCGAGTGAACGGTCAGGTCGGACGTATCAACTATCAGGTCTGCCATCTTTCGGACTGGCAACATAGCCTTTCGTTCTGATCGAATGGCCGCCAGCAACCCTTTACCGGTGTCCGCAGCGTGCGGCCGCCTCGTTTCCGAAAAGCGTCGACGCAGAACATCATCCGACGCTTCAAAGAAGATAACAAATGGCCTTCGGTTTTTCTTGCCAAGCTTGTCGAGTTCCTTTTGAAAGTCGGGCAAGAAATGCCGTTCGCGAATATTAATGACCAATGCCGCTTTCTCGATCGCAGCGGAACCTTCGGAATTCGGAACTAGCAATCTTGCAAACGTCGACAACATCGTAAGCGGCAGATTATCCACGCAAAAATATCCGACATCCTCAAAAGCATTGGTCGCCGAACTCATCCCGGACCCGGACAGGCCCGTAATTACAACGAACGGATTTAATGACGTGGTTTCGGCCTCCTTTCTTCGAGCCATCTTATATTCAGTCGCTCTCCCCCGCCGCTAAGGCATTTGTATGCCCTGATATCAAGTTCGTGACCGCGTTTGGCCCGTCTTTCGACGAAACAAAAACTCGCACCGACGCTTCAACGAGTGTTGAAAGATTTCTCCCGGGCATCACCGGTAACGGATACTTTTGAATTTCCGTATCGAGAACGCTAAGCATATTCGGCTCCAGTCCTAACCGATCAGCGGACGAAGACGTCAGCTCTGAAAATTCGATGCAGAATCGTATTTCTGTCGAACGCCCGAGCGCGGACACGCCAAAGAGATCTCTTGCGTTGATGATCCCTAATCCACGGATCTCGATAAAATCCCTAATACTCTCGGGTGCTTCACCGATCAGTTTATTTCCGATCTCCCGGATCCGCACCGAATCGTCTGCGATCAGGCGATGACCACGGGTTATTAAATCCAGCGCACACTCAGATTTCCCGATTCCAGAATCTCCCACGATCAGCACGCCAATTCCGTAGACTTCCATCAACGTGGCATGCAGTGTGATCTCAGGTGCGAGACGATCCGAAAGTACCGCCGAAACGGCTGCGATCGCGTCGGAACTAGGTGTCGTCGTCGCAAGTACCGGGATACGGTTCTCAGCCGCAAATCTTGTAAGATCTTCGGTCGGCTCGGCGTTGGCGGTAACCAGGATGCAGCTAATATTTTCTTTATCAAGCCGCTTGTATGCCTCAACGATCTCCGTAACGGAGAGTCGGGATATGTATGATCGCTCGCTATTGCCGTAGATCTGGATCCGGCCGCGGTGGATCTTATCGGCAAAGCCCGAAAGCGCGAGCCCAAGCTTTTGGACCCGTGACGAGGTAAGGAAATGATTCGAGAGGACCTCTACAGAAGAAAGCGAACGGACCGGATGTCGATCGGAGACGGCATCCAGGAACTCGCTGACCGAGATCGAGCGGACTCCTGATTCGCTGGATTGTGCCATTCGTTAAGGCTGGATAAGCCCGTAATTTCCGTCCTTGCGTTTGTAAATGACCGAAACCCGCTGATTCGCCGAATTACGAAACACGAGAAAACTATCGGCGCCGTCATCCAGCATCATCACAGCCTCCTCGTCAGAAATCGGCTTTACCGCGTATCGGCGTGCATTAATAATGCGTCCTCTTTGCGGTGCGGCAGGTGTCTCATCTACCGGTGCGATCGCGACCGCCGTCTTATCTTTCTTATGATTCTTGTCGGTGATCTTGCTCTTGATCTTCAAAGCCTGCTTTTCGAGCTTTGCGACGGTCTCGGCTAGCGACTTATACATATCCGAGTTAGTCGTTGTAGCGTTCAGAACTTCTTTCCGCCAAGTAAGAATGATCTCCGACCGATGCCGGCCGCGTTCGACTTCGATTATCACGTGGGCCTTCGACGGTCGCCCATCGAAAAGATGATCGATGCGTTTAAAGTGTTCCTCGACATGCGACTTGAGCGCCGGGGTTACTTCGATGTGTCTCCCTGTGTATTCGAATTTCATGAGATTACCTCTCCAGTTCTACGGCCTTTTATATAGGCTGCAGTCAATCAAATAACCGTCTTCCGCTCGCGTGAGCCCGGTATATTCATTTGATCGCGGTACTTCGCGACCGTTCGCCTCGATAGCTTTACACCTTCTTTGCTTAGGATCTTTGCGATCTGGTCGTCAGTCATCGGCTTCTTCGTATTCTCTTCCTCGACCATCTTCTTGATCCTGAGTTTCAAGATGCGAGTAGAAACCTCTTCGCCTTCCTCATTCATCATCCCTTCGCTAAAGAATCGGCGAAGCTCGATGACACCCTGCGGCGTATGGGCATATTTCCGATTAACAACGCGGGAGATGGTAGACAGATGCATCCCGATGTCCTCAGCGACATCCTTGAGCATCATAGGCTTGATAAACTCGACACCTTTATCCAGAAAATCTGTCTGACGCCGCACGATACACTCAACAACTCGGTAGATCGTCTGCCGTCGATGCTCGATATTCCGAAGCAGATCAACAGCCCCACGCATCTTTTCTTTAATAAAGTCCTTTGTCTCGCGGCTTGTGTCTCCTTGATCGAGAATCTGTTGATAGGTCGAACTTATCCGCAAACGCGGACTGCCGTCGTCGGTGAAGTAGATCACATACTCGTCGTCCAGCTTTTCGATGTACACCTCGGGAGCAACGAACACCGCGTCCTCGGACGAATATCTCCGGCCAGGAAAGGGATCGAGTACGCGGACCTTGTTGATCTCTTCGTTTAGTTCGTGAAGATCGATACCAGTTGCCTTCGCGAGGTGCTGTAAACGATGCGGCTGAAGATCTTCCAGATGATCCTTCACCAGTCTGGCAGCAAGGCTCTCACCCTCGCCCACCGAGACAAGCTGAGCGACAAGACAATCTCGGACATCGAGAGCTCCGCAACCGACCGGCTCAAGCGTTAACACGAGTTGCCGCGCCTCTTCTGCTTTTCCTACGGAACAAGCAGCAAGCTCCGCGATCGTCTCGAGATCCGTCGTCAGCCTGCCGTCGCCATCCAAATTCCCGATAACGCTCGAAGCCGCACGCTCCAATGAATCCGACATCGCGACCATGCTCAACTGCCACTCAAGGTGATCAATGAGCGACGGCTTTTCAGTCAGAAACTGTTCAAAGCTTGGAGCGTCTTCCTTGTACTCGATCTCCTGGGTTTTGTATCCCGGGTCGAGATACTCCTGAAATTCCCGCCCGTAATCGATCTCTTCAAACGCGTCCGCCGTATCCGGTTGATGATCTTCAGACGCTTCAAACTCCGCACTCTGTTCAAACTCGCCAGCCCCGTTTTCGGACGTCGCCTCGGCCCGGAGCGTCTCAAATCCATCATCTTGCTTTCCGCTGAACTGGTCGATCGTCGTCAACTCCGAACCTGTTCCCCCGCCATCGAACGAGTCTTCGGAACCGCTCGAATTCTGGTCGAGAATATTGTCGGATATCTCGTTAACTTCCTCGCCCGGCTGGACCTCCTCGAGGATCGGATTCGCGACCATTTCCTGCTCTATCAGATCTTGAAGCTCCAAAGACGTCATTTGCAGCATCTCGATCCGCTGACGCAATTGTGGCGTCAGGATCATCTTTTGCTGCATTGAAGTTGTGAGTCTTAGTGACGACATCTCTGGTCAGACGGGGGCAGTAGGTCCGATTAAAGTTTGATAGGCATCAAAATTGCCTTGTATGGAGCAAGTATAGTTCTTTTCAACGGCAAAGTGAACGCCTGCAACATCATAGCGTGAAACGTTCACCCAAATAGTTGCGCCGAACATCGGGGTCTTCGACGAGCGCCTGCGGATCACCGGAGCGGAGAATTTTACCTTCGGCCATGATGTATGCTCGGTCGCAAATGCCGAGAGTCTCCCGGACGTTGTGGTCGGTAATGAGGATACCTATGCCGCGTTGCTTCAGGTAAATTATGATCTCGCGGATATCGTCGATGGCGAGCGGATCGATGCCGGCGAACGGCTCATCGAGAAGTATAAACTTCGGATTGCTTGCCAGACATCGCGCGATCTCCACCCTTCGCCGCTCGCCTCCTGAGAGGTTGTCACCCCGCGTCTTGCGCACATGAGCAACACCGAATTCTTCGAGTAGGTCTTCGAGCCGCTCAACACGTTCGTGGCGGGTGATCTTTCGAGTTTCGAGTACGGCAAGAATATTTTGTTCCGCGGTCAGCTTGCGAAATATCGAAGCCTCTTGCGGTAGATATCCGATGCCAAGCCTGGCTCGCAGATACATCGGCAGCTTCGTCACATCCGAATCACCGATACGAATAGATCCGTGCTCAGTCGGCTCGAGTCCCACCATCATATAGAACGTCGTAGTCTTACCGGCTCCGTTCGATCCGAGCAATCCAACAACTTCACCTTCGCTCACGGAGATGCTTACTCCGTCAACGACACGTCGCCGGCCGTATGTCTTCTGAAGCTCATCAGCAACGAAACTGTTTCGGAAACCGCTTGAAGTGTGGCCGTTGGTGGCCGATTGGGATTGACGACTATCAGGCATCAAGAATATGTAACTAATTTTCCTTGACCTTGTAAACCGAGCGGGTTCTCCCTGCAGAATTCTGGGTCGATCTGCCTTCCGTGCTCACCCGATTATCCCGCAAATAAACCGTCATCTGCGCACCCTGGGACGCACCCTGTTCGGCATCTTCAACCTTTGCCGGATTTCCGCGAAGCACAACGACTTCGCCCGCCGCAGTGTAACTTGCAAAGTCTCCGGTTGCACGACGTTTAGGCTGCGTGATAACAACGTTATTTTCTACCTCAGTTTTCGATAGCTCGTTCCTTTCGTCCAGATAAACATCGGCCTTTCCTCCCGTGATACGGTCGGACGCCTGACGAATATCGACCGAATCGACGTATCGCAGCAATCTCGCATCCCGAGTATAAGTCATCGATCCCGAGGACGCTGAAACCGGAACCGAAGTTTCCTTTCCGTTCTCTTTCCGCTTTACGTCATACAAAAGGCTCTGAACCCCGCCATCCGCGTCGAACTGACCCGACGACTGACGGATCGTAAATTTCGCCGCACGGATATAGCTCTTATCTTGCCAACCGCGAGCATTCCCGGTGTAAACGGCCGTCTCAGACCTGTGGTCGAACTCCGCATTGGCGGCCGTCACGTATACCGGTCTGTCGGTCTGTCCGAAGGGAGTCGCTCCGCCCGTCGATTTCTGGCTGTAATAGGTGGTGCTGACAGCCGTACGCAGGAACGACTTCTGATTCAGCGTATCCCAGTCGATCTCCTTCGCTTTCGCACGAGCACGGGAATCCCAAACTGTCGGCTCGCCGCCGCGAAGCCGCACTACCTTGTCTGAATTGGTGAACGAGATCTGATCGGCGATGCCGTTACGATCGAGCTCGGAAAATTTCGAATCCCCGGTCGCGTCCAGCGACTGAAGATCCCGCGATCCTTCAGCAAATCCGGCATGCAGTGTTTCGGCAGTCAGTGTCTGATTACCTCTCTGATCCGAAGGTACCGTTGGCACGCGGACGGTCTTTGTACCCTTACCACCCGTGCAATCCTTAGCGTTATTACCGGTCGGGAAGAACCCACAATCGAAACGCGGAGCGTTGATCGTGGTCTTATAATTTTCAGCACGTGCCTTCAGCGGCTCGATGAATAACTCGGCATTCCCGACCGCTTCTGCCCGCTGCATGTTCTTCCCATCCGCGGCGAAAAATGTCTTCATAGCGTCGGCAGTCACACGCTTATTGGCGGAATCGGGGGCATTGTTGGGCACGTCTAATTGGATCGTCGTCCGGCCGTCCGTCGACATCTGCTGGAGCACGCCGCCCGCCGCAAAATTTAATGCGATCAGCTTGGGCGTCGACATCGTCACTTTCGAATACTCGTTCGCATTCGCAGGAGTCAAAACCGCTGACGCATTAGATATGGCGGTTGCAGAGGTCATCGTCTGACCGTCCGCAAGGTTCGCAACGAGTTCGCCTGAAGACACTTCGATGGTCCGATCAATTTCGATCTGCCTAATATATCCGTTGCCACGAACCGAAGCCTTCTTCAGCTTATTCGAGGGGTAAAGTTCCGCGAATATGGCGTCGCCCTTTGCGTAATTCGTTCCTTGGGTAATCTCCGCACCGCCCGTTAGATCCGCGGTGCCTGTGTTCTGCACGTACACGGCATGAGCCGAATTGATCGTCGTCGGTGTTTTATCCTCGGCGGTAACTATATTCACGGAATCGCGAAGGGTGAATCGATCGGGTCTCTCATAAAGTCCGTATCCGGCCCGGATCTTCGTCGGAGCTTTACCGTTCTCGATCGAATCGATAGCAACATCGCGAAACATTTCCGCCGAAAGCACTTCCCGTTTAGTTCCTTCAACGACAGCCAACGAGACGAGTGCATCCCCCGACGAAAGATCATTTGTCCGAACAGGTTCTTTAGTCACCGAATGGATCTTCACGCCGTCGTTCAAATGGATCTTCTCGGCTGCTTGGTCGTACGACGCCTTGCCAGCAGCAAGGGTCGAGGCCGGATTTCCCGTATGCCCGTCTGTCTCAAACTGACTGATCTTCACGTCTCGATGCAGTTCAACCTTCTTCTCCGCGATCTTTACTTCGGCTCCAAAAGATGTCCCCGAAAGATTGTCTCGCTGAAACGCAACAGCCTCCTCGGCAAATGCGTTGTCAGTCGCCTTCTTATACGTGAGCTGCTCGGTCTGAACTTTTAAGCGATCGCGGGTTTCGATCTTTACCGCTCCTGCAAGGTAAGCCGAAAAGTTTTTGTTCTCCTCGGGTATGTAGACGGCTTTGAGAGCATTGATCTTGTCCGAAGTGCCGCTGCCGCCCTGATCGAATATCTCGAAATAGGCGTTATCGAGCTCCTGATGATTATCTGAATATGTCGTCGCCTTATCTGCCTTTACAAAATATTTGGCGACTCCGCCGTCAAACTCTGTTCGTTCGTAGCCGGTTATCTCCGCGGTCACATCTTTGGAAAGATTGGTCGGCAGGCTCGTCATTCGAAATTCAGGCTTCCCGCTGCCGCGATAGAACGCTACGATCAGAGCTAGCACGACCAGACCTGCGACACCTGCCGCGGCGTATCGAACGTATTTCGGCAAGTTTGCACGAAATCTTAATCCCTTCGTTATTTCTGATCGTGTTTCTGCCACTTCTACGGTTGATTATCTGCCCTTAGATCTTGCACGACAAGCTGAAGCCGTTGGGTTCCCTGCCAGATGTTCATTTCGGTCGTATAAGCTACTTCGATGCGGGAACCAGGATCCAGCGTTTGCCCCTTTGAGCGGTCGACCCCATCCCACCATACAGCCTCAAATCGTTTACCTGCGTCACTTTCAAGCCAAAGTTTCAGGTGTTTCTCCTTCATTACTCGTGGCTCGGCTTTCACACGCAGCCCGCCAGTGACGAATACGGGTTTGGGATTTCCGGCCCCGAACGGCTCGAAACGGTCGAGTTCCTGCAAAATATTTGGCCCGAGACTCTCGGCGGACAACCGCGCGTCGATCTTTAAGGTAGGAAGAAGATCATCTTCTAAAAGAATGTTCGCGGCATAGGCGTCCAATGCCTTCATTAGATCTTCGATCCGCGCGGTGGGAAGTTTCATTCCGGCCGCCGCGGCGTGCCCCCCAAATTGATCCATCAGCTCTCCGCAATGTTCGAGGGCGTCCAGCAGGTGAAAGTTTCCGATGCTTCGGGCACTTCCGTGGGCTGTGCCGTTTTCGCTGGACAAAACTATCGTCGGCCGATGGAGTCGCTCTGCGATCCTGGACGCCGCCAGTCCGATCACGCCCCGATGCCAGCCTTCGCCAGAGACAACGATAAACTTCGCTTCCGCGAGATTCTCAGTCGCGAGCAGAGCTTTCTCGGTGATCTCCTGTTGCACCTTCTGCCGCTCCTTATTTCGGCTGTCTAACATTTGGGCGATCGTGCGAGCCTCGTCAAAACTCTCCGTTTCGAACAACTCGACAACCTGTTTCGCCGCATCCATTCTGCCTGCAGCATTGATCCGCGGAGCGATCCGGAAGCCAATATGATAGCTCGTCATATCGGACCGGCAATCCGCGACTTCCATCAAGGCCTTAAGACCGTAGTTCTTTGTCGTTGGCAGATCCCGAAGTCCGAGCGCGACGATCGCTCGATTCTCGCCAGTGAGCTTCATTATGTCCGCAACCGTCCCGATCGCCGCGATCTTCATGAACGCCGGAACCAGATGTTCCTTCCCGTTCTGGCGCAGCAGCGCATGGGCCAGTTTGAATGCGACCCCGACCCCGGCAAGGTGTTTGTCCGGATACGGGCAACCTGGTTGGTTCGGATTAACTACCGCATACGCCGGCGGATTTCCCCGAGCCTCGTCAGATAAATGGTGATCAGTAACGATCACGTCCAGACCGTTTTCCATTGCCCATTCGAGCGGCTCAAAGCTCCGAATCCCGCAATCCACGGTGATCGCCAGCGTCACTCCATCGGCCTGTGCCGCCTCGAGGGCTGGAATATTGACACCATACCCTTCCGTAAATCTATGCGGAATATGAAAGGCACTGATGCCGCCAAGGATCTTGATCACCCGTCTCAATAGGGTAGTACCGGTAGTCCCGTCCACATCGTAATCACCCCAGATCAATACCTTTTCGCCATTGTCGATCGCCCTTTGCAGCCGCTCGACCGCCTCCGCCATTCCCTTTAATAGATTCGGCTCATGAAGGTGCTCAACAGAAGGATTGAGAAATTCGCGAGCCTTATCCGCTGTGTCGTGTCCCCGAGCAAGCAGCAACGCCGCCGCAAGCGTAGACACTCCGACCTGCGCGGCAAACTGTCGTGCCGCATTGTGATCGTGTTTCGCTATTACCCAGCGTTTCTGCATTTTTAGGTACGGCGCGTTAGCCAAAGTTCTGCAGCTAAGCGTGAGGACTCAAAACTCCCTGCCACAGTAGGACCAGAAGAACAGTCCCTAGAATAATGCGGTAAACAATAAAGATCATCGTCGAATTTTTTCGCAGAAACGCGATCAGGAACCAGATCGACAAATAGCCGACCACGGCGGCAGCGATCGTCCCCGCCAGGAGCGGTACGAACGAATCCGCCGGCAGGATCTTGATCGCCTCCTTTAATTGCAGGAGTCCGCTCGCCAATATCGCAGGGATCGACATTAGGAAGGAGAATCTCGCAGCCGTCTCACGCTTTTGTCCCGCAAACAATCCGCCCATGATCGTTGAGCCAGAACGGCTTGCACCGGGCATCAACGCCAACACCTGTGCGAATCCGACGACGATCGCATCCCAGATCCCGAGATGCTTTATGTCCTTACGCTGCGATCCAACTTTCTCCGCGATCAGCAGAAAAACGGCGATCACGATCAGCATAGTCGCGATAGTCCAAAGGTTCTTCGTGCCCTCGCCCTCGATGAAATCCTTCAACAAGAGGCCGATGGTCCCGATAGGGATCGATCCGATTATGATCAGCCAGCCTAACCACGACTCGCTAGAGAGCCAGATCGGCCGAGCGCCGTCGGCCCCCGAGAACCTCATTCCACGTCCGCCGGTGAGCAGTGCCCAGTGATCGCGAACGAACGCCGAAGAGATCGCCCAAATGTCCGCAGCAAAATATACAAAAACTGCCGCCAGCGTCCCCAACTGGATCACCGCCATCGTCGCCGTTATCTGATGAGCATCGCCATCGTAAATACCGGTCCACCGACTGGCGAACACGAGATGGGCCGTCGAGCTGATCGGAATAAACTCCGTCAGTCCTTGAACTATTCCTAGAATTATTGCCTGTAAAAGATTCATATAAGGGCAGTTACAGTCGAGGGGATTGCGTGAGCATATAGGAGAATATCACTATTCGCGGTATCGGGCACGACTCGCAATGCGATCGTATAGCCACGCCGGCATAAATTTTCCGGCTCTAACGAATGTCGCCAATTGCCATGGAAACGCCGCGAATCGCTTTCGCTTCTCGATCGCATTTACGAAGTGCGGGATCGCGTCGTCCAGTTCCATCAAGAACGGCATTTTGTTCGCTCGGCCCGACGTAAGAGGCGTGCGGATGAACCCGGGCTGAATTATGGTGACCGAAACTCCCTTATTGGCAACGTCTAGCCTAACGCTCTCAAAGAATGCCGTCATCCCCGCCTTACTCGCCGAATACGCCGCAGACTTCGGCAATCCTCGAAAACCCGCGAGGCTCGAAATGGCGACGAGTTGCCCCGATCCCCGTTCGATCATATCCGGAACAACCGCATAAATAGCGTTAACAGCACCCAAAAGATTGATGTCGACTACCTTCTTCACCGACTCCGGATCGTAGCCTCGAGTTTTGTCGTCATTCCCGCCAATTCCTGCATTTGCGATCAGGATATCGATCTTCCCGAATTCCTTTCGAAAACTATTCGCAGCCTCTGAGATCGCTGCGGCATCCGTCACATCCGCCGCCAATACCTTTGCCTTTCCCCCCGCCTTCTCACAGCGGGATGCTAGACCCTTCAGCATCTCCTGCCGCCTGGCAACCAGCCCCAGCACCGCCCCACGCGAAGCCAACGCTACTGCTAACGCTTCACCGATTCCGCTGGAGGCCCCCGTAAGGAAAATCGCTTTGTTTTTCCAGAACATACCAATTGACCGTTCTATATCAGGAACCAAGATTTTTGGTCCTTATCGATTCAATTCCACCTTTTTCGTGTGTATTCCGCTAAGAGTGTAACGCATTTCCTCCCAGTTGACTGACATCTGCAAACCTTGGTGAGTGGTTCGTTTATCAAATTTTAGTTTCAATCGCATCAGCAAAATCTCGCTACGTAACGGTCAATAAATTGGATAGCTTAATTGCTGGAGGCTACAAAATGAGATCACATACATTCCAGACTTTCGCGGCAACCATCGTCATATCGTTCACACTGTGCGCCGGATTCGCCATCGCACAATCATCTGATCCGGATAAACCTACGGTAATGACATCAAACGAGGCTAAAGGCAGGTGGCCGGCTGGCGCCGGTGTCGCTTACTATTTCGGATTTGAGGCGGGGCCTGGCGAGGTTATCGTGATGTTCGATTTCAAAGTCGATGACGTTGTTCAAAATGTCACGGCGCAGGTGACAGATTCGTATGGACGCGGGCTCAGAAACCTTGACGACAAGAACGGGCAGTCCGAATTCTCATACTTTACGACCCCAAAAGGAATTCGCTTTGTCGGCCGCTATCAGGTCAAAAAGCGCCAAAAGCTCGTGGCTAAGATCGCGATCGTTGGCGACGAAAATATCCCGGGTTCGTACAAGGTCAGAATGGATGGCGATGCGGCGTTTGGGTCCCTGCCAAAGTAAGGCAATCGCACGAGAATGACGGCGGCGAAGTGCACTGTAATGATGGCCCGAACAAAAAGCTGGAGGAAGGATCAATGCGAGTTCCTATCAGATGGTTGTATCAGACACTCCGGGTTGCCGGGGTGTCTCTTATCAAGCTCTTTCTGGTTTGCACGGGTAGTTTAGCCTCGATAAACGCTCAGATAGCTGAATTGCCGGACGCGGCAGGTTTGCCTGAAGGCAAGGGTGCCTGGGTAATAGATCAGTATTATCACTCCAGTGTGATCAATGGTTCTGCCTCGGCGACCCCCAATAACACCCGCATATTGGTCCAGTCGGACGGACGCGTCTTCCGCCGAAGAGTGATTCAGTATAGCCAATTAGCCAACGACAGCGGCTGGTGCCAGGACAAATTTACCGATGAAGAAATGCGGGCCGTGCGCAACTCAATGCGAACATTCGATCGAAATATTTGGAAGGACAACTACGGGCCTCTGCCCAACTCTCTTGCACCGTTTGGCAGCGTTAACTTTACCTGGCGCGCCAGCGACGGAAAGGCGGTCGATCAAACGATAAAGTTATTTCGATTCGATAACCTGCCCACTGATCTCGTGGCTCTTCTAAACAACGTAGGGGAAGCAGGCGATCTTGCATTCTCGAATTGTCAGAGGGGAGGAAGTTCGGATCATTGAAGTTGCGTGGCACTTTGGGTTAAGCGCGGTTCGAACTAGCACACCTCATCCACGAATGGACCTAAGGCTCTCAAAGCCGTAGCGAGATCATCCTGCTTGATCAGCAAACTGTCGCGCGAATACGCCGACAACGCCAGAATAGCAACGCCCGCGGCCGCAAGTATCCGCGAAACTTCCGCAATAAATCCAACTAGGGAAGGATTCAAGACAACATCGAAGGTCAGCATCCGATAGCCGTTATCCACCTTTGCATCTCCTAATCCCGGCCGCATATTTCGGAGATCGATCTCGTCCAGGATCAGCGTAACCTCATGCGGGTCCATAAAGATCATGAACGGCGCAGACATTCGCGGACTCAGCGAATTATCCGTGAGAAGGTTAAGGAGCTGATCCCGGGACATACCAATCAAGGAGTAAGTTTCGGGAGCCACTGACACCCTCGCCGATCTCAACAATTCTTTAGCATTCATTATTTCTAACAATTAAACTCTACACAAAACAAATTCTCGAAACGAACGTGTAGTGGCTACCCGTGCGGGTAGCATACCGGGGGAAGAGCTATTCTCTCAGTGCCCTCAAGCAGAAAACACTAACAAATCAATCGAATTTAGCTACCCATATTCCCGGCAATCCCCTGTCGTAAAAGCGTTCATACGCTGTCGGTAATGTATCGACTAATCTTACGTAATCATAGAAAGGACCAACCACGATCATGGACGCAGAGAAAAGCACAACATTTAAGAATCCTAAGCGGACCAAGCTGAACATCGCTTGCGTCTATTTGACGAACTACTTTAAAGGTGACGATCAAGGGGAGGTCGCACAGGCACAGACAATCCTCGATAGCCACAATCTCCAGCTCGAGGTATGGCCGCAAGGCGGAATCAAATACTCGGGGAACACCCTCGAGTATCCGGAACCGGTTCCGCACGATTCCTACGACGACGCCGTGAACAGGGAGAGCTACAAAGCTCTCGTGGTTTCGGCCCGGAGTCTGATCGCTTCCAAAGTTACATTCTCGACCTATCTCACGGTCGTATTCGGACAGTTTAAGCATCCGGGGATCGGGATTACGCCTCAGGGAATGCCGATCACGACGCCGCTCTGTATCATCTCGCCGAACGCGAATCTGGACAAGATGGACCTGATCCACGAGATGGGGCACGCCGCCGATGTCCACCATGAAAATTCGCTTGCCAAGAACTTCATGAATCAGGCGAGTGGCAGATCGGAGATGATGAAATTTCAGATCGAGAAGATGGCGAGGTCCTGGTACGCGGTCGGTTGATCCGGTCAAAGTGAAAGCCGCCGGATTTTCCGGCGGCTTTATACTTCGACGATCGTCGTAACGATGACAGGCTTCGTACCAAGTTCCTTTTGGACGTAGCGTTTGAGGTGGATTCGGAGATTTTCTTTGAAGACGTTCCGATCCGCGATCTGGTCACGCTTCATTGCGTTGACAGCCGTGGAAACCGCTTCGAGAGCGTGGGAAGTAAATCCGTTTGTCAGGTCAACGCCAGCGACGCCGTTCAACGTGATCTGCGGATCGCCAACCATCCGCTGGGTGCCTTTGTCTACCGTCACAACCAATGAGATCGCGCCGCCGTAGGCGAGCTTCTTTCGTTCGCGAACGATGTCATATTCGATCTCGCCCATCGATTCTTCGTCGATGAACGTCCTATGCAGTTCGTGTTTCTCGACGACCCGGGCGCCGAATTCGTCGATCTCCAGCAGATCTCCATTCTCGATCAGCACGATGTTGTCGTCCGTGTATCCGGAGACGTGGTTCTTAACAAATTCCTTGTGCCGAAACAGCATCCGATATTCGCCGTGGATCGGAACGAGATACTTGGGCCGGGCGGTCTCGACCATAATACGGATATCTTCCTGCGACGCATGGCCGGAAACGTGGACGAGCCGACGCTTTTCTTCGATAATATTCGCGCCGCGTTTATAGAGATGACCTATCAGCCGCGAGATACTCTTTTCGTTGCCGGGAATGATGCGTGCCGACAAAACGACTGTGTCGCCCTTGTCGATCTCCATTCCCTTATATGTCCCCGTCGCCATGCTCCACAACGCCGCACGCATCTCGCCCTGTGAACCGGTTACAAGGTAACAGATCGCGTCGTCATCATATTTCCGCGCCTCGCCAAGCTCGATCTGCGTGCCGTGCCCGATCTTTATCAATCCCTGCTCGGTTGCGATCTCGACATTTTTCATCATCGAACGCCCCAACACACAGACCTTTCTCCCGTATTCGTGGGCGAGGTCAAAAATGATCTGAAGCCTGTGGATCGACGAAGAAAAAGTCGCGACGAAAAGTCGTCCAGGTGTTTCTTCAAAGATCTCGCGGAAGGCGGGGATCACCGCCTGTTCCGAAGGGGTCCTGCCGGGCACCGTGGCGTTCGTGGAGTCAGCAAGTAATGCAAGCACCCCTTCATCGCCGTATTTTTTTAGGGTTTTAAGATCGTATGGAGCACCGATCACCGGCGTATCGTCGATTTTATAATCGCCGGTGTGGATGACGGTTCCGATCGGCGTCTTGATCGCGAGCGAAAAGCAATCGACCAGCGAATGCGAAGCATGTATATACTCGACCTCGAACACGCCGATCTTCGACACGTCTCCGGCCTTGACCCGATGCAGCAACACATCGCTAAGCATTTCAAACTCTTGCAGGCGCTTCTCCGCCAACGCGTGCGTGAATCTTGACGCGTAAACTGGAATGTTGAATTTCTTTAGAAGGTAGGCGAGGGCTCCGATGTGGTCTTCGTGGCCATGGGTCAGAACAAGAGCTGTAATGTCGTTTCGATATTCTTCAAGAAATTCGAAGTTGGGAATTGAAATATCGACCCCATAAGGAGTCTCTTCCGGAAATCCCATGCCGGCATCGACGATGATCATCTCATCACCGTAGCGAATGCCCATGCAGTTCATCCCAAACTCGCCGATTCCGCCCAGCGGTATTATCTCTATTCTGCTCAAATCCTACTCCTGCTTAAAGATATAAGGATAGCATAGTAGGGGTTTATCTATTTTCTATGATTCCGCGATTGCTTCGTACGCTCACGGCAAAAATGAAAAACGGCCCCTTTCGAGGCCGCTTTTCAAGTTAAAAGTATCAGTTTGCTAGTTTGCCCTGATCTCAACCGTCGTATCGTCTTGTACGGAAATTACCTTACTTGAGAAGGTATATCCCCGAGCCGTCGCTTGTAGGATGTAAGACGCACCCGCCTCAACCTCTGCAAAAGAGAAGTATCCCAGAGTATTGGTGGAGGCCGTGCGAACGTTACCGGCTCCGTCGGTCAGCGTTACAGTTGCCCGGCTCAAACCGCGGCCCGCTGCATCTAGAACACGGCCCGACACGGTTACGTCTGCCGCCGTCGGATTCAAGGTAAGGCACTCAATGCTTGCTGATGCACTTGCAACGACGACGTTATAAGCAGTTCCATTGGCAGTCGCCTCGACATGCATTGCGTTTACGGTGATCGCCGTCGCACCAGTGATCTGCTGATTCAACGTCAGAGTTCCAATACCGTTAGGGAGATTTACTACCTGATTCGGCTGTCCAGTGACGGTCACGCTAGTGGTCGCACCGCTGGCCTGATCGGTGATGGTCAACGCGTTAAACGCGGAGCTTCCTCCGCAGGTTCCGTCGCCTACACCTGGACAACAAATGCAGCCCGCATTAGCCGTAGCCCGATTTGCCCGGATCCGGACTCCGCCTATAATAATATCGACATCATTCGCGACTGTTACCGACTGGCTCGATCGCAATGCGCCCGACGTACTTGCTGTGAGAACACCGGTCGACATCACACCCGATATGAACGACGAGGGCGCCGAGATGGTGATGTTCCCGCCCTGGCTCGGCAATTGACCGGTGTCGGCAAACACATAATTGCTAGTCGATCCGTTGTTCGTAACGGATGCAGCGACGCCGATGCCTCGGCCGCCGTAAGTTTGAGCGTCCGCTGCTGCGGATAAAACCATAACAGCAGATACAAAAAGTACCGCTGCACAAACATGCTTCAAAATAGACATTTCACTTCCTCCAAAGAATATAGATCACGCGAGGTACTCGCGTTTCAGGCGGCTTGAACTGCAAATTGGTGGGCGGTTTAGGTCGCTTATCCAGTTCACCGTTCAGGGACGAATTACGTCCGCAAAGCGTGGTTGCTGTACTTCCCGTAATGCAAACCGCGTGCCCGTGGTTTGAAGTGTCGAAATGCAAATGTGCCGACATTTGTGTACGTTTTTCACGCAACGATCTTATGCGAAACGTTCCGCATTACCGACGCCGTGATCAAACGTACGACTTCGATTCATTAACAATGTTTACTATCTGCCGTAAATCTTGACAATATGGGACGAATTCTATAAATTGAAGCCTGACAATTTAGGGGAGTAGATAGCCCGAAAGGGTTTGCCGCTGTCGTCATTACGAAACGTTCTTGTCGTTGAATGTTTCCGGCACGGTGAGAAAGTATCGAGACCTTTTACGACGATTTTTGAAATCGATCGTGAAAGGTTTTTCCTTTTGCGGTCCGCAAATAGGGAGACTTTTGATGCTATTTCCTTTCGCTGATTACTGGTGGTTTTACGCCGGGTTTCTACTGTTCGTTTTCTTTATGCTTGCGATCGACCTCGGCGTCTTCAATCGCAAAGCTCACGTAGTCTCGTTCAAAGAAGCCGCGACTTGGAGCGCCGTCTGGGTTGCCCTGGCATTAGCATTCTGTACCGGCTTTTACTACTACGCCACAGGGAAATTCGGCCCGGAGATCGGCGGCACTCTCGCCCTCGAATTCCTGACCGGTTACGTGATCGAGTATTCCCTCTCAGTCGATAACATATTCGTTTTCGTACTCGTCTTTAGCTACTTCGGGATTCCGCCCAAATACAAACACCGGGTACTTTTCTACGGCATTCTCGGGGCCCTGATCTTCCGTGCGATCTTCATCGCCCTCGGATCTGCTCTGATGCAGTTTCACTGGGTGATCTATCTTTTCGGGGCATTTCTGATCATTACCGGAATCAAAATGGTCTTCTCGAGCAACGATGAGATCGAGCCGGAAAAGAACCTGATGATCCGCATCTTCAAGCGATTTATGCCGGTGACCCACGAGATAAACGGCAAGGATTTCTTTGTCCGTAAGGAAGGCATTCTGTACGCGACGCCGCTGTTCATCGCCTTATTATTTTTGGAAGCCACGGATATCATCTTCGCGGTCGACAGTGTTCCCGCGATCTTCGCGGTCACTCGTGAACCGCTGATCGTGTTCACGTCGAATATCTTCGCGATCCTTGGCCTGCGATCGATGTATTTTATGCTCGCCGGCGTGATCCACAGGTTTCATTTGATCCAATACGGTCTCGCGGCTGTGCTTGTTTTCGTCGGATTGAAGATGGTGTGGCTCAACGACGCGTTTGGCGGTAAATTCCCGATAAGTTGGTCGCTGGGCATCATCGGCGGGTCGATAGGACTCTCGATTATCGCCTCACTTCTATTTCCGGCGAAGGAAACTGTCGCGATGGAAAGCATTCCGCCCGACGCGGACGATTCAACGGAGACCGGCGAAGAGCAATAACCATTCGGCTAGGGTGAGCGATTCGGCACGCCGCTGAGAGTCGATGCCGCATCGCTCCAACTTCTCTTTAGCTTCGGGATGCGTGGGCTTGAGGTTGTTCAGGATCGTCTTTCGCTTTTGCCCGAATGCAATACTGATCAGATCGCGAAACGCCTTTTCGTCATCGACCACTATTGGTTTAGGAACGAATCGCGCAACCGAACTCGTGACTTTTGGAGCCGGCCGAAATGCGTTCGGTGGTACGTCAAACAGCTTCTCGACGCTAAACGCCGTTTCAACAAGTACCGTCAAAAACCCGCGGTCCGAGTCGCCCGGCTTTGCGGCGACGCGATCAACCACTTCTTTTTGAAACATCAAAACAAGCGACTCGAATATGTGCCGCTGTGTCGAGAGATGTTGAAGGATCGGGGTCGAGATGTAGTACGGAAGATTCGCGACGAGCTTTACAGAATTCGGACTGTCGGAGATCAGGTCTTCAAAATTAACTCTAGTCGCGTCGGCTTCGATGACGGAGAAATTATCGGCGGCGGAAAACGTTTCCCGCAGCATCGGGACGAAATCGCGATCGAGTTCCACAGCTATAACGTTCGCACCGGATTCCACGAGATTCTCAGTAATAGCCCCTCGTCCGGGCCCGATCTCGATGACGGTGTCAGTCTCCTTGAGATCGAGTGCGGCGACTATCTTGTTGATGTAGTTCCGATCTACGAGGAAATTCTGGCCAAGTGATCTCTTGGCAAATGACCGCTTCATGCCTCTGGGTACCCGGTGATCTCGATATCCTCGCCAAGCCGGGTGATCTCGATATTCTTTAGACGATGTGCCTCGGCAAGGGTGTCCGCTCCCTTTCCGCCGATAGCGACCGGGGCATCGTAGCCGCCGATGATGATCGGTGAAACGATGAAGGTTACTTTATCTACCACGCCGGCCTCTATCGCCGCTCCCGCAACTTCAGTACCGCCTTCGATCAGAACCGACTGGATCTCATGCTTTTTCAATTCATCCATTACACCGGCGATGTTTCGCGCTCCCCCTTCGATTCGGATAACGTCGACGCCTATATCGGTCAATCGGGCGACCGAATCGGGATCGATACAATTCGTGAAAACGATCGTCGGAGATTCGTCGGTTGTCGTCGCGAGAATCGAATCTGACGGAAGCCGCAGGCGGTTATCAAGGACTATGCGTACAAGCGGACGGCGTCTCGGTAGTCCACTGCGATCAGTAAGGCTGGGGTTATCTGTAACCGCCGTATTAGAACCGACAAGGATCCCGTCGTGCTCGTGGCGAAGTTCCTGCACGCGCTTCCTCGCCGCATCACCCGATAGAGCCGTCGAAACGCTATTCTTGAGTGATATGCGCCCGTCAAGCGACATCGCGAGTTTGAGATGTACGGACGGCCGCCCCTTCTTATGCCAGCAGATAAACTTTTCGTTCAGCCTCGTCGCCTCTTCCGCAAGCAACCCTACGGAGACCTCGATTCCCGCTTCTTGAAGATGCTGAAAGCCTTTTCCAGAAACAAGCGGATTCGGGTCTTCGATCGGGCAAACAACTCGCTTGATACCGGCATTTATCAGAGCTTCAGTACACGGCGGCGTTTTGCCGTGATGATCGTGCGGCTCAAGCGATACATAAGCTGTTCCGCCCGTCGCTTTCGTGCCCGCATTCTTCAACGCAATGATCTCGGCATGCGTCACATCGTCATTGATGTACGTACCTTCACCAACAACCTCACCATCCTCCGAAACGATCACGCACCCGACCAGGGGATTGGGCGACACCAAACCCACGCCGAGTCGAGCGAGTTCGAGTGCCCGCGATGAGTGCTGAATGTCGATTGGTTTCGGGTCGGTCAATTCTATTCTCGTCGAGCCTTGTGCATTAATTGAACAGGCCGTTAACGTAACTCTCCGCGTCAAACACCATAAGGTCGTCTACCTGCTCGCCTATTCCAACGTATCGTATCGGCAGGTTCAGTTCTTTCGAGATCGCGACGGCAATGCCGCCCTTCGCCGTGCCGTCCAGCTTGGTTAGTACGATACCGGTAACGTCGGCGACTTTCGTAAACTGCCGGGCCTGTTCGAGCCCGTTCTGACCGGTGACCGCGTCAAGTACCAGCAGGGTCTCGTGCGGAGCGCCCTCGACTTCCCTACCGGCGATCCGCTTCATCTTCTCAAGTTCAGCCATCAGGTTCGCTTTGTTATGAAGACGTCCGGCCGTATCTACGATCAGCACGTCCGAATTCCTCGATTTCGCCGATTGTAGTGCATCAAACAACACCGCCGCCGGGTCGGTTCCCTGCTTCTGCTGAACGATCGGCACTCCAGCTCGAGCGGCCCAAATCTCGAGCTGGTCTGACGCCGCCGCTCGAAAGGTATCAGCTGCACAGATCAAAACATCGTTTCCCTCGTTCTTGATCCGCTGCGACAGCTTCCCGATCGTCGTCGTTTTCCCGACTCCGTTCACTCCGACGACCATCAGCACGTAGGGCTTGATCGACGCGTCAAGTTTTGTTTCGCTCGCCACACCGCGATCCGTCGAATGCTGCAGGATATCGAGCAGCTCCTGCTTCATCGTCGCTTTAAGCGCGGCGATATCGCTGATCTCCTGTCTTGAAACGCCTTTGCGGATAGCCTCTAGGATCTGTATCGTCGTCTGAACGCCGATGTCCGTAGAGATCAGCATTTCCTCGAGTTCGTCCAATAACTGCTCATCGATCTGCTTGCGGCCTTCAAAGATCGTGTCGAGCCTATTGTTGATCGAATCCCGTGTTTTCTCGATCGCCTTCGAAAATCGCTGGCCCAGTTCCTTTTCGACCGCTTCTTCCCGAGCTTTCAGCTCTTCTATCGATTTATCGAGTCCGAGAACCGACGATGAAAATTTATCTTCCTTGTTCCTACGCCAAAATAAAGCCATAAAAAACCAGTAGCTCGAGGCGAGCCAAACTACAGAGTATACAAAAAAGAACGCCCGCTAAGTTAACGGGCGTTGAAAAGCAATTTTCGTCGGCGACGTGCTATCTCTGCAGTCCCAGCTTATCGGCCCTTTTGAAAAGCAGGTATCCAAGCACGCACGAAAAAACGGCGACAAGGTAGAAGGTAAAGAACGCGTTGATCGCCGTCGCGGGAATATTTCCAAGCCCTGGAAGAGCGAGTGGAGCAAAGATCTTCGAAAGCACAACACTAAAGCAGATCGAAGCGAACAGCATTACGACCGTAATACCAAGAAGCTTTACGTAATCAAAACCAAGCCGCCTGATAGTATCGAGCCCGACCAGTGGATTGATCGTGGAACTGAACGTTCGTGTGTATCCCGCAACTGCACAGGCAGCCGGAAAGTAGAATATCCCCCACAGAACCGTAATGAACCCGACCACCACCAGCGGAGCCGCAAGCCCAAGCACCGCTTGGATCATTTCCGCGTCTTCCTTCGCCTCAGTTTCGGGAGTCTTACCCAATACCGATTCGAGTGATCGCTTTTGCCCTTCAGTCGCGGAGGCCCACAGTTCCTCTTGTTGACGCGATTCCTTGTCGATCACAGCAGCACTCTCGGCGTTTGAATCAGGCCTAACGTTGCGATTCGCCGTCTCCGTCGCTGCGGATATACGCTCACGCTGTCGCTGGTCAATTCCCTTCAGTACATCCTTCACGTCGCCCGATTGATCAACTAACTCCCGGCCGTTGTATACAGGCGTGCCGGGGATCCGTTCGACATCGCTCTTGAACGCGTCCATCTGAGTCGAGACCGTACTGGTCACAAAATAAAAACCTATAGCGAGCGTGAGGAAGAATGGCCCGAAAGCCGACAGATACGCCGCGATGCTCAGGACAAATGGATGGACAACATCGTCCCACACTTCGAAGTCGTCGAAATCGGGCATGAAGTTCTCGTCGAACTTGCCCTGAATGAAATGGTCGAGAGTGTGCGATAAGACTCCAAAGGTCAGAGCATTTGCACTCATCGCGGCAAAGATACCTCCCGCCGCCATGTATATGCCGCCCATTCCGCCCGCACTGCGCCCAACCGAAAGCAGGCTGAACATCAACGCGCCAAAGAACAGGCTGACCTTAAAATTAAACGGATGCTTTAGAGCCCTAAAGAAGTCGGCAAGTCCAAATCCTTCATTGATCGCCATCGATTCCTTCTGAAGAAGTTTGTTGATCGCCTTCGCTTCATCCGCCCGTCGGCACATTGCACCGCAAAGCGGACAGATCTTTACGCTCGAACCATATGAGGTTGGACACTCCTTGCAGAATCCGTTGGCGCACCCATCGCATAGGTAAAATGAATCGCGCTCTTCATGGAGCGAACATCGAGTTGGATCGAACGCTAATGCCGGAGCGGAGGACGGCGGTTCAGCTATGATTTCCGAAGCCGCAATTGTTGGTTCAGCGATAACGACGGGCAGTTCCGATTCAGGAGTTCCACCTGTGACAGTTACCACGAACGGCGGCGGCTCCCCCTTTTCCTTTGCGTTGAAGAAAGGTACGAGCGAAGGTACACGTCGAGCCTCGATCCAGCGCAGATTTCCCTTACGAACCTTATCAGCAGGCAGTAATGACCCGCCGTCGATCCATTCCGGCAAGTCCCCAAATGCCGCATCGTAAACGGTGCCGTTTACATCAATTTGCCAGATCTCTGTGGCTTCCGGCATAAAGCTCGAGCTACGCGACTCGAAGTTCGCCCTCCTGAATGTTTTTTAGGAGCTCTTCGCGTGCGGCAAATGCCTCAGGATTTTGGTTCATAAATTTCACCACGCCCTTGCCGATCTCGCCTTTTTCACAGCCGCGAACAAGAGCCTCGACAACATCGGCGGAATATCGCGTGCCGACAAAGCTCCGAATTCTTTCGATCGCTTCTGGCAACAGCATTCCTTTCGAATACGGCCTATCGATCGTCATCGCGTCGAAAGTATCGGCAACAGATACGATCTTCGCCTGCAGCGGTATCTGTTCGTCCGTAAGGCCCTGCGGATATCCTTGCCCGTTGACCATCTCGTGGTGCATATACATCCCGGGCAGGAAGTCGTGCATCGCCGGGATCTGCGACATTATCTTGTAACCCTTCTGCGGATGGGTCTTCATTATCTCAAACTCTTCGGCCGTGAGAGCGGAAGGCTTCTTCAAGATGCTGTCATCGATCGCGATCTTGCCGACGTCGTGGAGCAGAGCGCTGATCCGCAGTGTCTCGAGCTCTTCGTCTCCCATTCCCATCTCTTTGCCGACAGCAAGAGAAATTCGGGCGACGCGTTCGGAATGTCCGCGAGTGTATTTGTCCTTTCCGTCGATTGCCGCCGAGAGGGCTTTCACAGTTCCAACGAAAAGCTCGCGGTTCTCTGTGGCTGCTTTCGCAAGTTGTGCAATGTGGTCTTCAAGACGATCGGCCATCGTGTTAAACGATTCGCCAAGAACGCCGATCTCTGTGATGTTGCGGGATTCGACTCGTGTCGCGAGTTCACCTCCCGCGATCCGCTGAGCCGCCGCCGATAGTGTGAGAATCGGCCTAGTCAACAGCCGCGCCGCTACGATACCGATAATAAGAGCGAAAAGAGCAAACGCTAGGCTGATCAGCCACGTCTGCCATCTCATCTCACCGACGGACGCAAGTGCCTTATTCTCATCCTGCATCGTGATCACGCCAAGCGACATATTCTTGCCGAGACTGGCGGTCGAATAAGCTCCGATCATGTCGTGCGAATCGCCCTTGAATTCCGCTGTAAAGGGAACAAGGCCCGATTGAACCTGCCGGTTCGACTGTTGCCACTCGTCGACGATCTTCAGATCCGTTAGCGGCCGTTTGGAATCGATCAAAGTAGGATCGGGATGGAAGAATGCGGTGCCGCTTTGGTCGACTACGAACACGATCGGAAGGCCCATCTTCCATAGCTGGTCCTCCCCCGTCGGCTCAACCCCCACAACACTTCGAGCAATATCCCTGAGCGAAACAACTGCGATAACCGACGCCACGGTCCGATTGTCTATCGAGACCTGTGACGCCATCGTCATGGCATAATCGCCCGTGTTAGCAAGTTTTACCGGCTGTCCCATCAGCAGTTCTTGAGTGGTGAGTTTGCTTTGGGTATCGTTCAAGATCGCCTCAAACTCTCCAGCCGCAAAAACGCCTGGTCGGAAAAGATTTAGAGATTCCCCGTCGATCGGCTTAAGGTAGAGTCCGATCAGGTTTGGATTTTCGCGAAGAATACTACCCAGATGTTGCTCAGTTTGCGGCGAAGAGAGGACGCTCGTACTATTCGAGAGCTCAAGAGCATTCCCGATCCCAAGCACCAGATCGCCGTACTTTTGGGCGAACATCTCGATCTGTCGGGCTTTTTCCTGGACCAACTGGATCTGGTATCGGTTTTCTACAACGCGCAATTCCTTTCCGCTCCGCTCCGACAGAAACCACCCGGTAAGCAAAAGCGGCACTATTCCCACCAGCATTAACGTGATGATGACGAAATAAATAAGGCTGAACTTGGATCTTTGTCGGGGCATCGAGCAGGGGCAGGGTGAGGGTAAAGCTTGCCGAGGTTAAGTATATGCCAACTGCGAGTGACGGTCAACAACTTTTAACATCCTGAACGGGTACGTAAACTGGTAATTGCACCAGGCATCTCACGCGAACAGCGCATCGGGATCATTTCGTTATAATTAGCTTTTCGCCCTGTCGCATGACCCCAGAACGTTGGAAAAGAATTGAAGAGTTATTCAACTCGGCCGCCGAGCTTCCAGCGACCGATCGTTTGGCGTACGTCTCTGCGAATACGGACGGCGATGAAGCCCTGAAGGCAGAGGTAGAAAATCTTCTGGCCAGCCTGGAACATGTCGACGAATTCATCGAATCGCCGATCTGGACTGACAGCAACTTCATCAATACCAAGGCAAAGCAGGAGCTTTCCAAGTCGCTCGACGATACTAAGAACGGAGACGATGATTTCCTTGGTCAGCAGATAGGCGTCTATCAGCTCACACGTCAGATCGGCAGAGGTGGAATGGGTGCAGTCTACCAGGCGGAGAGGGCGGACGGCGAATTTCAGCAAACGGTTGCGGTCAAATTGATCAAGCGCGGCATGGACACGGATTTCATCGTCCGCAGATTCCGGCACGAACGGCAGATCCTTGCTTCTTTCGAACATCCCTTCATAGCCCGATTGCTCGACGGCGGCACCACGTCCGACGGTGTCCCGTACTTCGTAATGGAGTACATCTCCGGCGAGACTCTTTACAATTATTGCGATACCAATAGACTTCCTGTCCGCGAACGTTTGAAGATCTTTCAAAAGATCTGCTCTGCCATCGAGTATGCTCACGAACGGCAGATCATACACCGTGATATTAAGCCGAGTAATATCCTCATCAATCATTCCGGGTCGCCAAAACTTCTTGATTTCGGCATCGCCAAGATCCTGGATCCAGATCTGATCCATGAATCGCTGAACCCGACGGGCTCTATGCTTCGGATGATGACGCCGGACTACGCGAGTCCGGAGCAGGTCCGTGGCCGTGATGTCGGACCAGCGAGCGACATTTATTCATTAGGTGTACTTCTCTACGAACTCCTCACCGGACATCGCCCGTATAACTTTACGGGGCGTGCTTTGCACGAGGTCACGCAGGTCGTCTGCGAAGAGATGCCGCGTCTGCCGAGCCAGGTCCTGGACATTGACGGTAACCTTCTCGCTCATTACGGCGGAATTAGCGATAAAGCTCTTGCGTCCCGGGACACAGGAAAAGGAGATCTTTCCGCGGAACTGATACGCGGCCTCGACAACGTTGTCATGAAGGCTCTCGCTAAAGAGCCGGCCAAACGCTACGAAAGCGTTAAAGAGCTTTCGCTCGATGTTTCGCGCTTCCTCAAGGGATCAAATGTCGAAGCTCCAAAATATAGGCTTAAATCGGCGTCCGCAGTCGCGCAGCTGGCTCCACCTCCCGAACATAGTAAAGCGATCGCGATCCTGCCATTCAAGTTTCTCAACCTCGGATCCGCTCAGGAAGGTGATGATCTATTCCTCGGCCTGGGCCTGGCAGATGCCTTGATCACGCGTCTCAGTAAGATACGAAGGTTTTTGGTCCGTCCTACGAGTTCGATCCTTGCGTTCAGCTCAACGATCGCCGATCCGATCAAGGCGGGTCAGGCGTTAAATGTAGACTTCATCATTGACGGCAGCATCAAGAAGGCGAACGACCGTCTTCGCGTTACGATCCAGCTACTCAACGTAAAGGAGAACGCGGCGGTCTGGGCGACGTCGATCGACGAAAATCTAGCGGACGTACTCACGCTTGAAGACACGATATCCAGCAAGGTCATCGAGGCTCTGCTTCCTCAGTTGACTGGAAGCGAACTCGCTGACTTCGCAAAACGCGGCACCGACGTCCCCGAAGCTTTCGAGCAGTATCTGCGTGGACGCTACTATTTCAATAGCTCCACTGAGGAAGGCTTGGCAAAGGCATTTGTCGCATTCCATTCAGCGATAGCTGCCGATCCCGATTACGCCCTCGCATATTGCGGACTCGCCGATTATTATTCGTGGCTCGGGATCATTGGCGTCCTTCCCCCGCAGGAATGTTTCCTTCCCGCCATCGAGGCTGCCAAGAAAGCGGCTGACCTTGATCCGGAGTTGTCTGAAGCACACGCAACTCTCGGATTTGCGTTACACGCTGGAAGCTATGACTGGGCATCGGCTGAAAAACACCTCAAGCGTTCCATCGAATTGAATCCCGGCAATGGGGTCGCGTTCGTGTGGTATTCGATCGTCCTCTTTACCGAAGGCCGATTCTCCGAGGGGCTCGAATTCGCCCGTCGCGGGGTCGAACTTGACCCGCTTACGCCCTTCAATCACCACAATATCGGCTGGGGCTTGTACTACAGCGGCCGCTATACAGAAGCCGCGGAGCAGTATGAGGGAGTGATCCAGAAATTCCCGGACTATAGTTTTGGGCACCTTGGGCTCAGCAAGGTAAATCGCAAGATCGGCAATACGAGAGACGCGATCGAACAGGTAAAGGTCGGCAACGAGTTGATGGGCCACAGTCTGTTCTCCCGCCTCGGCGAGGCAGAATGCTATGCAGCCGACGGCCAGATCGAGGTCGCAAAACGAAAACTTGCGGACATTCTAGAACTTTCGAAAGATCGCTACGTCTCGCCGTACCAGATCGCTCTCGTCAACTGCTACCTCGGCGATCACGAGAATGCGATCCTCAAACTCCAGCAGGCCGCCGAGATCAAGGAAGCTTGGCTGAATTGGATGGGGGTCGATCCCGTCCTCGATCCCCTGCGAAGCGACGACCGGTTCGAGCACATTCTGGAGCAAACCGGCTATCGGCCGTTCTTCAACAGCTTTGCCAAGAGTTCGACCGATGTTCTCCGCGACAAGAGTACTGACCCGACCGCTCTCGACGATGACCGGCCCGTCCACGATCTGACGACGCTTATGATCGAGGAAGGTCATAGCACTTCTGATGGATCTACGGGCGCGTTTATTGCGAAGCGAAATAGGAGGCTATTGGCGTTCGCCGCACCGATCGTGACGATCGTCGGGCTGTCCGGACTCGCCTTCTATTTCTATCCCAGGGTTCCTAGCCAAAGCCAGGTAATTCGACCGATCGGCTTTCAGAATCATTCGCTCCTCGTGATGCCATTCAGCTCTTCCGATCCTGAAAATGAGAACCTTGGAGTAGGGCTCGCCGATTCCATTACCCAACGCCTCGGCAATCTGAAAGCACTAACGGTTCTCTCGGCCAACACTGGGCGATCTGTTCGAGAAGAGCCGATGGAGCAGATCGCAAGGGATCTAAATGTAGCTTACGTGCTTCGCGGCAACCTCTACCGTTCACAAGGCGGAGCGGTCATTGAGGCGGAACTGGTCAATGCCGCCGCGAACTCCGTGCTGTGGAAAGAGCGATTTTCGTCGCCGGAGGGCGACTATTTCGCCCTTCAAACTCGGATCGCCGAAAAGCTCTGGACAACGCTTGGGATAGATCCTTTACCGCTCGAAAGACAGCAGGCCGAAAAGGGGTATACGGCGAATTTTACGGCCTACGAAAAATATCTCACGGCCCGGTCAACCATGGTCGGTCGCAGTCCCGCGAGCCTTCGCCAAGCGATCACGTTCTTCGCCGACGCCGTCAGGGAGGATTCGACATTCGCTCCGGCCTATGTTGGACTTGCGGACGCCCACTCGCTTCTGAACTTGTACGACATCGACCCGCCTAAGGATGCTTACGCGAAAGCCCTCAAGTACGCCAACCAAGCACTCGCCCTTGACCCCGATCTGGCAGAGGCTCACGCGTCGCTGGCGTACATTAATTTCTATTCAAATCGCGATCGCGCTGGAGCCGAATTGGAATTCCGGCGAGCAATACAGATGAATCCATCCTATGCACAGGCACATCACTGGTTCGCCCTTGTTCTGGCAGCGATGAACAAACCGGTCGACGCGTTGAGCGAGGTAGAAACCGCCGAGCGGCTCGACCCGCGTTCCCTGTCGATCAAGTCTGCCGCGGCGATAGTTCATTTCTTCGGGGGCGAATATGACAAAGGCCTGGCTGCCGCCGACCGGGCGCTTGCACTCCAACCCGACTTCGTCCCGGCTCACAAGGTGAAGCGGTGGATCTACGCCGTTCAAGGCAACTGGACGGCTGCCCGGGATTCGTTCAAGGCGGAACGCATAGGATCGGGTGATCCGAATGCTCCGGGATGGAAGGTTATCGAAGCCCAACTCGCTCCGCTGGATGACGCCTCAAAACGTATCGCTGTCGCGACCTTGGAAACGGCAATAAATGCAGAAGCTGTTCGCGGCAATGATTTCGCATACGCCTTCGAGATCGCCTTGGCATACGATCACCTCGGCCAACGCGAATCCGCTCTCGATTGGCTTGAACGATCTGAAAAAGCCGGCACTCATAGCTTCAATATGATCGAGCCCGACCCCCGCCTTGCTGACCTTCAAACCTCTCCTCGCTTCAGACGCCTTGTCGAAAAGCTTCAGCGGCCAAAGTAGATTGACCCTCAATGCGACAGGTGACAGAATAGCGTTCGAGCAAGACTCTTTCTCCTCGAACTGTTGCCTGCAATGGACCAATCCGGCGGTGCCCCCGGCGCCGAAGAAAACTCAATGATCGGCCGACGTATCGGTGCCTATCGACTCGAGGAAGAGATCGGTCGCGGCGGCATGGGTGCGGTTTATCGCGCGGTTCGGGTTGACGGCGAGTTTGACCAAACTGTCGCGGTCAAGTTGATAAAGCGGGGAATGGACACGGATATGATCCTTCGCCGTTTCCGCCGCGAACGTCAGATCCTCGCATCGCTCAATCATCCGAACGTAGGCTATTTCCTCGGTGGCGGTTCGACCGATGATGGGCTGCCTTACTTCGTGATGGAGTTTATCGACGGACTTCCCCTCTATAAATTCTGCAATAAGAACAAACTGAGCATCCGCGAGCGTCTGCTGATCTTTCGACAGGTGTGCTGGGCCGTCGCCGCCGCCCACGAGGCTCAGGTGATCCATCGGGACCTTAAGCCGTCGAATATAATGGTGAGGGAAGATCGCAAGCCGAAACTGCTTGATTTCGGCATCGCGAAGATGCTCGATCCCGATCTTTCGGCAACGGACGGAGAACCGACGGCTACGCAGATGCGGGCGATGACGCCGGAATATGCTTCTCCCGAGCAGATAAGCGGCGACCCGGTCGGACCGGCGTCTGATATTTATTCGCTCGGTGTGATCCTCTACGAACTACTCTCCGGCCATCGCCCCTATCGGCTTCGACGCAATCTCCCAGAAGAAGTCTCGCGGATCATCCGGGAAGAAATGCCTACCAACCCGAGCGGGTCTATCACGAGCGATCGCGACCTGGTTCCTGATAACGGCAGCGAGATGACTGTCGACCGCGCCTACGAAGGCCGGAATGCGACTCCGGAAACTCTCCGCCGCGAACTGATCGGAGACCTTGATAAGGTCGTCCTCAAAGCGCTTCGCAAGGATCCCGCAGATCGATATCGGACCGTAATGGATCTGGCGGATGATATCACCAACTTCCTCGACGGGAAGGCTGTTAATGCGGAATACTTTGTTACCCGGGCCAGTTTCACCGGCGTTCGAAAACCAGATTCGCGCTCGATCGCGATCCTTCCGTTCAAGGTTCTCGCTAATCCTGCGGCTAACGATACGGGAAGCGAGTTCGTCGGCATCGGACTGGCGGATGCCCTAATATCGAGACTTAGTGGTATCCCGCGGATCATCGTACGCCCGACCACCTCGGTTCTTCCTTTCGCCAACTCCACACCGGACGTAGCCGCGAAGAGTCTCGGCACGGATTTCGTACTCGACGGAAACGTGCGGATCGTCGGCAGCCGAATCCGGGTTTCCGTCCAACTCTTTGACGCCTCGAACAACACAGCCGCCTGGGCGAAAGCGTTCGACAAGGATCTTGGCGATGTACTCGAGCTTGAAGATTCCCTCGCGGAGCAGGTATCCGCCTCGCTCCTCCCCCGGCTCTCGCCCGAGGAACGCGACCGGATCGCCCGTCGTGGAACCAATAAGCCTGAGGCCTACGAAGCCTATATCCGCGGGCGATATTTTTGGAGCCGATTCAGCGACGAAGGATTGCTAAAGGCCGTCGAAGAATTCAAAAAGGCAATTGAGCTAGACCCAAACTACGCCCACCCATATATCGGCTTAGCGGACTTTTATATCTGGTCGGCGATCTTCGGCGAGATCCCGTCTGCCGAGGGCTTTCCGAAGGCGATCGAAGCAGCCCGAAAGGCCCTGGAGGTGAATGACACTATGGGTGAGGCCTACGCGGCGCTCGCTTTTTGCGTATTCCTCTATGATTGGAATTGGGCCGATGCCGAATATCTCATCAAGCGTTCCCTTGATCTAAATCCAAACTACCCGATCGCCCACGAATACTACTCAAATTTCCTGATCGCCCAGGGGCGACTCGACGAGGGCGTGAAAGAGATCCTGAAAGCTGAAGAGCTCGATCCCGTCGCTCCGCGCGCGATCATGATGTCCGCCTGGACGCTCTATCAGGCGCGTCGATATCCCGAAGCGGTCGCCAAGGCCCGAAAGGCTGCAAAAATGAGTGGTGAGCTTCCCCAGGCTCTCCTCCACTTGGGCAACGTACTGACTGCGACCCGCGAGTTCGATGAAGCGATATCTTGTCTTCGCCGAAGTGCCGAAGGTTGGGGGCGCTCCGGACTGCCGCGGTATATGCTTGCACACGCTCGGGCGGCGCAAGGAAATCAAGCGGCAGCAGAGTTGATCCTCGAGAAGATCTTGCAAACCGAGAGCGAGCGTCATATGAAGCCGTTCTTCATCGGCATGACTGCGGTCGCGGCCGGCGACATCGATCTGGCGTTCAAATGGTTTCGTCGTTCCGTTGATGAAAAGAATGAGTGGATGATGTGGTTCGCGACCGAGCCCAAACTTGACGCCATTCGCAGCGATCCGAGATACGCTGAGCTCCTTTCGGCAACACACAATCCGCTGGCGTCGAAGCCCGCCGTCACCCCCGAGCCGATCACGTCTGAACCGATCCGCTCAATAGCAGTTCTTCCCTTTAAGGTGATCAGCGCTGAAGGCAGCAATACCGGCGACGAGAATTATCTCAGCATCGGCCTGGCGGACTCTGTCACGATGCGGCTTTCGAATGTCCGCAAGTTTCTCGTGCGGCCAACTAGCTCCGTCCTTCAAACGGCGGCGGGTGACACCGATCCGTTCTCGGCCGGCCAGCAGTTGGGCGTGGACTTTGTCGTCGACGGTATCATTCGCCACGTCGGAGACAGCATACGTGTCACCGCGCAACTTCTCGACGTCGAGGAGAATGCGACCCGATGGTCGGCAAGCTTCGTAGAACAATTCTCAGATGTTCTTGAACTCGAGGACTCGATCGCCGAGCAGGTAACGCGCTCTCTGCTGCCAAAGCTGTCCGGAACCGAAGAGGCGTTGGTTACCAAACGCGGCACGAACAATGCCGAGGCTCACGACGCGTACCTGCAGGGACGCTATTTCTGGAATCAATTCACTCCCGAATCATTTCCCCGATCCATCGAATCTTTTTCGAAGGCAGTGGAACTCGATCCGAACTACGCTCTCGCCTATGTCGGGATCGCGGACTACTACACCTGGGCAACGATCTATGGCCTGTTTCCACCTGCCGAGACCCACGAGAAAGTTAGAGAGTATGCCGAACGCGCGATCCAGATCGATCCGTTTCTGTCAGAAGCACACGCCGCACTTGGATTGTATTATTCGAATTCCCTGCTGTTCGAAAAAGCCGAGGAACTGTATCGGAAGTCGATCGACCTGAATCCAAACTACTCGCTTGCTCACGAGTGGCTATCGTCCGTGCTTGTTGGCACGGGGCGGTCCGATGAAGGGCGTGAAGAGGTCTTGATCAGCGAACGATTGAATCCGATGTCACTCAGGGCAAAGGTTCTATCGGCGTGGACGATCTATCAGACCCATGAATTCGCAGCCGCTGAGCGCGAAGCTCGCCAACTTGTTGAGCTAAGCCCAAATTTCATGCAGTCACACCTGCAGCTAGCGAATGTGCTCTTGGAATACGGAGATCTTTCCTCGGCTCTCGAACACGCACGGCGCGCGGCCGATCTCGAACCCGATTCCCCGCTTCCGTTTTATACCTTGTGCTTTGCGTTGGCTCGAAATGGTAAGGTCGACGAAGCAAACGCCATCACCGCACGTTGGAAGAATATTGCGAGGTCTACATATATCCCGCCTTATTTTCTCGGACTTGCGTCAGTAGCTTTGGGCCAAGTCGACGATGCATTCGTCTACCTCGGAGAGTGCGTGGCGGAGTCCAGCCCGTGGGCTATCTGGCTCGGCACCGAACCCAAGCTCGACCCGATCCGGACGGACGAACGTTATCGAACGCTCCTCAGAACTTCAAATAATCAGATCTATTCAAAACTCTTTCCAGAATCCCGATAGGTCGTCAGAATCTGCGGTAGGAGCGACTATCGATAGGTGTCGCGAGCGACGACAAGAGCGATATCGCCATCAGAATAAGGGATCCGAGCCGCACGAGGCTCAGCGTTTCCCACGTGCTGGCGCGCGCCGTCAAGGCGGCGTCGACTGTTTCGCTGAAGGGCGTTTGAGTTATTGCCATCAACTCAGGTACGAAATAGAAAAATGTGATCGCGAGAACGACAACGTAGCCCACCAGCGGCGCCAGGATCAATGCTCGACGATCAGATGCCCAATTCGCCACCAATGCGGCAATCATCAGCACCACAGTCACGGGATGTATCGGCACCCAGAATTTCTCCGGCGTCAGGCGATATTCACCCTGGAATACTGTGAGCGACGCAGGCACCGCCGAGGACCAAACCGGAACTAAGGCGCGATGTTCGTAAACTGCCCCGCCGATCACAATGATGAAGCTGATCGATGCAAGGATGATAATGAAGTTGCGGACCATAATTCTAGGTTAACCCAAATTCCAATCGGGCGTATGGAATGTCCCCTCTTGATCTGTTCGCTGATAAGTATGAGCGCCAAAATAATCTCGTTGGGCCTGAATAAGATTGGCAGGCAGTCGTTCCGATGCGTACGCCTTTAAATAATTCAACGCCGATGCAAAGGCCATGCACGGTACGTCAGCCGCGATCGCAAACTTAAGCGTCGCTTTCAGGATATTCTGCTCATTGCGAATGGTTTTCGCCAGATTATCGGCGACCAGAAGATTAGGCAGCTTCGGATCCGCCTCATATGCTTTTCGGAAATCTTCGAGCATCGCCGACCGGATGATACATCCGCCGCGCCAGATCTTGGTTATCTCGACAAGGTCGAGATCATACTTCTTTTCAACGGAAGCCGTCTGCAGCAAAGCAAAACCCTGTGCGTAGGTTGTGATGAACGCGAGGTGAAGGCCGGATTCGACGAAGTGTACAATGTCGGGACCCAGCGTTTCATCGAGCTGAACGTCCTGAGCCACGCCGAGCTTTTCCGCCGCAAAAACACGCTCCGCTTTCAGTGCCGAGATCTGCCGCATCGACACCGCAGCGTCGATCGTAGGGATCGGAACACCAAGCTCCATCGCGGCCTCCGACGTCCACTTCCCGGTGCCCTTTTGTCCGGCCGTATCGAGGATCTTGCTGACCAGCGACCTTCCGTCCTCAGCACGCTTCTTTAGGACGGTCGCCGTGATCTCGATCAAGAACGAATTCAATTCGCCGCCATTCCAACGTTCAAAAAGTTCGGCGGCCTTTATATCGCGGATCTGAAATCCGCTGTGCAGCAGATCGTATGCCTCGGCGATCAACTGCATCATTCCGTACTCGATGCCGTTGTGCACCATCTTAACGAAATGCCCGGCCGAACCGCTCCCGACATGTGCCGCACACGGCTCGCCATTGACCTTCGCCGAAGCCGCCTCCAACATCGGGCGAACGTGTTCGTAAACGTCAGGCTTGCCGCCGATCATTATGCTCGCACCGTGTCGAGCACCTTCCTCACCGCCGCTCACGCCGACGCCCAGGAATTCGATACCTTTTTCGGTGAGCAATGCCGATCTTCGCTCGGTGTCCGTAAAGTGTGAATTGCCGCCGTCGATAATAAGGTCACCCGCTTCAAGCAGCGGTATCAGTCCGGTGATAACTGCATCAACGATCGGCCCCGCCGGAACCAACAGCATTATCTTCCGCGGCGAATCAAGCCCCGCGACAAACGACGCTTGATCTTCGGCAGCCGCGACCTGAAAACCTACACCTTCTTCAACAAGCAGGATCCGCTTTGCCGCATCCAGGTCGTATCCCAGACACGAAAATCCATGCTCCGCTACGTTCAAAAGAAAGTTACGGCCCATCGTTCCGAGGCCGATCATTCCGAATTGCGCTTTAGACATTGCCACCTATGGTACACAAACTGGAAGTTTGAGACTATCGCTCGCCGACCTTCGACCAGCTAACCGACTTTTCCAGCGCCTCGATCGCATCCAGCACCGCCTTCATTCTCGGAGTGTCCATGCCAATATTGCTCGTGGAGATACTCTTCTTTTCGCCGTCATACTCGATAACAAGCAAAGATTCTCCCTCAGACCGCCGTTTTGTCGAGTTTGGTTCGTTCACGATGTCGTTTTCGGCGCAGGTCTGCGCCAGACGCTCAAATTGCTCAGCCGTTAGCGCGGCCGAGTTCTTACTGATCTCATCGGGTAGGTCGCGATCGAAATCCTTCCGTATTTCGCGAATCGCAGACAGGTTGCGGCGAAACTCGATCGTCGAACTCGATACGTAGCCCGGTGGATCTCTCGGCCCGGGGTAAAGCGGTCCTGCGTGACTCCACGAGGTAAAGAAGACACTTGTTATCTTGCCGGCATCAGTCGTAGAATCTCGCGGCCTTGTCCCACTCGGCTCTATTCGATCTCCATTCTCACCCATTGAAGACCCCGGCCTCTGGCTGACGGGTTCGCAGCAGATCGAGAAATAGACGACCCATGAGACCACGCCAAGAAGAACGAACACCATCACGGCCGTCACCGCGCTGATTACCGCGACCTTCAACCAGAAACCCATTCTCTTCTTTTGCTCCATATCCGTCAGACGTCCCAGATATCGGCTAACTCAACCTCATTATTGTAATGCTCCGGCATATCTTCAAAGTTCCACCACGCGCCGATCACCATTCCGGCATATGCGGCCTCGCGAATCTTAAATTCATCCATACCGAGGGCGTCGGCAAACTGCCAAGCCGCCTTAAACAGGTCTTCTTTCACAACTGGCTTTCCCTTTTGCCACCAATGGAGATTGTTGAGAAATACGGAGACGTCGTAAGTAACGTGTCCAACCAAGCCTTTCGGATCGATCACAACAAAGCCATCGCCGGAGCTGATCACATTCCCCGGATGAAAGTCGCCGTGAAGGTGGAAAGTCTTGTCATCGTCCTGAAGCAGACGGTCAAAGATCGTCATTGCCTTCAAGACATACTCACGCGGGAAATCCGTTTCAAGTGCGCACTGGAACTTAAAATACCAGTTGTAGAATACCTGAGCCTCGGCAGGCGGGTACGGAGAGGGCATCAGTGTGGACTTCAGAACTTCGATCGCCGGACCGACGCAGGCAAACGGATCGTCCGCGAAATAAACGTCCATTGTTACTCCCGGATGGATCCTCTCAATAAGCATTGCCCGCGTCTCACGGTCTTCTCGCAGCAATCGCGGAGCACCTCGCCCGTCGAGCCTTCCAAGAAATTCTGCTTCGGCGAATATCTCAACTGTCGGAAACGGCGGTGCCACTTTCAGAACCGCGTCGATCGTCTCCGACCGAGCGGGCGCGACAAAGTTATACTCGCCCTTCTCGAACGCCGACTCTGTCGCGACTTCCCACTTATCTTCTAAGGTGGCAACGGTCCTAGGGAGGTCGTTGAGCCACGCGATGCCTGCATCACCACAAATCGCGGTGACGTGTTTAACGAGTTCCGCCGGCGGTTCATATTGTTTCCGCTCTGTCATTGAACTTGACGAGTTTATCCGCGTGTTCGATTCTTAACAAATGCTTTCTCTTCTCGACGCCATTCGCCCGACGACCATCGTCGAATCTTCGAAGCTCCGCGACCACCTCGGGCTCGATATCACGATTGTCTCAGAAGCGTTCCAACACACCGGCAGCTTCAAGTTCCGGGCGGGCTATAACGTTGTGATCAACGTCCAAAACGACTCGATACTAACGGCATCGTCCGGTAATTTCGGGCAGGCGATCGCTTATGCCTGTAAGCTGACGGGAAAGCAATGCACGGTAGTGATGCCGCAGACTTCGGCTCACGTTAAGATCGACGCGGTCCGATCATACGGAGCAACCGCAGATCTGATCGAAGTTTCAAAAGTTGGCCGAGCCGAACGCGTGGAGCAACTCGCGGAAGAGATGCCAGGGGTATACGTAGCTTCGCCATACGACGACGAGTTCGTGATCGAAGGAAACTCGACCCTCGGTGATGAGATCGCAGGCCTTGGCTTCGACGCGGTGATCGTCCCCGTCGGCGGCGGCGGGCTGATCTCGGGCACCATTCGCTCCTTCTGCCGCAACGGCGTAATGACAGAGGTTATCGGAGCCGAGCCGCTCCTCGGCAACGATGCATCGAGATCGTTCAAAGCCGGCGAACTTCTCGCCAACGATTCCGAACCGAAAACCATCGCCGACGGCGCCCGGACCGTCTCACTCGGCAAACTCAACTGGCCGATCATCAAAGACGGCGCGAAAGATTTTATCGAAGTATCGGACGAGAAGATCGCCGAAGCCGTCAAACTCTACTTCGGCCTCGTCAACCTAAAATCCGAACCAACCGGAGCCCTCTCCCTCGGAGCCGTCCTCGAAGACCCAACGCGATTCAAAGATAAGAAGATCTGCGTGATAGTCAGCGGCGGAAACGTCGATCCCGATATTTATCGCCGACTCATCTAGGCGTTTCCGTTCAGGAGTTAACGAATTTCCTCAACGAACGTCACGCGATTGATCTCGTGGAGCGTCGTCTGCCCGGCAAACACCTTCTTGACCGCCGATTCACGCAGCGACGATAGGCCTTCTTTCTCAGCTTGCCGTCGGATCTCAGACCCCGGCCGTCGTTCGATGATCATCTCGCGGATCGCGTCGGACATATCGAGAAGTTCGTGGATGGCGGTACGGCCGCGGTATCCGGTGTGGTTGCATGCGTCGCATCCGACGTTGCGGAAGAATTCTCGGCTCGAAACGTCCTCGGGACGCAAGCCAGAGGAATAAAGCTCTTCGCGCGTCGGTTCGTAATGGCGTTTGCAAAAGTGGCAAAGCAGCCGAACAAGCCGCTGAGCCAGCACGCAGTTGAGCGACGATACGAAGTTATAGGGCTCGACTCCCATATTCAGAAATCGCCCGATCACGTCAATAACGTTATTCGCGTGGACCGTCGTAAATACCAGATGGCCCGTCAATGCCGACTGGATCGCGATCTGCGCCGTCTCTTCGTCACGGATCTCGCCGACCATCACCTTGTCCGGATCGTGACGCAAGATGGAACGCAGCCCGCGGGCAAAGGTCAATCCCTTCTTCTCATTCACCGGGATCTGCATTATCCCCTGCAGCACGTATTCGACCGGATCTTCGATCGTGATGATCTTGTCTTCGTCGTTCCGGATCTCGTTAAGTGCGGCATACAGCGTCGTCGTTTTACCAGAACCCGTCGGGCCCGTGACCAGCACCATCCCGTACGGTTCCTTGATATAAAGCCGAAATCGCTGGAGATCTTCAGGATCAAACCCTACGACTTCCAACGAAAGATTTTTGAACTCTTCCGAGATCTGTTCCTTATCGAGGATACGGATAACGCAATTCTCGCCAAACGCGGAGGGCAATATCGACACGCGGAAATCGACCGTGCGACCTTTATATCGAACACGAAAACGTCCGTCTTGCGGCACGCGTCGCTCGGCGATGTCGAGCTCTGACATCACCTTGATTCGCGAGATCAACGTCTGGTGATACGCTATGTCGATCGGGTCGACCTTTCGATACAACGCCCCGTCGATTCGGAACTTCACATTCATCTCGCGATCGCCGGCCTCGATGTGGATATCTGATGCTCTCGATTCCATCGCGTTATACACGATCGTATCGACAAGCTTGATGATCGGCGACATATCTGAATCCGTCGCCAGACGATCCAGGTCGAGCACCTCCTCCCCATTCTCGGTTTCCTTAACCAGCGAGATCTTGAACCCCGACGCCGCTTCCTGAAGCACACGCTGAGTTGCGTCGCCGCGCTTCAAGATGACATCGATCGCACCCTGCGTAGCCACGTACGGCACGATCCGCACGTCGAGCGCGTTCTCGAGTTCATCAAGCACCTCAAGATTCGTCGGATCGGCCATCGCCGCATGGAGATTACGCCCCTCGCGGCGCAGCGGCACGAAATGATTCCGCAGCATCGTGTCAACCGGGATCTTCGCAAGCTCTTCGTAATCGATCGGCGACGCCAGATCCGGCGGCAGCAGATCGATATAAGGCAGCCTATACCGCTTCGCCAACTGCTTAGCCTCGATCACCTCCGGTGGCTCATTCTCAATAAAATCCGAAAGCTCGATCCTGGGCGACGATATATTGGTAGTGACTCCGTTAGTTGAGGTACTCATTTATTTCCTTTCAGATCTGTTCTTCTTCGTCCTCTTGGTTGAAAGCCTTCAAATCGGGTTCTTCTTAATCTTCTTGTTCTGTGGTTAGGATTCACGACTTTCGCTTACGAGTCGGCTGCGACAGTTCAGATAACGACCCGCTTCATTTCCATTTTCCCATGGCTTCCAAAATTAAAGAGAAGCCCAACCCGCAGCTTGCTAGCTTTTAGATAATTCATCACCTGGGACCAATCGACCGGCGAAAGGCCGTTGATCGCCTTTATCTCAACGATGATCTCGCCAAAGCATATGAAATCCGCAATGTATCCTTTCTCGAGGTTCCGTCCCTTATACTCAATATGCAGTCGCTTCTGCGGTTCAAACAATACGTCCCGAAGCTCGAACTCTATTCCCAACGCTTCTTGATAAACCGGCTCAGCAAAGCCATTTCCCAACTTGTAATACACCTCCATTGCGGCTCCGATGATCGCATAGGTTTCGTCTTCCAGAATGTAACGATTCGGTGATCCTACCTCATCATTCTTATCAATTTCTGTCCGTTCAATTCTTTCCTGTTTCTGTCCGCTCATCTCAAGGTGCTCTTTTCTCAGATTCTTCTTCCTGTTCCTCTTGTTCTGTGGTTAAGGATTTCGCATTATCCCTTGGCCCCATTTTTCTCTTCTCTCTCATAGTCAGCGAAAAACTCTAACCACAGAACAAGATGAAGAAGATGAAGAAGATGAACCAGAACGAACAAATCGTAACTATCGTCCCCTTCCGCCCATCGGCCCGGCGGAGATCGTTTGGATGATCGGGAGGTAGATGGCGAGCAGGATCGCCAGGACGATCACGGCCATCACGACAAGGATCAACGGCTCGAGCAGGGTCGTCAGCTGCTCAAGCTTGACCTCGGCCTCGGCATCATAAAATGACGCGACCTCGTCGAGCATCTCGCGTAGGCTTCCTGACCGTTCGCCGATCCCGATCATGTCCAGTCCCAGCGCGGGGATCCAGTTTGCCGTCTCCAGTGCTTCAGTAAATCCGCGCCCCTCTCGGATCATCGGCAGCACGGCGGTACTCCGCCGGCGAAGGTCGAGATTGTTTAGCGCCTGAGCCGAGATCTCCCACGAATCCGGAACCGTGATACCGCCCGACAGCAGCGTCGAAAGTGACCGCGCAAGCTGGGCAGTTGCCATCTGCTTGATCAGGGTGCCCGCAACCGGAAGCCTGAGCAGAACGCGGTGCAGCGTCAATCGGCCGGAATCGGTCCTTAGCCAGATATAGAGGGCCAGAACCGCAATAACTAACAATGGAAGCATCCACCAGACGTTCGCCGCAACCGTATTCGATATCCACAGAACCGCAAGCGTGATCGTCGGCAGCGTCCGGTTGGCGCTCAGGCTCTTGAATAGATCCGACATTCGCGGGACGATGTAGAGCGTTAGAAAGGCGATCATGAACGTCGCTGCGGTTAGCAAAAAGGCCGGATATGCCAACGCCCCTCGCAGTTTCCGGGCGACCCCGACGCTCCGCTTCAGGTAATCGACGTATCTCTTAAGTACGTCGTCCAGAGCACCTGACTTCTCACCTGAAAGGATGGACGCCGTGTAGATCTTCGGGAAGATGCCCTGAGATTCGAACGCGGTGGACAACGGAAGGCCATTCTTGATCTTTTCCTCAACGTCGGTCAGGACGATCCGAAGATTTCCCGACTGCGAACGGGCGCGAAGCAGCGATATCGCCTGCAGAACCGGTATGCCGGCCTTCAGCAGAGCCGATAGCTGTTGGTTGAACAGTAAGAAGTCGGCCTGTTTGACCTTGCCCTTGGTCGATCCGCCGGGCAGGAACGACTTGAGCCCGCTCGCGGCGGACGCCACATCGAATACTTTAAAGCCGTCCCGTTCAAGCTGAAACCGGGCATCAGCCGCACCGGTGGCTTCTACAATTCTAGTTACGATCTCGCCGGACGGCGTTCCTAAACGACAAACGAATTCAGCCATTTCAGATTCTCTAGAGAGGTGTCGAGCGAGGCCAGCCAATTAGATCAGGTCAGATTGACAGCGAATCCTTTTCGCCGGCTCTCACGAAGTATATCACGTAAGAAACAGGAAAAAGTTGCGTGTGAGGTATTGCTACGGAAATTTTTGAGCCCAAACAACTTAACCTTCGTTTCGTACATCACATTCATCTTGCGGAACTTGTCTCTGTTAACTAGAATTTAGTCATTCGGCCTGGAGAACATTATGGCAGCACAGGGTTTTGAATTGCGACGCCTGCGGATCTACTCGACAAGGCTGGCAATTTTGTGCGTACTTTCCATCGCCGCCGTCGCCAGTGCTATCGCACAGACACCCCAGCCGACCGAAACACCCGACATCGACCCCAAGAAGATCGACGTAAAGACCGACCTTATTACGCTCACACTCACGGTTACCGATCTATACGGAAGATATGTCTCGGGTCTCACAAAACAGGCATTCACGGTCCAGGACGACGGCAAAGATCAGGAGATCACTTTCTTTAGCGACAGCGACGCGCCAGCATCGGTCGGCATTCTTTTCGACGTATCCGGATCGATGAGCGGCGAAAAGATCGCAAAGGCTCGCAATGCCCTTTCGAAATTCATCAACACCAGCCACCCATCGGATGAGTATTTCCTGATCGCTTTCAATAAAAGAGCTCAACTCCTGCTGGACCGCAGCCGCGATGGCGAAGCGGTACTGCAGAAACTCACCCTCGTTCAGCCAAAGAACAACACCGCCCTTTACGACGCGGTATATCTCGGACTCGAGCGGGTTTCGCGCGGCACGCACCAGAAAAAAGCTCTTCTGATAATCAGCGACGGTCAGGATAACGCCTCGCGATATAATTTCGGCGAGGTGAAGCGGCTGATGAAGGAGTCCGATATCGTAACCTACGCGGTCGGGATCCTCGGCGGAGGCGATTCGTCGAGCCAGGCCGGAATGATGGGGCAAGCGTTTCTGGATGAACTGACCTCCGTAACCGGCGGCCGCTCGTTTTATCCCAACGGCGACGCGGAACTCGACGAGATATTTGAGCGGATCGCTATCGAACTCCGCCATCAGTACTCCATCGGCTACACACCGCCCAATTTCAACCCCGACGGAAAATGGCACAAGGTCAAAGTTAAGGTAAAACCCCCACGCGGTATTTCGCGTCTAACTGTCCGAAGCCGGGAGGGTTATTACGCCACCCCGTTTTCGGAACTTCAATAGGGTAAGCTCAGATAGATGAAATTAAAGGCTTTTGTTTCCGTCTCGTTCGTTTTCGCGATCTTCGCATTAGTGGGTGTGATCTCGGTATCGGCCCAAACTGCGACGCCAAGCCCTTCGCCGACGCCGCGTCCCGGCGCGACTCCGCGGCTTGAGGATGAAGAGATCAAGATCGATACCGAGTTGGTGAACATCACTGTTCGCGTTGTAGACCGCAACAACCGTCCGGTCAATAATCTTCCCCAGTCCGATTTCAAAATATACGAAGACGGCGTCCTGCAGGAGATCGGGTTTTTCTCGAAGTCGGAGGTCCCGACAAACTATTCCCTCCTTGTAGATAATTCCGGCTCGCTTCGACAGCAGATCGAACAGATCATCGAAGCCGGAAAATATCTTGTAGGCACCAACCGTGCGGAAGACGAGACGGCTATCATAAGATTTGTCAGCTCCGACAAGATCGAGGTTCTGCAGGATTTCTCAAAGAACAAGACCGACCTCAACGACGCTCTCGACAATATGTATATCGAGGGCGGCCAGACAGCGATCATCGACGCCGTCTACCTCGCGGTCGAACGGTTGAACGAATCTGCGACCAAGCAGAAGGATCTCGATCGCACGCGCCGTGCGATCGTTCTCGTCACCGATGGCGAAGACCGCTCCAGCTATTACAGCGAAACTCAGCTTTTGGAAATGCTAAAAGAATCCGACGTGCAGATCTTTGTCGTCGGCTTCGTCAAAGCGTTGAGCGAAGATAAGGGTTTCATCAGCAAAAGCCCGCAGGGTAAAGCAAAAGCATTCCTCGAACGCCTTGCGACCTCGACCGGCGGCAAGTCTTACTTCCCCGCCTCAGGTTCCGAAATGGGCGGCATCGCAAAAGAGATCGCCAGCGAACTCCGCACCCAGTATTCGATCGGATTCATCCCGTCAAACGACAAAAAAGACGGCAGCTTCCGCAACATCCGCGTCAGCATCCCTGACGGCCCCGGTGCCTCAAAACGAATAGCCATCACCAGAGCCGGCCGCACAGCCGAAAAAGAAGGCGCCCCCCCAAAGCTAAACTAACAGACCCCTCAGTGACTGGACCTCACGCGTCCCGCGTGCCCGACCGACTCCTTACGCGAGCAGCGAGGTGGCGGCCGCTTCGGCTGACGGAGTGGTTCTTTTCTTGTCTTCTTCTTCCTCTTATTCCTCCTGTTCCGTGGTTAAAAAACTCCGGAAAACCACAGAACAAGAAGAATCGGAACGAAAAGGAGCACTCCCCTCCTTACGAAGGAGGGTGGCAGCCGCTACGGCTGTCGGGGTGGTTCTTTTCTTGTCTTCTTCTTCCTCTTATTCCACCTGTTCCGTGGTTAAAATCGCCGGAGAACCACAGAACAAGAAGATCCGGAACGAACATGATAGATCAGATGACAACTCCCCTCCTTTCGAAGGAGGGACGGACGTGGTTTCAGCGGAATGATTCCCCGTATTCTTTGCGGCAGCCAATTAAATGTAGACTAGTTTGCGAGTAATAGAGTCTTCGGATCGAACATCCGGCCTCCCTTAAAAACTCGCCAGATCTTTTGCGTGTTTCGGATCGCCTCTAGCGGGTTTGCGTCTAGTATCAAAATATCCGCAAGTTTTCCGGTTTCGATCGAACCGAGTTGACCATCTGCACCCATCACCCTGGCGGAGTTAATGGTAGCCGAACGCATGATGTCGATCCGAGGTACTCGCGCCTGTTCGAAATACTCAAGTTCCCATTGCAATGAAATACCATTCAACGGCCCTGGCGAATCTGTACCGGGGACTACTGTAATCCCGCGGCGAAATGCAGTGCGAACGGCCTCCGTTCTTTCCAGCCAAAACCCTTGCAATGCGGCGTCGCTTAACTGCGGCAGGGCCTGAGTGTTCCACGGCGAGAAATTAGGAATATATCGTCGAATAATATCGAACCGGTTCGGTTCGTTTCGCGCGAGAATGGCTCTTCCATGAACTCCCAGAGTAGGATCCCAGTGAACTCCCGCATACTTAACCATTTGCTGCAGGTCCTCCGACGCCGGAAAATGATGTGTGAGGCCGTCGTATCCGGCGTTTATTCCCTTTACCACTCTTTCGACCGTTCCGGAATGCGCAGAGACAGGCAGGCCGATCCGGTGGGCTTCGTCCGCCGCCGCTCTTTGCAGCGGCCAGGGCAGACGCTCATACAGCTTAATGAAATGAGCGCCTTGGTCCTTTGCGCGGCGGACATACATCCGAGCCTCTTCTTCGTTGGCAGGATGGATAAAATACCAATCCTCACGACGGCCCTGGGCGCCTTCGAGTATGCGTCCCGAGTAGAAGCATCTTGGTAGTGGCTCATCTGTTAGGTCACTGCGGTCCGCCTGCTCATTTTCGATCTCAATGCGTCCGCCCATATTTCTTACTGAGGTTACGCCGAAGATCAATTGGCCCGGTCCGGCGCAATCATTAGCGTGCCCGTGCATTTCCCACAGCCCAGGTATGATAAAGCGTCCTTCCGCGTTCACCTTAACCGCATCTTTTGGCGCTGACCGTCGCGCATTTGCACCGACGGAACTGATCCGCCCGTTCACTATCAGCAAACTGCTTTCCGTAGAAAAGATGCCACTCTGAATATCTAGTACGCGAGCTCGGTCGATAAGGTATGAAGGAAGCCTGGGAGGTGAAATGGATATCCGTATCGGTATCTCAATGCGGGGCGTGCGATCGAAGGGCTGACGCCAGACCTTGTTTCCTTCGACGTAGATGAGGCTTTTCCCGTCAGGTGCGATTGAGAACTGCTCGCCGTCGGGCTCTCTCAAGTCGAACGTTTCTATCTTCTCGCTTGAAATCGGGAAAACTCTCACGCCTACAGAGTTCGGAATCGATTCGGCAGCGAAACGTCCCGCGGATTCATACGTTGTTTCGTACTCCGATGCGGCCCTCACCGCTTCCGGCTTCCCGTCCGACATTATGTCCAACTTAAAGTGCGATGCCTTTGCGCCGGGGGGCGTAGCCTGGAAATACAGCGTTTTGCCATCGGGCGAGATCGACGGCCACGGTTCCCTGTCGCTAGACTTCTTAAGCAGGACCTTGATCGACGGGACGCGAGTGTCGATCGATAAAAGATCGTGTTCGCAGGCCGTAGCCGCGGCTAGTTGTCCGCTAGCGCTCCATGACAATTGTTCGTAACCGCATCGATTTGGGCCGGCAATTGTTCGCTGTTTGGCTGAAGCGAGTTCTAGTACTTGGATCTGGCCACCTTCCTTCTGCCACTCTACAAAACCGACCTCTGTACCATCCGGCGATATCGTAAACGGTTCCGAGAATTTCGATGTATTCGTCAGACGACGCGCCGACCCTTCTGACAAGGGTTGCTCCCAGAGATTCCGCAATGCAATAAATAGCAGTTTAGTGCCGTCCGGACTTAAGCGCGGCTCTGAGACGGTCCTGAGTGTTTTCCGGGCAACATGATCTGGGGTCGTCCATGTGCGCGTCGGTGGACGGGAGTGGATCTCTAGTCTAACTTTTGCTCTGAAGGGGATCTCGTCCATGCGGCCGTTCGGAAGCATCACTTTCCAAATAAGGCCGCGGCTTCCAACATACCCGGCAAACCCATCAGGTGTTAACGCAAAGGACGACGGCTCGCCTGACAATGGAGCCACGCGGCGATCTGGTCCCGATGTCGAAAACAGTGTCAGCTCCTGCGCAAAATTAGCTTTTTGAGTCCGAGTATATATACCTCTGCTATTTGAGTTTGTTTGGACCTGATCGTACAGGAAATCGGAATTGCGTATTACCTCGACGGAACCGTCGGATCGAAGTGACTCGATCCGAGTCTTAACGGCGTTTAAATTCGGGTTAACTCCGTCGACGACCGCCCAGGCCAACCTTCCATCTGATAGATAAAACGCAAACGCGATATTACCTTGCGGCTGTAATGTTTGAGTGTTTGATCCGTCAAGCGTTACTCTGCGGATCTCCGCTGGCGGTCTCGCCATAACTTCTCGCTGCTTCCACTCGTTACGATCAAGATGAAGGTAAATGATCGCGTTCCCGTCCGCTGACCAGATTGGCCGATCAGCCCAGTCTTCGTGTGTGAGTTGCTTGATCTCAAGTGATGTCAGATCAAGAAGAAAAATATTCCCAGCAGAACCGTCGCGGTCAGAATCGAAAACCACACTTTTCCCGTCGGGGGAAACGGCGGGATTGTCATCAAAATAAGGCCCGAAGGTTAGCTGCTCCGCTTCGCCGCCCTTGACCGGCATGCGAAAGAGCTTTCCGAGCATCGTGAAAATAAGGTTTTTGCTATCTTGAGTGAGCGCAATATCCGGCGCTGTCACCTGGGTCGTTTCGAACTCGATAGTTCTATAGGCCGGTGCCTGAGCAGGCGCTGCCGAGATAAATGCGAAAATGAATAAAACATTCGCGCAGCGGACGATCGGAGTCTTCATCTCTACCTCTCTAAACAAGTTGGATGTCGCGTGTAGCGCGAGCATCGTAGACGAAAGGCTCGGAGTGCGTCAACCGGTCACACCACATCGCCCCGGAGCATGGCCGGTGCTGCCGGAACCCGGCTGGATTTGTAGGCGGTGCATCCTGGTGGGGTCGAGGAGTGTGGAGTGAGGTTTGGAGTGAGCTTCGGGGCATCCATCGGCGTCGGGGTGGCCCGGCGGTGTCGGAGCTTCGAGATGCGATCGACCGGGAGCGTCCTGTCGTTAAAAAGTTACCCTCCAAAGCGCGCGACTGAGGGGTCAAAAGCGCGTTTCAAATCGTCCAAAAGGCATCGGCTGACACCCAAAACGCGCGTTCCAGATCATCGATTCACGCAACAACTCCCGCCTTTCTACACCACTCCAACAAATGTGGCGCGTGCCACATTCTGGATGATGAAGTGTGATTGATGAACGCAGAATGCCGGAAAATAGGGCATTCCGCCTTCACAATTCCGCATTCCGCATTCGAAATGTGGCACGTGCCACATTTCTGCTTCACAAATCCCGCCCCGTAACTCTCGGATGGCGCCCACTACCCCAAACCGAAACAGGCGCAAAAGTTGAATTTCAAAGTTGGTAACGATCGGAACCCTTACTCAGGTACGGATCCCGAGATCTTTTTGCGGGTAGTTTCGCCGGTGCGAAGGACTGGGATGCCGCCATCGACCTCGTCGTGCGGGCGCGGAATGACATGGACGGCGGTCACGGTTCCGATACGTCGGGCAGCCGCAGCTCCCGCATCGACCGCAGCTTTCACAGCCCCGACCTCGCCTCGGACAATAGCGGTCACAAGCCCGGCGTCGATCTTTTCATAGCCGACGAGTTGAACATTGGCAGACTTGACCATCGCATCTGCTGCTTCGATCATCGCCACAAGGCCCATACATTCGACCATTCCAAGTGCTTGCATATATTTCTCAGTCGCCCTATCGGACGTAGATCGCCGCGAACACGATTGCAAAAGCTATGATCACGAAAATGACCGACGCGATCACGAACGCCCAGGAAACGCCGTCACGAGTTTCCCACACGATCTCTGCCGGCTCCCGATTCAACGCCCTGACCTTTCGCCGATCCGAGCGATCCGCCTTACGTTTTGGCGGTTCCTGCTCATGCTTGGTTACCGCTCCGTTGCTCGGCGGTTCGTCACGCGCTACGATCGGTTCCGCGGGCGGGGGAATCGGTTCAGGTTCGTCGAGATTGGTTAGCGATCCGCCGCAGTTAAAACAGAATACGGAACCATCACGAACTTCGGCTCCGCAAATGTCACAAACTGCTGTGTTAACCGCTGTCTTCGGCATCGTAAATAAACTTTAAGGGTTACGAAGTGCCGCCGCAACCTCGCCCGCGATCGATCGCAATTCGCCTTTCTGCTTAAGTATAAACAGCTTCCCGCCCGTCTCTCGCGTGAGCCGTTCAAGCACCTTCGTCTGAACCTTTTCATCCGACACTGCAACCGCTACGAGCCGGATCCCCGCATCCTTCAGCACCTTGATCGCAACCTCAGGCTTACTTTCGCTCGCCCTCTCATCGCCATCCGTCACGATCAGGATCGAACGTCGCGCCCTGTTCTCGACCTTACCGTTCTCAGCAAGGTACTCGGCCGCCGAGCGAACTGCGTCGATCACTGCCGGCTGCCCGGCCTGGATATACATCGCGTCCGCCGCATCCCGTATTTCACTCGCATCCGAGGTCAATTCTTGATCAAGCTTGATCTTTTCCCCGTCAATGAACCGAACAAAAAACGCCTCGTCTCCCGGCTTCTGCTCATCGAGAACCTTGCCGATGAACTGGATCACGTCCTCCAGCAACTTGCGAAACGACCCGGAATTGTCGATGACGAATCCGTAACTGATAGCTTCTGCGGGCGCTTGGGTCTTGGGTTCAGGAATGATCTCCTGCGCGGAAACCACTGCAACAGAAAGCGATAAGACAAGGATGAGGCTAAACTTTCGCAAACACATCCTTCTCTTCTCCCAGGTCACGAGCCGAGGGCGTCAAGATTGTCTTAGCCGTGATGTATATCTTCCGTCCTTTGGCAACGGCATCCCGAACATCGTTCTCGCTCACAAAATCAACAGGCTCTTTACTGAATCCATTCTCGGTCAGCGATTGAGGACGAAGCTCATGAATGATGGTCTTCACCGGTGATTCCACGGGCCGCTGAACCACTAAAGGTTGAGTCGGCTGCGGGGCCAATGGCATTTCCTCCTTGACGACCTTCGTCGAAAGAAATTGATCGACCAAAGCGGCGACCTGATCACGACTTATCGTCTTCCGAGCTGGTTCGTGTTGAGCCGCCACCTTAGCCGGAGAGACCGCGACATCCGTACCGCGATTAATTGGCTTCGTCTCGAACGCAACCCGCTTAATGTCCATAAGGTGGATCGGCGAAACATTGTCCGAGGTCACGTTGCCGCCCCATGATCCACAACCAAGCGTCATCGATGGAGAAAGGTCAGTAGAAAAGCCGATCGCACCATGGGTCGTCGGCGAATTGATCACAACGCGAGACGCCGGCATTGCCTTGCCATACTCGATCGCCTTTTGACGATCCTGGGTATGCATTCCCGCCGTGTGGCCCATGCCGCCAAAATGCAGGATCTCGTCGCACCGGGCCGCCGCCTGATCAATACCGTCGACGATAAAAAACGCGAGGGTCGGCGATAGCTTTTCGATCGACCATGGATAATCGCGACCCACTCCCCCGCAATCAGCAAGGAGACAACGCGTCCCTTCAGGAATCGAAATGCCCGCAAGATCTGCTATGTGCCTCGCAGACCGACCTACGATTCCAGCATTCAGCGTTCGCTGGGGAGTCAAAAGGACCGTTGCCACGGCGTCTGCCTCACTCGGATTCAGAAAATGACCGCCCTGTGATTTGAACTGTTCGCGGACGGCTGCAGCGATCTTCGAGTCGACCACGACCGCTTGCTCCGAGGCACAGATAGTACCGTTATCAAAACAAGTTCCTGTCAATATATCCGCAACGGCCTTCTCAACATTCGCTGAAGATTCGATATACGAAGGAACGTTGCCAGGGCCGACACCGAATGCCGGCTTACCAGATGAATATGCCGCTCGCACAAGGCCAATTCCGCCAGTCGCCAGGATCACTGCCGTGTTCCTGTGCTTCATTAGGGATTCGGTGCCCTCAATGCTCGAAGTCTGCAGGCAATGGATCGCGTCGCTGGGTAAACCATTCGCGATCCCTGCATCACGCATGATCCGCGTAGTTTCTGCGATGCATTGGGCCGCCGATGGATGCGGCGAGAGAACTATCGAGTTTCGCGATTTAATCGAGATTATGATCTTGAAAATAGCCGTTGAGGTCGGATTCGTCGACGGAATGATCGCGGCAACCACGCCCCTCGGCGAAGCTATCTCGACCACGCTGTCGGTCTCCGAAATGACACCGACCGTCTTCAGAGTTCGGAAATGCTTCCAAACGTCCTCCGCAGCGAATCGATTTTTTTCCCGTTTATCTTCAGGCTTACCGAATCCGGTTTCTTCGTGGGCAAGCTGGCCAAGTCTCGCGGAGTCCGCGAGAGCGGCCTTTGCCATCGCCTCGCATATTGCATCGATCTTTGTTTGGTCAAACTTCGCGAGCAGGAGTTGAGCGCGGTAAGCCGACTCCACGGCATCGCGAGCCTCCTGTTGCGCTATCAGATCCTTGTCTCCCATCTACCTTAAAAGAATAACGGCGTGAAGGCGCTTAAACACGCCTCCCGCCGTTGAGATCTTGATCCTTATCGAGTTTTTTGTTTGTTGCCCGTCAGGTCACCCGACGTCTCGCTGCCCGCCTCGCCTGCTCCGAGTTGGCCCCGTCCCCCGCCTTGAAGGGCCTTCTCGTCCGGGCTCACACCAACGTTCCCCCCTTTAGGAAGAATTCGCTCGACCTCGTTGTGGGGACGCGGAATGACGTGCACACTGATGAGCTCACCAACCCTTCGCGCAGCCGCAGCTCCGGCATCCGTTGCGGCCTTTACCGCTCCGACATCGCCACGGACAAAAATGGTCATATATCCGGCGCCTATGTATTCCTTACCGACAAGTTGCACATTGGCAGCTTTCACCATTGCATCAGCCGCTTCGACGCCGCCGACAAATCCTTTGGTCTCGATCATTCCGAGCGCCTCTAAACTCATTAAGGGAACCTCTCTAGAGAAAGTGATTGAAATCTACAAAAACCTGACGAACGATCCTTAACGTATCACGTAACAACTCGCCTTATCAAGGCAGTGCAGTTCGGTGGAGTATTTGCCAAGCAATTGACATTGCACGATTTAGGGCGATATATTGTTCGTTTAAGAACTTTTGGTCGATCAGGTTGATCGCACATCGACATTCCTAAATGGCTGAAACTCTCGGTGAAAATCTTCGAGCCGCCCGTGAACAGCGAGGCGTTTCTATCAGCGAAGTCGCGGAACAGACGCGAATCGCTCCGATGTACATTGAGTGCATAGAGAACGATAACTACAAACCACTCCCGGGTGGAATCTTCAATAAGGGCTTCGTAAAGTCATACGCGCGGTTCATCGGGTATGACGAGCAGCAGGCTCTCCAGGAATACAACCAAATTGTTAGCCAGGCCGAGGGCACTGAGGACGACCATCTCCGATCCTACCGTCCCGAGGTTCTAACCGACGACCGTACGAGCCAGTCAACGATACCTACGATCATTTTTGCGGGGATTATTCTCGCACTTATGACGGGTGGAGTTCTTTTTCTCGTGAATTACCTGCAAAGACAGCCTTCACCTCCAGTTGCAACTAATTCAACTTCCGACAATCAGGCCGTCTCAGAACCACCTCAAACACAAGTTCCCGCGGGTTCCGGAATAGTTCCGACAATGCAGAATATTAAGGTCGAGTTCAGAACTACAACTCAACCGATAAGTTTAAGCGCGACGAGCGATGGAAAGAATAGCGTTAACACCGTGACGCCATCCGCTCCGCAGATATTTGAGCCGCGTGAGAACCTTAAGCTTAGCTACTCTAAGTCGCTTGCCCAGTCCGCTCAGTTGCTGGTCAACGGCAGGCAGATCACGCTTCCGCTCCTACCCGCAAATCCAAAACGCATCCCAATCGAGATCGAGATCAATGCATCGAATCTCTCGCAAATATGGAATGCCGGAGCGATAAGTTTCGAATCGACGGCGGCGGCTTCGATTACACCAACTCCATCACCCGTTGGCGTCAATTCGACCAACAGTCAGACGCCGCGCCCGGCAACGCCGACCCCGTCACCGCGAGCATCCCCTGCGTCCGCGAATATACCTAGGCCCAGCCCGACACCGATCGTCGCCGGGGGTAACCGGAATGCCGCCGTGAGGCCGACCCCTAATTAGGAGAACTCAAACAGCTTCCGTAGAATAGGAAATTGGAAAGCTTAAAAGTCACAAATCAACAGGTCAGGCCTGCACCAGCGGTTGCGGGCTTTTTTGTAATCTCGAAACAACGCCATGAATATTGAAGACGTAAAAGAAGGCCTTACATTTGACGACGTACTACTCGTGCCCGCATTCTCAGAAGTCCTGCCCGGTGAGGTCGATACGCGAACAAAATTCTCGCGAGGAATCGAACTCAACATTCCCTTGTGTTCGTCGGCTATGGATACCGTGACGGAGGCGGCTCTCGCCATAGCACTTGCACAGCAAGGTGGGATTGGCGTGGTTCATAAGAACTTTTCCATTGATGAACAAGCCGAAGAGGTCGACAAGGTAAAACGCAGTGAATCTGGAATGATCGTAGATCCGGTGACCATTCATGAGGGTAGGCTGGTCTCGGAGGCGTTGGACATAATGGAACGATTCCGGATCAGCGGCGTGCCAGTCGTCAACGACGGAGGTTTTCTTGTCGGGATCATCACGAATCGCGATCTACGGTTTGAGACACGTTTCGACATCCCGGTATCGGAAGTGATGACGCACCAGCCACTGGTGACCGTACCGGTCGGTACTACGCTCAAAGAGGCTAAGATCAAACTTCAGAAACATCGCATCGAGAAGCTGCTGGTCGTAGACGATGACGGCCATCTCAAAGGCCTCATCACAGTTAAGGATATTCAGAAGGCTATTAAGTTTCCGCATGCGGCTAAGGATGACCTCGGGCGCCTACGAGTGGCAGCTGCGATCGGGGCGACCGGTGATTTTCTTGAGCGTGCTGCCGCACTGGTAGAATCCCGAGCCGACGCGATCGTGGTCGATACGGCGCACGGGCACAGCTCCCGTGTCCTTGAAGCTGTCAAAGCCGTAAAGCGTAAGTTTCCCGATTTCCAGGTGATCGCTGGGAACGTAGCAACAGCGGATGCGACGAAGGCGCTAATATCGGCTGGCGTCGATGCGGTGAAGATCGGGATCGGCCCAGGCTCGATCTGTACTACTAGAGTTGTGACCGGTGCCGGTGTTCCTCAGATAATGGCGATCACGGAAGCGGTAAATGCTGCAAAAGGTTCCGGTGTTCCGATCATTGCTGACGGGGGGGTCAAGTTTTCTGGAGACGTCGCAAAGGCGATGGCGGCCGGAGCCGACAGCGTAATGATAGGTTCGCTGTTTGCCGGCACTGACGAAGCCCCGGGCGAGGTCATTCTATTTCAAGGCAGAAACTTCAAATCGTATCGCGGTATGGGCTCGATCGGCGCAATGAAGAAAGGCTCGAGCGATCGTTACGCTCAGGAAGGCACCGTCTCAGACTCGAAGTACGTTCCTGAAGGGATCGAAGGCCGCGTTGCGTACAAGGGGTCCGTTGCGGATATGGTTACCCAACTGGTCGGCGGCCTCAAATCGGGTATGGGCTATACAGGCTGCAAGAATATCGCGGAACTCCACGAAAAAGCACGTTTCGTCCGCATAACCTCCGCCGGTTTGCGTGAGTCTCATGTCCACGATGTGATCATCACCAAAGAGGCTCCGAACTACCGACTTGAGTCTTAGGCGTCTGTTTATTGAACGGAACGTTATTATTGAAATGGATTCCTACTTGGAAAGAATTCTAATCCGCGCCAGTTCACAACTGATAGGATCGTGGGCGCCAAATCGCTTGTCTGAGCAATGCCTACAGTTGGTCCGCGAGAACATCCCACTCTGAATACAAGCCTTCGATCTGGCTTTGCAAAGAATTCATCTGTTCGGTCAGAACTGCAGAGCGTTCGAACTCATTCGCGATCACGGGCGACGATAACTCCATACTGAGAGTCCCGACGCGAGTCTCTAGTTCGTGGATGGAAGTCTCTATCTCTCCGATTCGTTTCTGAATCCGTTCTAGCTGATTCTTTGAGCGTACACTTTGGGGTGCAGTTACGTTCGGTTCCTTCTCGTTGGATAAATTCTGTGAATTCCCGATGGCTCGATTGATAGGATTGGTTCGCAGCTTAGCCTGATTCCAGTCGTGGTACTCGGTATAGTTACCGTTGAACACATCGATCCCGTCATCAGCAAATGCAAGGATCTGCGTTGCGACCTTATCCAGGAAGAAGCGATCGTGGCTGACGGTAATAATAGTTCCATCATATTCGCTCAAGGCAGCTTCCAACGCTTCGCGGGCCGGAATATCCAAGTGGTTAGTAGGCTCGTCAAGGATCAGAACATTCTTTTGCGAATAAATGAGTTTTGCCAACGCCAGCCTTCCCTTCTCGCCTCCCGACAGATCGCCGACGAGTTTGAAAACATCCTCGCCAAAAAAAAGAAAGCGGGCGAGGAACGAGCGAAGCTCGCCGTTGTCCGCCGACGGGGCGACCCGGCGGAGCTCGTTAATGACATCATTCCGCGGCTCAAGCTCCTCGAGGTTCTGGGCGTAGTAGCCAAAGTTGGCTTTCGTGCCCCAGCGGATATCCCCACCGAGGTCCCCGATCTCCCCAAGAATGGTTTTCAGCATCGTAGTCTTACCCGTTCCATTTCCGCCGATTATCCCAAGGGCCTCGCCGCGGTGAAGAGATAGATTTACCCCCTGCGCAAGAACCTTGTCAGGGTAACCGATCGAGAGATCTTCGAGAGTAAGAACATTATTTCCGGTTCGTTCCACCTTCTTGAGGCCGAAACTTCCGCCGTGCTTTTCGGCCACAACTGCGTCGAGTCGATCCATCCGTTGGAGGAGAGTCCGACGCGATTTCGCCTGTTTGGTCTTTTGGCCTTCGAGATTGCGACGAATAAACTCCTGAGTCTTGTTGATGAATGCCTGCTGATTCTCGTATTCACGCTGTTGTTGTTCCCGTCGAAGCTCGCGCTCGACGAGGAATGCCGAATAGTTGCCCGAGTAAGTAACAGCTCTTCCGTTCTCGATCTCGATGATCCGATTCGTCGTCCGGTCTAGGAAGTATCTATCGTGGCTGATGATCACATAAGATCCGTCATACTCGGCGAGAAAGTTCTCCAACCATTCGACCGCTCCCACGTCGAGATGGTTAGTAGGTTCATCGAGGAGAAGCACGTCGGCTTTTGACAGGAGGAGTCGGGCCATACCGAGCCGATTCTTCTGACCGCCAGAGAGGGTCGACGTGCTCTGCTCCCACATATCCTTCGCAAATCCCAGGCCCTGAAGGATCGCCTCAGCCCGTGCGGCATAAGTGAATCCGTCAGCCTGCTCGAACGCGATCTGCAACTCCGCGTAGCGGTTCAGGACCTCGTCGGAGTGGTCCGTCTCCATCGTCTTCTCGAGAGCCCGCATTTGAGCCTCAATGTCGTGTATCTCCTTGAAGGCCGACAGTGCCGCCGTGTGGACCGTCTCGGTCACTCCGAAATCTACGTGCTGATCGAGCAAGCCTAAGTTCAGGTTATTCGATTTGAAGACGTCTCCCGTATCCGGTGCCTCTTGACCCGTGATCAGACGAAAGACAGTTGTCTTTCCGGCTCCGTTGCGACCGACCAGACCCACCTTCTCGCCTAGGTTCACCTGGAACGAGACGCCACGAAGAATCTCCGTACCGCTATATGATTTTGTTGCTTCTGCTATGCGAAAAAGCATCTTGCTGTTAGACCTAAATGAAAAACCGGCTTATTGAAGGCTAGAACGCCCTAATAAACCGGCTAATCAAGATTTCTCCAAACTAACGGTTCGCGTTCGCCGCGTTAGCAGAGGGACGATTCGTATTTGCGGGCGTCGAATTTACCGGAGCTGAAGAATTAGCTTTCGAGGGAGCCGCATTCGAAGGAGCGGTATTCGAAGGAGCAGCATTTGAAGCAGCCGTATTCGAAGGGGCAACACTCGTATTAGCATTCGCCGCAGGAGCATCAGGTTGCGCCGGACGGGCTCCGCTCAACTCGTTCGGGTTTTCAACAACACGCTTTGCTAAATTATTCTCGACCCGAGCTTCGTTCATCGCCATCGCCTGGTAGGAAGCGGCGAGAATCTGTTTGCGGGCATTCGTGAGATATTCATTGATCTCCTGACGAACGCCGGGCGAATCAAGCGTTCGGTCCTCGTCCTTCTCCTGCTTACGCTGAACTTTCAGAATCAAATAACGGCCTTCGAAGGGAATCAACTGACGTACGATGTCGCCGCTGTTGAGCTGCATTACAGCTTCTGCGAATCCCTGAGGAAAGGTCTGCTTCATTTCCTCTTCAGAAAAGTAGCGCCAGTCGCCCCCTTTCATTCTGGTATCCGCATCCTCGCTGTTCTCACGAGCAACAGTCGCAAAGTCAGCACCTGAGAGAAGACGTGCTCCGATATCACGTGCCTTGGCCTGAGCTTCAAGATCATTCTTGGTAGTGTCGCCTTCGCCAAGATCCCGTGGGTCGATTACGATCGCTCCGAACTGTGCTCCACGCTTGTTTTTGAATCCGGCCTTATTTCCGTTGTAGAACTGCTCGATCTCGCTGTCTTTTGGAGCGTCGATCTTGCCCGTTATCTTTTCGGTCAGTTTTTGGATCGCAAGGCCTTTCTTGATCGCGAGTTTGGCTGAAGCTTCGGTTTCGCCGACTTCCTTCATCTTCGCGTCCCACTGTTCCTGCGAAAGGCCCGAACCAGTCTTGCGCTTATTGTACTCGGCCGTGACTTCATCGTCCGTCGGAAGAGTTTGCTCTTTCTCCGCCTTCTGGAACATCACTTCCTGCTCAACAAGACTCTGTAGGACCTGCAAGCGGGCACCAGCCAATTCTAACTGAGAAAGACGGCCTTCCTGTCCTTGTGACTGTTGCTTAACCGCTCGCTCGACTTCCTCCATTGTAATGGCCTTGCCATTCACGGTGGCGGCAGTGGCGTTCAAATCGGTTGGTCCGCCAGTGGCAGGCCCCCCGCAAGCCGCGACAAATGCGGCAACCATTGCCAACACGAGAAAAAGAGAAACGTTCTTTGAGATCTGCACTTTGGAATTAACTCCTCTAAGAGAATCGATACTATTCATTACTTGACTATGTGATAGCAAATTTGCTATAAATCCTGTTTTTGAGTTTTCAAAACTCCACCTCTTTACTTTGAGGCAATTATTATGGCAAAACGATGCGACATCTGCGGCAAAGGGCCGCAATTTGGAAATAACGTTTCACACGCTAACAACAAGACGCGACGCCGGTTCAATCCGAATCTGCAGCCCGTTCGTGTCCAACTCCCGACTGGAGCTAATGGCCGGATCAAGGCCTGCACTCGTTGCATCAAGTCCGGAAAAGTTGTCAAAGCCGCGTAGTTAGGAGATTCAGGTCTTCGAAACAGTTGCCAAATGCCGAGATCGGCATTTGGCTTTTCTTGTATTCAAGATCACGCCTGAAGCATGAACTGCGAATGGCCTTAATGCCTTAACTCCCTAAACCACTGCTATACAATCGATCTCCACCTTAGCGTCGCGCGGAAGACGCGCAGCCTGCACAGTGGCCCGAGCGGGTTTGTTCAAATCGAAGTACTTCGCGTAAACGTCATTCATTATTGCAAAGTCCCCCATGTCGGCTAGAAATACGGTCGTCTTTACAACATCATCGAGACTCGTACCGCCGGCTTCAAGAACTGCAATTAGATTCTTGAATACCTGCTCAGTTTGTTCTGCAACGCCACCGGTCACGAACTCTCCTGTGGCCGGATCGATCGGAATCTGCCCTGAACAGAACAACATTCCACCTGCCTTAATCGCCTGCGAATATGGGCCGATTGCCCCAGGAGCTCTATCGGTAGATATTATTTCTTTCATCAATTCCCTGTTCTGTAAACGAACGCTGAGGCAAAAGGGAAATGTTAGCGAAAAACGGGCAGGAAATCAAAGGAGGTGGTCAAATATTGGACCTTTCAACCGCGATCACTCCAGGTACATTCGCTATAGACGTGATCACCCGGTCCAGATGTTTTTTGTCATATACCTCGACTGTCACCTCGATGAATCCCTTATCATCGCGGGAAACTTTCGCTCTGGCATCACGAATCCCGGTCTTAATTTCAGCGATCGCATTGGTTATTCCGGCGAGCATTCCGGTTCGATTCTCCGTTGTAACGAGAATCGAAACAGACTGGATCTCCTCCTTGTCGGATTTGGCCCATTCTACTTCGACGATGCGATCTCTATTTACCATCAATTGGCGAACGTTCTTGCACCTTTTATTGTGAACGACGATCCCTTTTCCAAGTGAGATATAGCCGACGATGTCTTCGCCCCGAAGAGGATTACAACAGCGAGCACGCGCGGTTAGGAGGTTATCGACGCCCTTGACGATTATGGCGTCCTCGCCCAGGCCGATCAGTTTCTTAACAGCTTTCAGACCGCTTTCGATCTTGGTTTCAGTCCGCTTGTCCGGATCGAGTTCAGCGAATTTTTCGGCACCCAGGTATTTAGCAAGGACATTTCGCGGCAATGTTTTCCCATACCCGATCGACGCCAAGAGGTCGTCCGGCCTTCCAAGCCCGTACTCATTTGCGATACGGCGCATTTCAGCCTCGCTGTTTATCAACTTCTTGTGCGGAACCTTAAATCGGTCAGCTTCCTTCTCCAGTAACTTTCGACCTAGATCGATCGACTCGACGCGCTGTTGTTCAGAGATAAAATGCCTAACCCGGTTTCTCGCCTTCGCCGTTATAACGTAATTGAGCCAGTCACGTGACGGCTTAGAATTCGGCGTGGTCATTATCTCCACCACGTCACCGTTCTGCAGTTCGGTCCGAAGGGGGATGATGCGTCCGTTCACCTTCGCCCCAGTACACTTGTCTCCCACCTCCGAGTGAATAGCATAGGCAAAATCGATCGGCGTCGAACCCCGTGGAAGCTGGATAACCTTGCCCATCGGAGTGAACGCATAGACGTCCTTCGGATACAGATCGAGCTTAAGTGATTCTATAAAATCTTCTGAATCTTCATCGGCGTCGGAATCTTCTACTAAAGGCAGCAGCAACTTCTCGACCGTCTTCCTAAGCTCGTCGAGTGATTCGTCTTCGTCTGACGCTCCGAGCTTTTTCTCCTTGTACTTCCAGTGAGCCGCGACGCCTTCCTCGGCAATCTGGTGCATCTCCTCGGTCCGGATCTGAACCTCGAACGGCTGACCGCCATCGCCAATAACTGACGTATGAAGGGACTGATAAAGATTGTCTCTTGGGATCGCGATCCAATCCTTGAAACGCTCCGGTATCGGAGTCCAAATATCGTGCACTACACTAAGGGTTAAGTAGCAATACTTTCGGTCGTTTGCGGTGATGATGCGAGTTGCGATCAGATCGTAAACTTGCTCGATCGCGATCTTCTGTTTTTTCAGCTTCTTCCAAAGAGAATAAAGTCGCTTCACCCTACCTTCGATCGCAACTATCGGTACCTCATTTTCCTGAAGACGATCGGTGATGGTTTCTTTTATCCGATCTAAAGTAGCCTCCAGCTCAGGTCTGCGTGCGTCCACGTCCTTCGCGAGCCGCTTATACTCGTCGGGGTAAAGGTTTTGAAAAGAGAGGTCTTCGAGCTCGCTGCGGAGCTTACCCATACCCAATCGATGGGCGATGGGGGCATAAATGTCTAGCGTCTCCTGGGAGATTCGGGCCCTCTTTTCCGGTTTGAGAAATTGCATCGTCCGCATATTGTGCAGACGGTCAGCGAGTTTGATGAGCACGACGCGAACATCCGTGATCATCGCCAGGACCATTTTTCGAACGTTCTCGGCCTGTTGCCTCTCTTTGGAAAGGTCGCTGATATGGGCGATCTTTGTGAGGCCGTCTACCAGGAGAGTTACCTCGTCGCCGAAATAGGTTCTAATCGTCTCCAGATCGACCAGTGTATCCTCAACCACATCGTGCAGAAGCCCAGTGGACACGCTGACCTCGTCTAGACGCATCTCGGCAAGTATGTCGGCTACCTCCAGCGGGTGAACAAGATAGGGCTCTCCTGACGCCCGTTTTTGCCCCTTGTGATGAAGCGCTGAGAAGAGATAGGCCCGGCGAATCAACTCGACGTCAGGATTCGGCCGATTCATCTCCACCTTCTCAATAATGTCTTCGATGCGGATCATCTAGCGCTATTAGTATTCTACCGAAAGATCGAGTGTTAGACAGAGAAATGCGATGCTCGCCTATTGACGAACATCGCACTCGAAAATAAATCGATCTAATCCCTTACTTAGCGGCGTTTGCGTTAGCATTAGCAGCCGCATCGGCAGCTGCTTTTCGAGCATCTACCTCGGACTGAATGTTTCGGTTTACTTCGCCAAGGTCGCTGTATGCCTTGCGGAACGTGTCCGCGTCGGCCTTTAGCTTGTCCCGGTCAGCGTTGCGACCTTCCATTTCTGCGAGTCTTGATGCTTGAATTGCTACGCTCGCCCTGTAGGACCGTGCAGATTCGAAGATCTTTACCGAATCTAGCAGTTGCTTAAGCTGTTCATCCGTCAATGATTTAAGATCCGTGCTCTTCGCATTTTTCACCGGATCCGTTTCAGCCGCTACAGCCTGGTCGATCAACTCTTGCCCCTTCGCGACACAACCCTTCATTTTGTCAAACTGCGCCTGATCTGTGGGCTTAACAAACTGATATATCTCTTTACCGTCCGTACCTTTGATGGTTTTCTTCGTCGCTTCGGTATCGCTGATCTCGTTGGCGCAGGTGTTTTGCTTAGCCGCAAGGGCAGTCAAAGCCTCAGCTCGATACTGCGGATCGATCGATCCATTTGTTGACCTTTCAGTCACCCATTTCTGCCAATCATCCGTCTTCTGAAGATTCTCGTAAAGACTTGCGACGGCCTTGTAAGAACTCTGATCGTTCGGTGAGATAGCAAGTGCCTTCTGATACTCCGATATCGCTGAATCTGCTAGAGCAGTATTCTGTCGGTCTCCGATGAAACGTGAGTGAAGTGTTCGAGCAAGAAAAACCTGAGCGGTCTTGCCCTCCACCGTGGTTCCCTGCGGATCACGGCCTGCGGCTTTGCGAAATAGCTGCTCAGCTTCGGCAAACTTTCGCTCCCTATATGCCATCGATCCGTCGACGAGATCTTTTCGCGACATGATCCGGCTGTAATAGCCGCAGCTTGACCCTGCAAGCACGCTGGCGGCAATCAAAAATAATACCCCTAAACGAGACAATCTCATTATATAGACTCCGATTGTGGCGACAGGTGACAGATCATGGACCTGTCGCCATGTTTCACCAGATTTATTCAGTTAGCACTAAGGTCATCGATCTGAAGCCCGATCGGCGACGCACCCGCAACCTTGGCGGCATCGATAACCTTGACCACATCTCCGTAACGAACCGACGTCGGAGATTTGATGAAGATCGTCTTTTCGATCTCGTTCGAGCCTTCTCGGAACACGCCATTTGCTTCGCGTGTCTTGAAGATCTCCTGCAATTGAGCGGTCAGAGACGAAGCGTCGCTAACATCACCTGCGGCGGTGTTATTAAGCGTTACGCCCTTCGTAGAACCATTAATGGCTACGACGAGAGTTAGCGGATTTGGCTTAACTTCAAGGTTCTGCTGATCCTTGGGCTCCGCAGGAACCTTGGCTTCGAACTTGCTCGGTTTAACCGGCGTTATCACCATGAAGATGATCAATAGTACGAGAAGCACGTCGATCAACGGTGTTACGTTAATATTGGGTGTGGCTCCGTCTTTCGAGCCACCAGATGACATTCCCATAACTTTCCTTTGTCCTTGGACCGCAGGCTATACCAGCGGTCCGCGAGATCAATTCGCCGAGGACTCGCCTCCTCCCTTCTTCTTGTCTGCTACCAGTCCGATCTTGTCGATATCCTGTTTACGGATCGTATCGATCGCCTTGACGACCGTTCCGTATTCAACCTCGACACCGCTCTTGATATAGACAATGCGTTTATCGGGAGCCTTGTCCCTCATCATTGTCTTCACCTTTTCACCAAGACCGTCAAGCGGATACTGATCCTTGCCGACATAGAAGTTGTTATTGTCCGGAATCGAGATCACGACTGAGGTGTCCTTTGTGATCTCTCCGTCCTCATCAGGCGAATTCATGTCCCTCGGATAATTTACGGTAACGCCCTGCTGGAGCAGCGGTGTGACGATCATAAAGATGATCAGCAACACCAGCATGACATCCACCATAGGGGTCACGTTGATCTCCGAATTATATTCATCGGTTCCACCGACTTTTCCGGCCATGGCAAAATTCTCCCTTCTAAAACTAAACTCGGTTAACCTAGCCCTTGAGAGCTTTTGTGCGCTGCTTGATGAAATAGTCAACCAGTTCCGAGGCCGAGTTCTCCATTTCAACACTAAAGCTCGTGACCTTATTAGTGAAATAGTTGAACAACAACACAGCAGGAACCGCCACCGCGATACCGAATGCGGTAGCAACCAGTGCTTCAGCAATAGCAGCACCTACGGCACCGATACCGGCGTTCTCAGCCTGAGCAAGTGCGACGAACGCACCGATAATACCCACAACGGTTCCGAAGAGTCCAACGAACGGGGCGGTCGAGCCAACCGTCGCGAGACCTGAAAGCCCGCGCTTCAATTCAGCCGTCTTAACTGCAATAGCACGATCAAGTGCTCGCTTCGACGCTTCCATCTCATCGGCCGAAATATCCGTGTTGCCCTGATGAGCACTGAATTCCTTCAGGCCCGACGATACGACCATAGCGAGATGCGAATCTTTGTGCTTGTCGCTGATCGCGATCGCTTCGTCGATGTTGCTGTTCTTCAGGGCCTGAGCAACCTTCGGGGCATACGCACGTGACTGCTGACGAGCCTTGTTGTAGGTGAGCCAACGCTCGATCCCAACAGCGATCAGGTAAACTGATTCGATCAAAAGGATGATAATAACGATCCATCCAGGAATCGTGAGACTCTTCGCGATATCGTAAATACCGAAAGAGATCTTGGTGCTGCCCTCAGCGAAGAACATCAACAAGCCCAAAAGGCTGGCAAAAAAGGTCATGGTTTTTCCTCCAAAGAAAATCGAAAAATCTTTATCTATTGCGTAGCACTAGCTGAATAAAACTTTTAGAGGCTCTCGTAAAGAGAGCCCCTTGATTCCCACACTAGGGAACGAAATTATAGGTGATGACCCCGGAGACCTTCACGGCTTGGCCGGAAAGCATCGTCGGGCTGAATCTAGCTCCACGAGCAGCCTGAACTGCCGCGGCTCTTAGAAGCGGATGACCGCTAACTGCGGACGCAGAAACCACACTACCGCTCTCATCTATGAGAACCTGGACACTCACGGCACCTGCTGCCCGAACGGCACGGGCTGCCGGAGGATACGGAGGCTTCGGAAGGCTCGTCGCCTTACCATTGAGCACACCACCCGATATCTGCTTCGGAACCGGTTTCGGTTTTGGCGGAGCCGGCGGCGGAGGCGTTGCAGCATCACCATCACCACCACCACCAAAGTTACCGCTATTACTTCCTGATCCCGTAGTGTTTACCGGACCAGCGTAGTCTGGCGGCGGAGCGTTCTGGGCGCTGTAGTTTCTATCACCCTGAACTGTAAATTTGTTCGGATCACGCGGCGGCACCGTATTCTTCACGACGCTTACAGTGTCAGGTGGTTTTGGCGGCGTCTCGGTCATCGCTGCGATGATCTCCTTGCGGATATCAACGTTAGGATCTTTCTGTTGCTCCGGCTGTTTCTCCGGCTCCGGTTCGGGAGCTTCCTCAATAACCGGCGGAGCGACTAGCGTATCAAGCGAAAGATCGTCGCCACCCATGCCATAGTCCTTGCCAAAAAGACTTACTCCCCACATCGTCGTGAGCACAAAAACAAGAACGATAAGTGTCCCCAAGATCAGGGTGTTTCTCGTTTTGCCCTCCCCGGCGTGGCTTCGTGATTCTACTAATTGGTCTAACATCGTATCTTCCTCCCCTCTCTACCAGAACAAACCTAGGTCAGGGTATGCGAAAACCTTCCAAAACTTAGATGTATCCACACAAAACCGGCGTTGTAGAGATACCCACACTCTCTGAAACGAAAGCCTTGGGCAGCTTCTAGCGCCGCGATTTTCAGTGAAGATCGAATCAATATTATTGACTGTGCGGGGTTATCAAGACTGCCGGCAACATAAAGAAATCCGACATTCCCGAATCCCGAACTCGAAATTCACGAAAGACGCAGATGCAAATTCTAATTGACCAGCAACGTAGAGAAGTCTATTTACTTACAATACGAAAGTCAAGAATAACGGGCACGATTTATAACGTTTGACGAAACTTTACACTCAGGTTTATTACAAACGCTTATCACATCCCTCTACATCCACATCAAGATCAACCAGTCCGATCGGACGCGGTAGTTGTACGGTAATTTAGACACCAACTATCAGATTTTGTTCCAGAGAAATTATCGGGTTACAGGCCGACGTGTAACCGAGCGTCGCGATGCCGAAGCGAGCTTCTCGCCGGCGGGCTGCTTTACAGAAACGTCTTTCATCTGAACGGCGCCGATCTTTCCTTGCCACCAGAGAGCGATCGGACTTGCGATGGCGATAGTTGAATAGGTTCCCGCGATAGAACCGACAAATAATGCTAACGAGAATCCTCGTAAAACCTCTCCGCCGAAAAACACCAAAGCGAGAACCGATAAAAACACCAATCCATTTGTCACGATGGTTCGAGACATCGTCTGATTGATCGAATCGTTGGTGAGCTGGTAAACAGACTTGTCGCGACTGAGCGATACGTTCTCGCGGATCCGATCGAAGATAACGATCGAGTCGTTGACCGAGAACCCGACAAGTGTCAGGAATGCGGCTAGTACGGTAAGACTAACTTCCCACTGAAAGATCGAGAAGAACGCGAGGGTTATCAGAACGTCATGGAATACCGCGATCACCGCACCGGCAGCATACGTCCAGTCGTAGCGAAAGGCGATGAACAAAAGGATCCCGATCATTCCAAGAAGCGTTGCGATCACCGCTTGATTCCTAAGCTGGGCGCCAGCAACCGGGCCAACTGAATCTGTACCGACTATCTTGTACGCGGCATTTGGATCATTCGGGAGTGAAAGTTCGGCGGAAGCTTCCTGTCCAAAGGAATTCAGAGCGTTTTTTACAGATTCACGACCTGCCGCAACCTGATTAACAGTTTCAGCTTCCGTCTTTGCTTCGCCGGTCCCCTCTAAAAGAGGAACCTTGATAAGGACCTCGTCGGTCTTATCGGTCGAATCCTGAATGATCGGCTCATTGATTCCCACATTGTTCAATGCGTTTCGGATATCGTCGACACTAGGCTTCTGCTTAAACTTCGCGGTGATAACGGTACCACCCTGAAAGTCAACGCCTAGGTTGAAGGCGTCGGAACCACCCGGCGTGATCTGACGTCCAATAGCGGATATCAGGCCGGCAAGCAAAACGACTATTGAGATCGCAATGAGCGGCTTTCGGATGCCCATCCAGTCAACATTGATCTTCGGAAGAATTTGAAACATTACTTTTTAATTGCACTCACTTCGGTGTATTGACTACCCGAAAATCAAAACTAGATACTAAGTTTCTCCATATTCGGGTTTCGCGAAAGGACCCATCCGAAGATGGTCCGCGAAACAAATACCGCGGAGAAAAGGTTGATCAGCAACCCAAGGATAAGCGTTACAGCAAATCCTCGGATCGGACCCGAACCATATAGATAAAGGATCACTGCCGAAAGGATGGTAGTTACGTGCGAGTCAATGATCGTGACAAAGGCTTTATCGAACCCGACCTGTACGGCATCGGCGACCTTCTTCCCGCCCGCCAGTTCTTCGCGCATACGCTCGAAGATAAGCACGTTTGAGTCAACAGCCATGCCAATACCAAGGATAAGACCGGCGATTCCCGGAAGGGTCAGGGTCGAGTCCAAAACGATCAACGCGGCCATCGTCAAAAGCAGATTGAGCACCAGTCCGACGACGGCATTTATTCCGGAGCCGCGGTAATAGATCAGCATGAATGCGACAATAAAGATCAAGCCCGCAACCGACGCGGTGACGCCCGCCTGAATAGAGTCCGCTCCAAGACTCGGGCCGACAGTTCGCTCTTCTTGATACTCGATCTTTGCGGGCAAAGCGCCGGAACGTAGGGTCAACGCAAGATCATCCGCGTTCGTTTTGGTAAATGTTCCGGAGATCTCGCCCTGGTCGTCGATCCTCGATCGAATAAATGCAATTGACTTGGCCTCATCATTAAGAACGACAGCCATGTAGTTGTTAATATTCTTGCTCGTCCAATCACCGAACTTAGCTGCGCCAGATGGTTTGAGCGAGAACGAGATCTGATAGTCGGCTTGGTTGCCCGTACGAGAGACTGCACTTGCATCTCTCAATTCGCTTCCGTCAACAACCGCTGGATATTCGACAACAATGTACTGAGTTACCGGCTCTTGAGGGTTCTTGGGATCTGCCGATTTGTCCCGCTCCCGATATGGGAAAATTCGTCGATTTGATGGAACTGCGCCGCCTAACGACTGTTTGGCCGCCTCCTCGGTAGGGAACGTCGCCAAGTTTGGCGTCGGAGGGCTTACAACCTTCATAAGTTGAAGGTTAGAATCGGCATTCAGTAGCCGCTTCACGCGTTCCGGATCATCCACGCCCGGCATCTGAAGAAGGATCTGGCCAGAGGATTCTGATCCGTGACGCTGTAGAGTGGGCTCCTTTACTCCAAAAGCGTTGATGCGGCTCTCGATGATCTTGATCGCCTGCTCCACCGCTTGATTCTTTAATAACGTCTGATTGGTAGAAGGCAGCGACCAGGTGATCGAGTTCGCTGAGGTCGATTCCGTCCAGTTCACGAAGTCGACCTTCTTCTTTACCTCTTCTGCTACGGCTGTTGCCTGGGCCCCTTCGCCCAAATTAAGGGTAACGGAAAAAGTCGAGCCGGTCGCTTCCACAGAATTACCCGTCACCGGAAGTTGCGCGTCCTGGGCGGCGGCGAGCGCTGCCTGAGCATTGTTCTCGGTCAAGGTCTTAAGGTAATCGTCGGTCTTAACACGCATCACGAGGTGCGAACCGCCCTTAAGATCAAGGCCAAGATTGATGTTCTCAGCAAGATTTGCCTTTATGCCGCTCCACGTGAAGTCGGCAGCCGTTGGCGCACGGCGCGGGCCGAAGACTAGGTATATGCCAAGGAGCGTGATCACAAGCGTGATCACGGTTCTGATCCAAAGACTATTGTTTTTCATTGCTCTGAGGTTCGGTGGAGCGACGCCCGCCAGGAGAATGGAGAGCTTCCAACGAACGGTCTACTACTACTTGATCTCTTTCTTTCCTACGACAGCCTGCTTCCCGATCTCAATGAAGGACTTTTCAGCGCTCTGGATGACGTAGCTCGTTTCCCGGATCTCTTTGATCGTTCCAATAACGCCGCCATTGGTAACGACGTCATCATTGATCTTAAGTTGCGCGATCATGTCCTGAAGTTGCTGCTTCTGCCGCTTCTGCGGCAGGATAACGAGAAAGTAAAAAATGCCGAAAATAAGTACAAACGGAAGCAGGCTCCAAACCAGACTTCCGCCGCCGGCTTCTTGAAAAAACAAGACAAAGTTATTCATTGCGTAATCGGTACAACACAGAAAACTAAAATTATGGCAAAAGGGCGGATATTATCAAAACGCACGCCGACTATTTCTCACTGTTCGATACCCGCTCAAGAAAATCTCTGCGGAAAAACTCCAAGGTTCCCGCCTTGATCTCCGAACGCGTGCGCCTCATCAGGTCGAGATAGAAAGCAAGGTTGTGGTGCGATATGAGTGTTGCGGCAAGCATCTCTCCCGCCTGATAAAGATGACGCAGATAGGACCTGGAGTAGCGACGGCAGACCGAGCAAGGACAGTCGACATCGAGAGGTTTGTCATCGGTAATGAACTGAGCGTTCCTGATGTTCAGCTTTCCCTGCCAGGTAAATACGCCGCCCGTGCGTCCATTCCGGGTCGGCATGACACAATCGAACATATCAACGCCCCGATACACTGCTTCCACCAGATCTTCAGGCGTACCGACACCCATCAGATATCGTGGAGCATCGACCGGCATTTTATTCGCGATATGATCGAGAACCCCATACATTACCGGCTTCTCTTCCCCCACGCTTAGTCCACCGATCGCGTATCCGTCAAAGCCGATCTCGACCGTCCGGGCAAGGCTCTCGTCTCTAAGGTCAAGATGTCCGGCACCTTGAATGATCCCGAAGAGAGCCTGTTTACCCGTAAGCCCATCCGCCGAAACTGCTCCCGTGTCGGCTGCCGATACCTGAAGTTCATCGAATCGGTCTTTCGATCTTTTGGCCCAACGAAGTGTTAGGTCGAGACTCTGTTTAGTTCGTTCGTGGCCTGCATCTCCAGGAGGACACTCGTCGAACACCATCACGATCTCCGATCCGAGAGCCGCTTGCACCTCCATCGAGACCTCAGGCGAGAGGAATTTCTTGCTGCCGTCCAAATGCGAACGAAACTCGACGCCCTCTTCACTAAGTTTTCTTAGATCAGTTAGAGAAAACACCTGAAACCCGCCCGAGTCGGTTAGCAGGGAGCGATCCCATGTGGAGAATTTGTGAAGGCCGCCCATCTCGCGGATCACATCAGGGCCGGGGCGAAGAAAGAGATGGTATGTATTGCCGAGGATTATCCGAGCATCCAACTCGTCTTCAAGCCATTCAAATCGGACTCCCTTAACCGTTCCCTGCGTTCCCACGGGCATAAAAACCGGCGTCTCGATGATCGAACGCCGTGTTCTAAGGGTTCCGGTTCGGGCTCGTCCGTCTTGTGCCGTCACGACCCAGTCGATGGACTTCGTCATTCCGGCTTTCTCCCGATCAGCGACCAGATCATCGGGCCACCCACCGCAGTTTCAGAAGCAATCACGCCGGTTTCATCAATCAGTACGGCGGACGGCACTCCAAACATACCCAAGTTGTTAGAAAGCTTATGGCCATCGTCGATGACGATCGGTGTCGAGAGTCCGTATTGCCTGTGCGTCTCGATCTCTCCTTCCGATATAACGATAGCGTTGGTACCGTTTCGGTCTGCGGAATTCTCCCACTTACGGATCTGATCGATCACCTCGCCACAATAACTACAAGTGGTGCTAAGAAAGAATGTTAGGGTAGGTTTTCCTATAAATGTCTCTCTGGTGATCGTGTTACCGGCAAGGTCAGAAGTCGAAAACTCCGGGATGGGCTCACCGATCTTAACGCGGCCTCGCTTCTGGCTGTTTTTGACGTGATATCCGGCTTTCGTGAAATCCTCGGTGCGAAGTTTCCCGACCAGATCGCGAATAGCCATATCGCCGACGGCCGGGTGGCTTGCAATATTTCCATCGGCACCTACCAGGATAGCTGCGGGAGTCCATTTGATGTGCAAAAGAGCCGCGAATTCCATTTTCTTCTGGAGCAGCATCCCGGCTGCCAGTTCGCCGCCGAACCTTTCAATGTTCTCCTGAGCCGCTCCCTTACTAACGAATACAAATCGGCTGCTTCCCGCAAACTCCCGCGTCCATTCTCCAAACTCATTGAGCATCGCCTTGCACGGCCGGCAGTCCGGACCAACAAACAAAAAGAGCTTCGGAAGGGGGTCGGCGATTAGATGGTCAAACGTGACTATCTTCCCCGCCGTATCGGGGAGCGTAAAATCAGGAAATGGTGCTCCTATCGGAAGTGAGTCAGTTGGATCACCCGCCTCATCCCGCTCCATCAGGGTACCGCCTGTTTCGAGCATCTCGATCAGATCCAATTGTCTCTTTAGAGCGACATTCTCTTTCGTCAATTTCCGAACATATGAAGTTCCGACGACCAAGGCCACAACGACCGAGGCCAGAATTACATTCGCCGCGATCAAGCCATTTGCGTCGCCGAGTGCAAAACCTTGATTCTGGCGACCGCTTACGAGAAGGACTATTGGCAGGACCGCGACGACGATATTTCGGATCAGACTCCTCGGCCCGACCGGCTCGCTATGAATCTGTCCAAAGCAATGACAGTCAGGCGCCTCGCCTTTGATCATCTGAATTAGCATCGCGCCAATAAAGGTCACCATCAGAAGCAAAGCACCTGCGGCGCCGATCCACGAGAAACTGACGAATAATAGACAAAACCCGAAGATGAGTTCTGTGACCGGAAGAAGGAATGCAAAGGTCGTGACCAATGGGCCCGGCATCCCGAACGCCTTTACTGCGCTTTCGGAACCTTCACGGTCGAGCAATTTACCAACTCCCGCAACAGCGAGAATGGCAAACAGCAGGAGACGGATGATCAGCAATACGACTTCCATTTACACTTTCTTAGGCTTGGTTTTGTGCTTCTCTTTCAGACGGATAGGCGTTGCGAAGAAACCAAACGCATCGCGCAGCCTGTTCTCCACATATCGAGTGTAGGAGAAATGCAATCCGGCCTTGTTTCCGCCGGAAGTGAACAAAACGAACAACGGAGGTCGAATTCCGCCTTGCGTAATGTACTGGACCTTTAGTCTTGAAACTCCGCCTTTGACCGTTGCGGGAGCAGTTCCGCCTTTCGGCTGCAAGATGCTTTCCTCGAAGAACTTATTCAACTGGGCCGTCGGAACTCGGGTATTACGAGCCACGTGAGCCTCAACAACCAGGGGAAGGATCTTCGCGACTCGCTGCCCAGACAGTGCGGAGATCGTGACCATCGGAGCCCACTCGAGAAATTTCATCTGCCGACGCAGGTCGCGCTCAAACTCATAGACGGTATTCGTTTCTTTTTCTTCAAGTGCATCCCATTTATTTACAACGATGATTATCGAACACCCGGAATCCACCGCATAGCCGCCAATATTAGCATCGAGTGCGGTTACGCCTTCCACAGCATCTATAATAAGTACCGCGACATCAGCCCGTTCGAGAGCCTTTCTCGCCATGATCACCGAAAGTTTTTCGGCCATCTCCGTCGTTTTGCCTTTTCGCCGTATGCCCGCCGTGTCGATGATCTGGAACTTCTGACCGTCTACGACCAACTCGGTGTCGATCGCATCCCGAGTCGTACCAGCGATGGGTGAAACGATTACTCGCTCTTCGCCAAGTATGTTATTCAGCAGCGAAGACTTCCCTACATTTGGGCGCCCAATGATCGCCAATCGGATCTGGTCCGGTTCCCCCTCCTCGATCTCTTCGCCGAAATCAAGCACCTCAAATACATTGTCGAGCAGATCGCCTACCGATGTTCCGTGCTCCGCGGAAAGCGGCGTAAGCTCAAAGCCGAACTGGAAGAACTCACCCGCCTCTTCCTCGACCCTGCGTGTTTCCGATTTGTTAGCAGCGATGAAAATAGGTTTTCCGATATTCCGAAGGAAAACGGATATCTCTTCATCAAGTGGCGTGATGCCTGCTCGAGCGTCCACTACCCAGATGATCGCTTGAGCACTGTCGATCGCAAACGATGCCTGCTTGAAAATGTTCGCGGGAATGATCGCTTCGTCGTCAGGAACAATACCACCTGTATCGACTAGCTCGAACGTCTTTGCTTTCCACTCAACCTCGCCGTATATACGGTCGCGAGTAATCCCTGGCTCGTCGCCGACGATAGACTTGCGCGACCCCGTCAGGCGATTGAACAGGGTCGATTTTCCGACATTCGGCCGGCCGATGATAGCTACGAGCGGTTTTTGCACTATTGAAGGATAGTAAATAAAGGAGTTTGGTGCACGTAAGGTGAAAATGCCCTGCCCGGCGTTAACCGGACAAGGCATTCATACTCGAGCCGTAATTGGACTAGTTGGCTATGAAGCTGAATATCGTACTCAGGACATTTCCCAGGATCTCGTACTTGCCGTTGTTGTATCGGCCGTACGAATATCGGTCGTAGTATCCGTCCTCATAGCCGCGCTGGAAGCCCTGCCGGAAGTAGTAGTTGTACTCATCGAGCCCAACGTAGTAGGAATCGTAGCCGTAGCTCGCGTCCTGATAGCCATACGAAGAATCGTAGTTGTAGCCCCAATTGTCGTATCGATCAGCCTGCCCCGATCGAAGACCTTCCTCGTATCCGTATTGGATAGCGTTCTGGATCTGCTGCGCCCCGTATGAGCTCGTGTAATACGACATTCCACCGCGACTATATTGATAGTTGTTGTAGATATTGTCGTAATATCGAGCCTGCTGGAGCCTTAGGCGATCCTGCTGGAGGCGGTTCCAGTAACTCTGTTGATACTGCGAGTAACGGGTCCGTCGCTGCTGTTCGAGCTGACGCTGACGCTGCTGCTGGATCGTCTGCCAGTTTGACCAACGGTTATTATACTGCTGGTATCGCTGTTGTTGGATCTGCTGCTGCTGGTTTCGGTCCCAACGCTCGTTGGTACGATTACCGACCCAAGTTCCTTGAGTTGATCGCGTCGCAGGCGTGAATACCGTTGCCCTCTGCTGCCCTTGACGGTCACGGTTAACGTCTCGATCACTATCACGCTGACCTTGCCACGTTCCACGATTCGTCTCGTTTCCCGACTGCCGATTCTCCTGCCGATCGCGAGTTCCATCCGTCCGCGGAGTCTGTTGGGTCGTGCGACGTTGTGATTCTACACGCTGTTGCTGCTCTTGCTGACGTCTTTGTATCTCGGCCTGCTGACGCTCGCGAGCATCACGCTGCTGCTGTTGCCGGACATCGTTGCGCTCCTGGACCTGCTGGCTGCGCTCACGTCCCCAATCGCCGCGATTTTGGGCTGGCTGCTGAGGCTGTCGTTCTCGCTGCTGTGGTTGAGCCGGCATCGGAGCCGGACGCTCCGCACGCTGAACCGGCTGGCGAGCAGGCGGCTGTTCTCGTTGGGCCGGCTGTGGTCGCTGCTGCCTCTGTACAGGTTGAGCGGGTTTCGCTTCCGGCTTTGATTTCTCCTCAGTAGCCTGACCGCGGGTCTCCCGTTTTTCACGTCCGCGACCTTGGGCGCTGGCATCAGTGGCGAGCCCAAATATGGCGGCTCCGCCAACCGCTACCGCAAATCCGATCCGACTAATATTCTTTTTCTGCATTTTTTCTTCCTCCGGATTCGATCGCCCACGAGAGAGTTAGGGCTTCGACAGTCTCGTTGCAAATTTTGTTCCAGAGATAAAACGCAGATATTATCCAGTGATTTCGCCAAATTCAGTACATTTCCGAACGAAAACGTGAGTCGGCCGAACGATTTGCGCACGCCGCCTATCTAACGAATTCATAACTAACAACAACGTTGATCGCGCCGTTTTGAAGCTCGTGTCGAATACCCGTCGCTCTCATTTGGAGTTCGCTTCCTTTCACCGGGAAGGCGAAAGAAAGCTTGCTCAGCTGGAAGAGTTCGATCGGATTCACCTTTTTGTCGATCGAGCTTTGAACCAGTCTTGCAACGACCGAACCGCCGAGCCCGCCACTGCCACTCAGATTCACGTTCAGCACTCGAGCTCGGGCGACGAGCCGTTGAGCGTTCTGATCAAACTCAAGGTCGATCACACTTTCTGCCCAACCGCTGAATGCAACGCAACCGACGAACGGAGGATTGTAATTTCCCGAGAACGCCAGCGGAGCTAGGATCTTTCCGTCGCGGAACCTCACCGCGGTACGCACGCCGTTGATCTCTCGCTGAATCTTGATCGTCTCGGAACATTCGTGATTGTCACTGCGGAGTCGCTGAGACGCGGAGAACGAAGTTTCACTCTGCCGATAGCCAGCATCAATAGGTTGGGGCCCGTTCCCTGAATTTCTCCGCTTCTCGGCGTCTCCGCGGTTCAGCTGATTTCCCGCGATCGAAAACTCCAACGGCGCTCCGCCTTGGAAGAGAGATTCGAGGGCGGCATCGAAGAAGGCCTCATTAAGGCTGATCGTAACCTCGGCTTTCTGCTGGGCATGGGTTAAGCCTACAGAAAACAAAACCGCGAACAATGCGATAAAACTTCTAACCATCGTTCTCAACCTCATCCTTGAAATAATCATCCGGCAAATGCTCACCGTAAGTCCTAAAATACAACTGGCGTTTGAACTCGCGATCGGAAAGATCCTTAGGGAGAGAGTCGATGATCGCTCGACGGCTGAGGGCAAAGAGGCCAAAGGCCGCCTCCGCTCTCTGGGCTACCGTCCGTTCCATCCACAGTCGATTCTGGAGCCTCAACATTTCGGGTGAAGTGTCCTCAAACATTAGTCTTCTCCCATTCCACAACGCATTGATCGTACAGGTCGACGACACCAAGTGCCTTCACCCATGGTTTGATATAGTCTGCGTCAAACCCGTTCATCATCACGGTGACCACATCCCGCATTTGCCGCTCGGACCGCGAATCTTTTGCCCAATAGAGCTTCGATACGATCAGATCATCTCGTCGAATTGCCCAAACCTCGATATCCCAGATGTCTACTCGCTCTCTATTTTCAAACGCATGCTTATGAAATTCCGTAGGCTTAACGAGTGCAATATCGATCTTTACCAAGGTTTCGTTGTTGAGTACGTTGAACATCGATGATCGGTCGATCGCTCCCGAAATCTTCTCCTCGGGAATGTAGTAATTGTCGGCGAATGCGTCTACGAATCGCAGACGATCACGTTGTTCGAGCTGCACGACGATATCGATATCGTTTGTCATGCGGCCCGGCGCGAATCGCAACATTGCGACTGACCCCGTAAGCATATAATTCAACCCGAGAGATTCAAGGCGCCCGACTCCGTCCGCCAACGTCAGCCGTTGATCTTCGAAGATGCTCCTCATAAGCCGCTCCTCACAACATCATGCAGCCGCAAGATCCCCACGCACTTGCCGTCCGCAACAACCGGTAGGACCGATATCTGCGATGGTCGGTTTTCCATTAGCTGAAGAGCGTCGTAGGCAAGCATTTCGGGCGATGCGGTGATCGGGTCGCCGGTCATCATCGACGAAGCGTTCAAAGAGCTGAAATCGGACGGATCGGTCTTTTCGATCGTCCGCCGCAGGTCGCCGTCGGTTACGATTCCGACCAGCTTCCCGGCGTTGTCGACAACGTTGACCGCGCCGAGCGAGTGTTTCGAGATCGCTTTCACGACTTCGAGCCAGCCTGCATCTTCGGCGACGCTGGGACTACCGTGCATCAGGCTTTCGACAGTAAGTGTGAGACGTTTGCCGAGTCGTCCGGCCGGATGGTTTGCAGCGAAATCTTCGGCGGTTAGGCCTCGCGATTCCATTACGGTCATCGCGAGTGCATCACCGATGGCGAGGGCCACGGTGGTCGATGTTGTTGGGGCAAGGTTGAGCGGGCAGGCTTCTTTGTCGACCGAAGCATCGAGTACTACATCAGATTGGCGCGCAAGGGATGAATCAACATTCCCAACGATGGATATCACCGAAACCTTTCGCTGCCTTAGAGTGGGCATGATCGCAAGGATCTCGTCTGTCTCGCCGGAGTTACTGAGGGCAATGATGACGTCACCGTGTTTTACGACGCCGAGACTACCGTGGAGGGCGTCGGAGGGATGGACGAAAATTCCAACAGTGCCAGTACTCGTTAGTGTCTGTGCGATCTTTTGAGCAATAACTCCAGACTTGCCTACACCGGTGACGATAACCTTTCCATCACAATCCGCGATCAATCGAAGGGCGATCTCAACACTAGCAGTATCGAGCCGGTCGGCAGCCGCATCGATCGACGAAGCTTCGAGCCGGAGTATCTCGACTACCTTCGCCGAATCAACCTTGCTTTCCTGTACGCTTGGGTTCATTAGTTCTTCGGACTCGCGATCAGCGCCTCGGCCGCGATCAGCCACTTCCGTTTTCTGAGCTTCCAGACCTGGACGAAATTACCGCCTTCGATCTCTTTGCCGGCCTTGTCGACGATCGAGTAGATGCTGTTAACGTACGCGAGATCGGGACCTTCGACAAACGATTTACGTTTCGAGAATCGGATCGTTGGCTTCTCGTTTTCGATGTATCCGACGGCAGCCTTCTTACCGATAAAAGGCTCCTTACCTGACCTCATCATGATCGCGTCGTCCGTCAGGTAACTCTTGTAGGCTTTTACAGCATTGGCTTCGACGGTGGCATAGAAAGGTACGGCGGAATCTGCCGCCGACAATCTGCCTTCGTTCTTATCCGCTCCCGAATCCGCGGGCGACTTCCATTCCGTCGGGACCGAAGCTGGTTTCGGATGGTTTATCCCAGCATCGAGCAGCGCTCGATATTCGCCGTTGGACTGGCGGGTCCAGATCGATATGTAGTGCCCGTAGACCATCTCCGTATCGTCTTTGCCTTTCGGTCGTCGGATAGAGTTGCCGATGCTGTATCCGAGCGTGCCGTTCGAAGCGACGTCGATCCAGATCGGGTTCCAGGTTAGATAGGACGTCGACGGCGGAATGCTCTTCCAGAATTCGCGGGCGTTTCGCTGCTCCGGCACGAACATCACGCCCATAGGCGCCATGAATTCGATGAACGCGGCACTGACACCCTTCTCCGCGGCCATCTTCTCGAAGGCCTTTTCCGTCTCGAAGATCTTGGACGCCGGTGATTGAGCGAACGAGCCGCCGGCGAACACGGTGAGGATAAGCGCAAGAAAGATATGTTTCATCTAACGCGGATTCTAGCATAGCAGCAAGGCCAAACTTCAGCGTCTGCGCTCGGGGGGCATTCTGACCAACAAGGGTGCGCAACTGGAGCCCTAAAAGCGCGTTTCAAATTGGTCAAATGGGCCCTTCTGACACCGGATCTCAAGGTGACTGAAGTCGTTATTTGGACAATGTGGCACGTGCCACATTTTTATTCGAGGGGTGCAAAAAGAAGGTGGGATGCCGATATTTACTGTGTTTGGCACTCCACAACAGCATTTCGCGATCGGAATGTGGCACGTGCCACATCCCACCTGAACAGTTTTCCGCCGGTCCGACACCGCGATCTTGCGCAAAGTGTCGATTTCACTTTTGGTACCGGAATCGTACTCCGCGATGAGTCGAAATTACTCGACCGTAACGAAGTCCGTACCCGTTCGGCCAAAGGTTTCGGGAGCGTACATCTCCTCTGCCTTGGCCGGCGGGACGACGAACTTGCCGGGCGTGGTCGCGCGCGTGACGTAGGTGTAATTGTAGACACCTTCCCACAGGAGCGACGAGAATGCTTCGGCACGTTCGTCACGGAAGTTCTGGTGTTCGAACCAGTTCATTCGCCACCAATAGTAGTTGCGGCCGATGCCCGGACTGCCGATCTCGGCGACGTTAGTATTGCCGCCGCCTGCGTCCGGAGGAATTGCCTCGGTAGTTGCAAGCGACGGATTGAGGATCTCAAGACCGGCAGGAAGCTGATCGACAAGCGCGACGTGGTATCGCCGTGCCTGTGCGACCATCGTCAGCCGGACGCGAACCCGAGCACCTGACTTGATCGTCCACGAACCGTCGGCATTTTGTTTCACGTCATCTGCATTATCGATCGCCTCGTACTTACGAAGCACCGTGAATCCGTAATCGGCCGGTTCGAGCTTGAGGTTTTTCGGCGCGTACTTCATTCCGATGCGGTAATAGAGGCGTCCGGCTCCCTGTTTGTCGATCAGAAGATTCGACGTGCCGCCCTGTTCAACCAGATACGACATCGGGATGGTCAGCTCGTTCGAATCGATCGAGCGGCCCTTGAATGTCTGCTCGCCGGCGTAGGTGTTGCCCAGCCAGACACGCGAGACGAAGTCGGGCGTGACCTTTTCGAACGCGTTGAAGTATTTGTCCATCGCGAGCAGGATGAACACATTCTCTTGCGTTGTTCCCCAGTGGCCTTTCTTGCGATGCGCCAAGAGGCCGCGGACGAGTTTGAGGATCAGGTCTTCACCCGCACCGATGCGACCCGCTCCGCGAAGCTTGATCATCGCTTCAAGCAGCACGCCGTCTGCACGCCGGTTCGAGTGCATGATCAGCCAACCTCCGTCGCCGTAGTTGGTGACGAAGTTTGCGGTCGAGGCGGTTTCGGTCGTGCGGTTCAAGAGGAACCGCACGATCTGATCGACCTCTGCCGTCGAGCCTTGGTCGTCGGCAATGACTGAAAGCAGCCAGCCAAGTGCCTCGAAAGGCATCTTGGTGTCGTACATCGCCGTGTCGCCTGTGGCGGACGCGACGCGTGCCTCAGCGAGAAGTTTCTTCGCCTTCGCAACGTCCTTGTCGCCCATCATATCGCGGACGTACAGAGCGTATGCCGAGATCGTCCAGCGGACCTGAGGTGACGACATATACCACTGGTCCTTCATATAGTTCTCGATGTTCTTCAAGTACGGCTTGGTCTTGTTGAGCATCTCGTCCGGCACCTTGTAACCCTTCGCCTTCGCGAGTGCAAGAGCGTGAGCGACGTGGATCGTCAGGAACGGATATTCGTACCGCTCGCGGTCGCGTTTCCACAGGCCGAAGCTTCCGTCGCTTCGTTGACGCGATTGAAGTATCTCGATGTCGCGTGCGAACTGTTTGTTAAGAGCATCGGCAGACGGCATGTCCTTAGCCTTGAATGCCGAGAGCACATCCTTCATCGCGGCGATCGAGATCATCCGCGACGAGATCTGCTCGGAGCATGCGTACTGATAAGTCGCGAGAAAGATGAACGCGTCGGTCAGTTCCTGAAGCTGAGTCGAGCTTGTGGTGACCTCGAGCCCACCGAACTGCGGATAGACATCGCCCGGCGTTTGGACGGGCTGAATGATGGCTCCGTTCTCGTCGGTCGTGCCGTAGGTGGCGAATGCTTCGGTCGTCGCGGGCGTCCACACCGGCAGCGAGATCTCGGCGGCGTCGGCGAACGAGCCTGAGCTGACCGCGATCTGGAATCTCGCCGTGCCGGCTTTTACCGTAGTTACTGGGAATCGAACCTCTTCACGTGAGTTGGCCTTGACTAGTACACGCCGTCCCGACTGGACCGCAGGCGTCCCGCCTGCAACGCCGCTCACGGCGTCAAGGATCTGAGCGTTTGAAGTCCTTAGGGCGACATCGACTGCCATATCCTTATCGGTCTGGTTTTGGATCACGACCGGCAATTGGATCTGATCGCCGAAGTTTAGGAATCTTGGCGCCGACGGACGGACCATCAGCGGCTGTTTGGCCGTGATGTTCGATTCCGTCTTGCCGAA
>JBDSLC010000192.1:0-31210 GCA_039916585.1 Pyrinomonadaceae bacterium | reverse complement strand
GCTAGCATTTTTTGTCCAAGACGATTGGAAATTCCGCCCGAACTTAACTTTAAATCTTGGCTTGCGTTGGAGCTACTACTCTCCGGTAACCGCAAGCGACGGCGTCCTTGGAAATCTACTTCCGGATGCAAATGGCGGTTTAGCGGGAGCGACGATCGTAACCGATAAGACGCTGTACGACAAAGACTATAACAATTTTGCTCCGCAGCTTGGCTTTGCCTGGAGCCCGCAGATGTTCGAGAGTAAATTGGTGATCCGCGGAGGTGCGGGCTTAGGATTTGACCGGCTTCCCAACGCCTTGTTAGCGCAGGCGAGACGCAACCCGCCTAACGGACGAAACAACGGATTTTGTTGCGCTGGCCCGTGGGATCCCTTCCTGGGCGGTAGAATGAGCTATGTATCTAGCACCGATGGAACCGTCTTCGGTTACCCGGCCAACCCCGTGCTGGCGGGAACAAACGCGAACGGATTACCACTCGGGGGGAATCTTGAGATCTATGGAGCGCCGCGAGATATAGATACGGCCTATGTAATGCGGTACTCATTGGAAGGCCAATATGAGTTACCCGCGAAAATGGTCGCTACATTGGGTTATTCTGGAGCTCAAGGGCGCCACTTCGTTAGAATTCTTCCCCTTCATGTAACCGCTCCTACCTCGAACAATCTGATCGGTGCGGCATTCTTTGCCAGCTCGGATGTTAATAGCAGTTTCAATGCCTTGCTGGCTCGTTTGCAGGGAAGATTTGCTAAACAATTTTCCTTTGATGCCAATTATCGGTTTAGTAAGGGCATCGATACTGCATCGTTTGAAGGATCGTGCTTCTGCACTAATCAAAGCTATCCGATCGATCAAAAAGAGGAACGGGGCCCATCGGATTTCGATGTCAGGCACAATTTCACGATGACGGGAATTTGGGAGATACCTTACCCGAAACACCTATGGGCTCCTGAACTGTTGGGCGGCTGGCAGCTAAGCGGAATCGCAACCCATCATACGGGGTTTCCTTGGACGCCAAAACTAGAAAGCGACCTTGTCGGGCCGAGCGGCCGGGGTTTTGGGCCGATTCGCCCGACCAGCTACAACGGAACGCAGCCTCTTAGCAATTCGAACGACAACTTCTTACAGCCGGGCGGCCTTTTCGCCGGATCAGTTCCGACGACCGTATTCGGTACAACAATTGTCGGCAATACCTTTGCTGGAAATGCTCCTGGAATCGGTCGAAATACGTTTCGAGGGCCAAAATATTTTGCCGTCGATATGTCGATCGCGAAGAAATTTCAATTCGGAGATTCGGGATTTTTTGGTGAAAATGCGGCCTTGGACATTCGTTTCAATTTCTTCAACATTTTCAACAACTTGAATCTGGTGCCGTTCACGGCTAACAGTGACCCGACTAGGGTAACCCGAAACAGCTTCGCCACGGCAACGGCCGGACAAGCAGGAAGAGTTGGAGAATTTCAAATGCGATTTAGCTTCTAGATATTAAAGAATTGATATGAGCTTGATTCTAAACAGTCGCAGCAAGCTCCTTTTTGTCTCAAACTTGGAGCACCGGCTGCGGTGCGGAGGATCACTTTCCGTAAAGTTGTTTGTACAGGGCCAATTCGCGTGCCGCGTTGTCTGGTTGTTTGAGCCGCAAAAAGACTAAGTAAAGTTGATAGTGAACCTCGGCGTTATCCGGAATGATCTTGCTTGCTCGCTGAAGAAACGGAAGGGCCTCTGCAAATCTCCGGGTTTTGACCAGTACGCGCCCTAGATCGTGATTAGCGTTAAATTGGTTCTGGTTGAGCCCTACTGCTTGCCGCAATAATTTTTCGGCCTGCATGAGGTCGTTTCTGTCGATTAGCACAGCCCCGGTAAGGGCAATGGCCTCGACGTAATCCGGCTTTAGCAGCAAGGCTTTCTTCAAAGCTTGAAGAGCCAGATCTAGTTCACCTTTGGCCCGCACTGCAATTGCAAAAAGGTAATGAATTTCAGCCACGGCCGGAAATTTGTCCGAGGCAATGGCAAAGATCCTATAAGCATTGTCGAACTCACTTTGCTTTAGATAGACCCCTCCCAGTCGAATGTGGTACGCGGGGTTTGTCGAGTCGAGTTGCAGGGCCCTCTCGTAAAAAGTTTTGGCTTCAGAGTAGTTGTTTTGTCTAGCAAGAATCTCGCCGAGCATGAAATTTGCGCCGGGATGATCGGGTCCTAAAGCAACAGATTCTCGAAAGTAGTCGGAGGCCGGCGCGAGGTTGTTCTTGGCAAGCGCGATCATTCCAAGCCAGTAGGCCGGTTCGACTCTATTGCCTTGAATCGCGACTGCGGCTCGAAGTTTAGCAATTGCCTCCTCGAAACTGCCGGTTTGATAAAGAGCTTTGCCAAGGCCCAGGTTCGTTTCGAAATCGTTTGGCTTGATTCGATCTGCTTTTGTGAGGAATTCAACGGCCTTATCGAACTGGCGGATCGATAGGAATAAGAAGCCAAGATTGATCGTGGCCTCCGGATGGTTAGGCCTTATCCGAAGGACAGATTGAAAGGCCGCTATGGCAGGAAGCGTCCGCCCCGTCTTTGCAAGCAAAGCCGCCAGGTTTGCGAGTGGTGAAACCGCCTTCGGGCTCAACTGGAGCGCACGACGGTATGACCGCTCGGCCTCGGAAGTGTTGCCTTTCTGTTCTAGAACGATTCCAAGAAGATTGTGAGCGTCGGCATTCAGGGGGGACCTTAAAACTAAACGGCGCAAGGTGGTCTCCGCTTCGCCAATGCGAGCATTGCGAATGTTTGCGGCGGCATCCCTGAGCTGTCCATCGACCGACAAATCCTGTGCGAAGGCCGCCGGGCAGGCCAGCAGTGCTAAAAATGCAAACGGAAAGAATATCGACCGGGAAACATTGAAACCTCTGCCGTTCATGATGACACTGGAGTGACTCTAGCGGAAAGTTTGAGCCATTTGCAAGGTGATGTGCCGGCACCATATACAATCTCCTGTATGAGCGTTACGATCGCGGGAAAACGTGCGAATGTGTTTGGCGAAGGCTCGCGGGACTCGAACCTCGGACGAACGGAGCTTCGCGAGATCGTCGCACGGTCGCTGGATGCGATTCCCGAAGGCTCTCGGATCGTTGCGATCATTCCGGACAAGACGCGCGACGACATCACGGACATTCTGCTTCCGATGGCCATTGAGGAGCTGACGTACAAGCGGCCCGCAATGTTCGAGATTCTGGTTGCTCAGGGCACTCACCCCGCTATGACCGATGCGGAGAAGAACATGAAAACCGGCCGCGAGGTCTGGGCGGATTGGTCTCGCGATAGCGTTATCCACGACCATAACTGGAACGGTCCGAATGAGCTGATCGAACTCGGCGAGATTGGATGGGAGACCGTCTCGGCCCTTACCGACGGAGCCTACAGCGAGACTATTAAGGTGACCGTGAACAGGAGATTAACGCCTTCTAATTGCGACTACATTCTGATATTCGGATCTGTCGTGCCCCATGAGGTCGCAGGATTCGCGGGCGGCGCGAAGTATCTCTTCCCCGGCGTGTCGGGCCGAGAACTGACGAACGCAACCCACTGGATCGGAGCACTTGCAGGAATCTAGAATGTGATCGGTCGCATCGAAACACCCGTGCGGCAGATGATCGAAACGGCTGCGGAAATGGTCGAGCTTCCGATCATATGCTTTTCCTCGGTCGTCTCTCGGGGTGATGGCGGAGCAATGAGGACTTACGGCCTATTTGGCGGCGACCTGGGCGGAAGCTTCCGAGCCGCCGCGGAGGTGAGCAACGACGTTCACATTCGGCGGACGGGACGAAAGTATCGCCGAGTGCTTGCGTTGCTCGATAGCCATTACGACGAACTTTGGACAGGCGGCAAGGCTAGCTACAAGCTAGGAGGCATCATTGAGGACGGCGGCGAGCTCGTTATATATGCTCCGCAGATCACCGAGTTTTCGCGCACGCACGGCGAGGGGATCGAGCGCTTCGGATATGCACCGATCGAGCGGATCAGAGAACTGGTTGATACATCACCCGACATTGCTAAAGACCTCTGCGTAGCAGCTCATCTGGCGCACGTCGCCTATGGTTCGCGCTCGGGGGGCGACCAACGGTTTCGGATCACGCTATCGTCCGCGATCTCGCGGGAGCGATGCGAGGCTGCGAATCTATCGTACGCGGATCCGGCAGAATTCGATATCGAAAGTTACCGCGGAGACGAAAATACGCTCATCGTCGAGCGTGCCGGCCGCGACCTTTATATTGTCTGAACCTTAGAAAGTTATGAAGAAACTCATCACTGCATTTTTCGTGTTCGCCATTATCGCCGGGTCGGGTGGCAATACGGTATCGAGTCAGCGTAGTTCGGCCGCAGGCCCTTCACTTTCCGCAAAGGACCAGGCGATCGAACGCCGCATCACCGCGCTGATCGCTCAGATGACGCTTGCCGAAAAGCTCGGACAGCTTCAACAACTCGACGGCGATTCGAACGGCATGTATCGGCCCGAGCACCTTGACCTTGCCCGCAAAGGTTTGCTCGGCTCGACGCTGAACGTACGCGGGGCGAAGATGACGAATGAACTTCAGCGTGCGGCGCTCGAGTCGCGGCTTAAAATCCCGATCCTTCTGGGCTTTGATGTTATCCACGGTTACCGAACGATCTTCCCGGTGCCTCTTGGGGAAGCTGCAAGCTGGGATCTTGCGATGATGGAACGTACTGCGGCAATCGCCGCGGCTGAGTCTCGGGCGGCGGGCGTGCATTGGACGTTTGCGCCGATGCTCGATATCGCCCGCGATCCGCGTTGGGGACGCATTATTGAAGGGGCGGGTGAGGACGTTTATTTCGGGTCGAAGGCCGCCGCGGCCCGCGTTCGTGGATTTCAGGGAACCGACTACAGTGCGAAAAACAAGATATTGGCGACCGCGAAACACTGGGTCGGTTACGGTGCCGCTGAGGGTGGACGCGACTACAATACCACAAACCTCTCGGAGCGGGCTCTTCGCGAATATTATTTCCCGCCTTTCAAGGCCGCCGTCGATGCGGGAGTCGGTTCGTTCATGACGTCGTTCAACGACCTCGACGGTGTTCCAGCCACCGGCAATCCGTTTGTGCTCAAAAAAGTGCTTCGCGACGAATTTAAGTTCGACGGACTAGTGGTAAGCGATTACACGGCTGTGATGGAGTTAATGTTCCACGGCCTCGCGCGTACCGAAGCAGACGCAGCCATGTATGCCTTGAACGCGGGTACCGATATGGAGATGGTCAGCCGTTACTACAACAAATACGGCGAGGACCTGATCAAGCAGAAGAAGGTGACGATGGCGACGATCGATACAGCGGTTCGCCACATTCTACGGATCAAGTTCCGACTGGGATTGTTCGACAACCCATGGGCAGATGAGGAGCTAGAGAAACGCGAGGTGTTCAGCCAGGCGAATCGCGAGGTCGCAAAACTTGCCGCAGAAAAGAGCTTTGTTCTGCTTCGCAACGAGACGGAAACGCTTCCGATCAAGAAGAATATCGGCGAGATCGCGATCATCGGAACGCTCGCAAATAACAAGGCTGAGATGAACAGCAATTGGGCCGGCGACGGAAAGCCGACCGATCCGATCACGGTAGTCGAGGCAATGCGCCAGAAGTATCCACGGATGAAGATGCGGTATGAGGAGGCGTGCGACATTCCTTGCAGCTCGACCGCAGGATTTGCCAACGCTGTCGACGCGGCAAAGGACTCGGACTTTACCGTTCTCGTCCTCGGCGAAGGCCAGGGGATGAGCGGTGAAGCGGCGTCGCGAAGCAACATCGACCTGCCGGGATATCAGCTTGATCTCGTTAAGGCAATCCATGCGACCGGCAAGCCCTATGCAGTCGTGCTTATCAGCGGGCGGCCGCTAACGATCAACTGGCTCGCCGAGAATTCGCCGGCCATCCTCCTCGCGTGGTTCCCGGGAACGATGGCCGGACCTGCGATCGTCGATACGCTGTTTGGCGACGCGAACCCAGGCGGCAAACTGCCGATCACGTTCCCACGGTCGGTCGGCCAGATACCCGTCTACTACAACCACAAGAACACGGGTCGGCCGCTGCTTGAGTCGAACAAGTATTCGTCAAAGTACTTAGACACTAGTAACGCGCCGCTCTATCCGTTCGGCTATGGGCTCAGCTATACCAATTTTCGTCTGAGCCCTGTGACTATTAGCAAAACGCAAGTCGGGCTGAACGAGAGTTTGACAGCGAGTGTGGAAGTAACGAACGGTGGACGGGTCTCTGGCGATGAAGTAGTTCAGCTCTACATTCACGATCTAGCGGCGAGCGTGACACGTCCAGTGCGCGAATTGAAAGGGTTTCAGCGGATCACCCTTCAACCGAGGGAAACTAGAAAAGTCGAGTTTACGATCACGCCGAAGGATCTCATGTTCCTTGGCCGCGACCTGAAGCCGGTGCTTGAACCGGGTGAATTTCAGGTGATCGTCGGTACGAGCAGCGATAACGGAAGCCAGAGCATATTCGAGATTGTGGACCCGAAACTCGGCCCGCTCGCTTCACAGCCGCAGAGTGTGGTCACGGTAGATCCCGCTCCGACTGGTCCGGTGCCCACGGCTCGTGTCTCGCCCGAGGATGACGCATTCCTCGACGATATGTCTAAGCGTGCGTTCAAGTATCTTTGGGACCGCACGAATCCGGCGAACGGGTTAACGCTCGATCGTTCACCTGCGGACGGCAGTGAGCGGAAACCGGATCATCGCAGCTACAACGTAGCGAGCATCGCCGCGTCCGGATTCGCCTTGAGCGGATACTGCATCGCCGCCGATCGAGGTTGGGTTACTCGCGACCAGGCGAAAGAAAGGGCTCGCAACACGCTGGATTTCTTTGCGAACAAATCTTTCCACGACCGGGGTTGGTTCTATCATTTTGTCGACTACAACACCGGCGAGCGGCGATTCAACAGCGAGATCTCGACGATAGATACAGCGTTGTTAATGGGCGGCGTGCTCACCGTCAAGCAGTGCTTCAAGGATGATAAGCAGATCGTCGACTTGGCGGACAAGATCTATTCCCGGATCGATTTCAAGTACATGCAGAACGGGCATCCGTATCTGATCAATCATGGGCGAAAACCCGAGACCGGATTTCTCAGCAACTATTGGGCACGTTATAGCGAAGAAGCGATGCTGTATCTGCTCGCCATCGGCGCGCCGAAAAATGCTATACCCGCGAATTCCTGGTATGCCTTTGAAAGGCCGTGGAATGAGTATCGCGGCATCCGGTGGATCGGGTCTACAACTCCGCTGTTCATTCACCAGTTCTCACATGCGTGGGTAGATTTTCGCAATCGGCAAGAACGCCGGCCGCCTTTCTTGAACTACTTCGAGAACTCGGTAAATGCGACGCGGGCGCAGCAAAAGTTTTTTGCCGAGGAGCTGAGCAAGGAATACCTGAAGCTGGGAGCGAATTTGTGGGGCTTGACCTCTTCCGACAGCCAACGTGGATATGTCGGTTGGGGTGCTCCGCCGCGTCATGATCAGACGGACGGTTCCGTTGTTCCGGCGGCCCCGGCAGGGTCGCTTATGTTAACTCCCGATCTTACCCTACCGACACTTCGCAAGATGAAAGACGACTACGGCAAAACATATGGTCCTTACGGATTTGCCGATGCTTTTAACCCGCAGACGGGCTGGGTTGGGCCGGATGTTCTCGGGATAGATCAGGGCATAACTTTGCTGAGTGCGGAGAATCTTCGCAGCGGAAAAGTTTGGTACTGGTTCATGCAGAATGACGAGATCCGCAAGGCGATGCGAAGTGTGTATCTCTACTAAGACAACTGTGGTAAATTGTTTTGAACCTCAGCCTCGGAGGGCTTTCGGAACTACGACGATCTAACAACAATGCCGCTGCTTGAGATGAAAAACATCATCAAGGAATTCCCGGGTGTTCGCGCCTTGGACGGCGTGAGCTTTACGCTCGTGGCCGGTGAATTCCATTCGCTCGTCGGTGAGAACGGCGCTGGGAAGTCTACGCTGATGAAGACGCTGTCGGGTGTGTATCCTTTCGGCAGCTATGAAGGCGATATTGTTATCGAAAACCAGGTTCGGCAGTTTCGCGGGATCCGGGATTCTGAGAATGCCGGCGTGGCGATCATCTTTCAGGAGCTTTCGCTCGTTAAGGAATTGACCGTCGGCGAGAATATTTTTCTCGGCAAAGAGCCATCCAAGTTCGGAGTTATCAACTGGTCAGATCTCTATCATCGCACCGCGAAACTTCTTCGCGATCTGAATCTCGACATTGACCCGCGCGTTCAGGTGGGCAACCTCGGTATTGGACAGCAGCAGCTCGTCGAGATCGCAAAGGCGCTTTCCAAAGAGGCCAAGATACTCGTGCTTGATGAGCCGACGGCCGCACTGACCGAATCCGAGGTCGAGACCTTGTTCACGATCCTCCGCGATCTGAGAAAGCGCGGTGTGGGGATGGCGTATATCTCGCACAAGCTCAACGAAGTTTTCGAGATGAGCGACCGGATCACAGTTTTGCGTGACGGTAAGACGGTCGGTACGCACAACTCCGCGGATCTGACGAAGGACAAAGTTATCGAGCTCATGGTCGGCCGTGAGGTGGGGAATATTTTCCCCGAGTGCCACCACGATTTTGGCGATACCGTACTTGAGGTCAAGAACCTTACGGCGTATTCGATCGACGCGGTGAATAAGAAGGTTGTTGATAACGTTAGCTTCCACGTTCGAAAGGGCGAGGTCCTTGGCATCGCCGGGTTGATGGGAGCCGGCCGGACGGAATTGCTGATGTCGATCTTCGGCGCCTGGGCGGGTAAATACTCTCGCGAGGTTATTGTTGAGGGCCGGAGCGTAAATCTCGACTCGCCCGCCTCCGCGATCCGTGAAGGTATAGGTTTTGTCACGGAAGACCGCAAGCGCTTCGGACTCATCCTGGAACAGACAATCCTCGATAACATGACGCTCGCGGGCCTGAAGCGTATCTCGGGAGCTTTCTTGACGAATCGAACCCGCGAAACGATCGCTGCTAACGGGCCGATGAAGTCCCTTCGGGTTAAGGCTAATTCGCCGTTGACGGTCGCCGGAACTCTTTCGGGAGGCAATCAGCAAAAGGTTGTTCTCGGTAAATGGCTTCTGACGAATCCAAAAGTACTTTTTCTTGATGAACCAACTCGTGGCATCGACGTCGGTGCAAAACAAGAGATCTACGCGGAGATCAACAAACTGGCGGAACAGGGCTTAGCGATCGTGCTCGTGTCGTCGGAACTCCCGGAAGTGCTTGGCCTATCCGATCGAATCATGGTCCTGCACGAGGGACGCGTGACCGGGGAGTTTGTCCGAAGCGAAGCAACCCCCGAGAAAGTGATGGCGGCAGCGACAGGGAATCATTAAAATCATGGCCGAAATAAAAGAATCGAAGATCTCGACCACGGCTCTACGAGCGTATGTGATGATCGGCGTGCTTGCGTTGATCTGGGCTTACTTTCACTGGGCTACCGGCTCGATCTTCATGACGCCGACCAACCTCTCGAACCTTGCGACGCAGATGTCCGTGACGGCGATCCTCGCGGTTGGGATGCTGATGGTCATCGTAAGCGGGAACATCGACCTTTCGGTAGGTTCGGTGCTCGGTTTTGCGGGCGGCATCGCGGCGCTCAGCATGACGACCTACGAGCTTGGCCTGGTTCCGTCGATCATCTTTGCCGTCGCCGTCGGTGTTTTGATCGGTGTATTCCAAGGCGCTTTGACGACGTATCTGAACATTCCAGCGTTTATCGTGACGCTCGGCGGATTGCTTGCATGGCGGGGTGCCGTCAAGTGGCTGCTTGGGGGATACACCGTTCCGGTCGCTGACGAGACTTTTAAGGCGCTCGGCAACGAGTACATCATGCCCATTGGCGGGTGGATCATTGCGGCTGTCGCGATCGGGTTCATCCTCTTCATGGCTTATCGCAATGCCCGTTCTGTAAAGGACTACGGCCTTGGCGAGGCGAACTACGGCGGCGAGATGATAAAGGCGATCATTCCGATCGTTGGCGTGGTTGCATTCATATGGATGATGAATGCCTACCGCGGCATTCCCATTCCCGTGATCATCTTGCTTTGCGTCGCTTTGTTCGGAGCTTTCCTTACAAATTCGACCACCTTCGGACGATATTTGTACGCGATCGGCGGCAATGCGGATGCGGCAAGGCTGTCGGGAATCGACAACAAGCGCCAAGTGTTGAAAGTTTACGCCTTGCTGGGAGCATTTACGGGGATCGCCGCTCTCATATTCACGGCACGAGTCGGCAGTGCTGCCCCGGACGCTGGCGTGTTGAAGGAACTCGATGCGATCGCCGCATGCGTTATCGGCGGAGCTTCGCTGATGGGCGGTCGCGGTACGGTGTTCGGCGCGTGTATCGGCGCTTTGATCATGGCGAGTCTCGACAACGGAATGTCGCTGCTAAACGTCCGCGACTTTATGCAGGACATAATCAAAGGCTCCATCCTCGTTATTGCCGTTGGCTTGGACATGTTTGGCCGCCGAAGCTGAACGTGCGTCGAGTGATCCCCGAGCGATATAGATGGGCGGTTGATATTCTCGACGTCCAGCCGGACGATAAGCTCCTCGAGATCGGATGTGGTTATGGCCATTCGATCCCGCTCATCTGCGAACGGTTATCGACCGGTAAGTTAACGGCGATCGACCGGTCCGCGAAGATGGCTTCGGCCGCTTCCGAGTCAAACGCTTCGTTCATCGAAGCGCGCAAAGTCGAAATCCTTAATTGCGATCTTCTTGCGCCTGTCTTGCCCGACGCGTCGTTCGACAAGGTCTTCGTCGTCAACATCAACGCCTTCTGGATGGATCCTGTCGCGGAGCTCGCCGAGATTCGTAGACTCCTAACACCAAACGGCCGTTTCTTTCTCTGCCACCAGCCTCCGCCGGAACATGATCTTGGCGAATTCGAGAACGCATTCCGGACAAATCTAGCGAAGAGCAACTTTTTTTTGGTTAATGATTTCAAAGAGCCGAGGGAGCCCATCCGGTCGGTAGCCGTGGTCTCGACGCCTAACCCCCAATAAAACTCATCGTCCGACTCGCTGGCGTGAAAGCAGCGTCGTTGATGTAATGGCGTGGTTCCTTTTTGAAAGTTACCGTGCGGATGTATTCCCCAACCTCTTCATCCGAAACCCCGCTCCGGACGACGCTTCGGAGATCGTGTTCGGCAGTCGAGAACAGACACGTGCGGATCTGGCCGTCGGCGGTGAGGCGGATGCGGGAACACTGGCCACAAAACATCTCCGTTACTGGTGCGATGATCCCGATCTCGCCGGGCGAACCATCAGCGAAGCGATATTTCCACGATGTCTCGCTGCCGCGTGTTTGGTCGATCAACTCCAGGGGGAAGGCCGACGTGATCACATCGCGGATCTCGCGGCCGGGGACGACCAGATCCCGATCCCACTCCGAGCCCGAATCGAGCGGCATGAACTCGATGAAACGCATTGAGATGTTGTTGTCACGGGCGAACCGTGCGAGATCGACTATCTCGTGATCGTTGCGTTTCCGAATGATGACAGCGTTTATCTTTACGGGTTCGAATCCGAATTCGCGGGCTCCCGAAATAGCCGCCAACACCTTATCCAGCGCGTCAACTCCGGTAATGTCTTCGAAATTGTTCGGATCTAGACTGTCAAGGCTGATCGTCACACGGCTAAGTCCCGCTGCCTTTAATGCTTTGGCGTGCCGAGGCAGGTCGAAACCATTGGTGGTGAGCGCGATATCTTTCAACTCAGGTCGCAGCGCCGATAGTTTTTTGACCAGTTCGGGTACGTCTCGACGGATCAGCGGTTCGCCGCCTGTCAGCCGGATCTTCTCTATCCCCAGCGAAACGAAGATGCGAGCGATCCGCTCGATCTCTTCAAACGTGAGTATGGTTTCCCTGCGTGCGAGCGGAGGCTCGCCGTTCGGCAGGCAATAGAAGCAACGGAAGTTGCACCTATCGGTTAGAGATATTCGGAGATCGGAGATCTTTCTGTTGTAGGAATCGACCAACATTAACAAAGTTTAAGTCTTCAGATGTTTCGCGTTTCTCTTCAGTCCCGCGAGTTTCGTCCGTTTCATGGCCGATCCGCGAAAGCGCTCTGCATATTCCTCATGCTCCATTCTATCAATACTGCCGACTGATAGTGAGGTTTCGCCGTGACGGGGCTCAAATCGAGCCTCCTCGGACGGCTTTTCGAACCGGTTCCACGGGCAGACGTCCTGGCAGATATCGCAGCCGTAGAGCCAGCCGTTGATGTTTTCCGCGATGTCGTCGGGAAGCCTGTCATCACGCAGTTCGATCGTCGCATAGGAGATGCATTTTCGAGAATCGACAATGTAGGGCTCAACGATCGCGGAGGTCGGGCAAGCGTCGAGGCAAGCTGTGCAGGTTCCGCAGTGGTCGTCGACGATCTCACGGTCGTATTCGAGTTTGACGTTCAGAAGTAGTTCGCTCAAGAATACCCAAGAGCCTACCTCTTTCGTGATCAGGTTCGAATGCTTGCCGATCCACCCAAGTCCGGCTCGCACCGCCCACGCCTTCTCCATTATCGGTGCCGTATCAACACAGACGCGGCCCTCGATGTGTGATGCTTCAGCCTTGACTCTTTCGAGCAATACCCGCATCTTCTCCCGAACCACGTCGTGATAATCATCACCCCAAGCATATCGAGAGATCTTGCCGCGATCCGGATCATCGGCGTGAAATTGCGGTGTGTAATAGTTGGTCGCAAGCACGACAACTGAACGAGCATCCGGCATCACGGTTCGCGGATCAGCACGGTCCTGTTCGGGTCTATCCATCCAACGCATTCCGCCGTGATAACCGCGTTCAAGCCATTCGCTAAGGTTTTCGGCGTCGGCATTAAGCCGATCGGCAGGCACGATGCCGCATTTGGCGAAACCGAGTTCGCTGGATATAGCTTTGATCTTTGCCGAGAGGTATTGCACATGTTCGATTATCAGGTAGTTTGAAGAGTCAGGAAAGTTCGTAAGTTGTTTGAGTCGAAACAGTTCGCGACAGTAGATTTGAGTCATTTGAATCAAGTTCTAAGACTTAAACCAAGTTTCAACAACCTACAGCCCGTGCCGTAAGTTTTGTTTTGTTCCGTTCCATTCTGCGTCTGTGCTTTTGTTCCATTTGGAACGCGACCTTAGACATAACCCAACTTTCAACAACTTACAGCCCGCTCCGGATGGATCCTTTTTTCCTTTTGTTCTCTCTTCGCCCTCTTGTTCAGAGGTTATCAGTAAAGGCAGAGCCACGGAAAATGATGAACAAACGGAACAAGATGAAAAGAAACATACCTCGATTCCCGTCGTTCAGAGTTCAAGCTTCAGCTTGTTTCGTTTGCCACGAAATGTCTCGCTCCAACGGGCTGCAAGCTAAAGCTTGAACTCTGAACATTCGAATTTCAAAGATCCGCGCTCCCGGACATTTCAGCCGGGCCGACTAGAATCCCACATATGCAACTTAGTGTCAACACACTATTTCGTGCGGGTCGAGCATCGGCGGTCGGAATCTAGATCGCACATCGGAAACACCCTCCCTATCGGGTTTCCGTCATGTGAAGCGCAAAAAAAGGCCGCACGTGATGAAACTTGCGGCCGACGAGGAGGAGTATGAGAGTCCTTTAGAAGCTGAACTTCGCTCCAAACTGGAATTGACGAGGATCGTAGGACGCCGTTGGACGGCTGTAGAACGCCCCATTATCGGCCCGTTCGCCAAAAGAATTGACCGCATCGAAGAAAGGCGATGCCGAGCCTTCGTTGAAGCGGTTGAACATATTGAAGACCTCACCGATCAGATCGATACGGAAACGCTCGCCGAACCGGATCGCACGGGTCAGACGCATATCGACCGATGCAAACCCATGAGTGATCCCCATATTGCGACCGAGGTTTCCGGTTGCGAACTGGCCATTAACGATCAATGGCGTACAGCCAGGGTTTCCGGGAATGCAGAGGGTTCCGTCGGCAAGCAGGCTCGGTCGGTCGGTCTGCGATGACTGATCGTTGTTAGCGTCCACGTTGGTAATGATGTTGAACGGACGGCCTGACGAGAACTCGATGATCGGCGCAACGGTGAACTCCGAGAAGATCTTCTGCCATGTGCTGCCGTTTCTCCAAGCCGAGGGCGAGGCAACAAGGCCGCTGAACACAAAGCGATGACGCTGGTCGAAAAGCGAATTCGCCTTCTCCGCACGGAAGTTGCGAACATCCTGCGGGATCAGAAGCGTCTGAAGGTCCGACGAATCGTCGATCGAGTGTGACCAGGTGTAGCTAGCGAGGAATGTAAAGTTGTTAGCGAACCTTCGCTTCAACTCCATATTCATTGCGTTGTAGCTCGAGTTACCGTCCGAGACCTGGGCGTTAACTGCGCCGAACGGGGTGAACACGCCCGGGGTGCGGAGCGAATTGGTCGCGGTCAAGGCTCCGTCAAGAGTAGCCTTGTTAACGGCTCCGCCGGAAAGAGCGTAGGCAAGGAAATAATTCGGTGCATTCGGCCGGAAGAAGTTTGCGATCGCCGGGGCTATAACACTTCCACGGGTTGTCACCGAAATGATACCCGGAATCGGCTGCGCGACGATATTCGAACACTGGGTCGGGTTTACGGTAGCGACCGCCTGCGTCGAGGTCGGCAGCGTGCCGAAACAGCGAACGTAATTCTGGATCTGCAGAGCAGTATCCGGAGCGTTCAGATCAGTCGGATGCGGCAGATGATGGGCTCCGACGTAGATATATGAAACGCCGAGTGACATATCCTTCGTCAACTGTTGCTCGACGCCAAAATTAGCCTGCGTAGCTGACGCATATTCGAAGTCCTTTGCGATCGGGAGCGTGAATGGTAGAACAGCTCCGAAACCCGAATAGGTCTGATCGTTGAACCGCTGACGTCCAAACTGGTATTGGGCACTGGAAGCAACGCCGGTCGTAACCGGATTGCCGTAAGCAGCACAGACTGCGGAACTCGAACCTTGTGCACCGCAAACCGTACCGTGAAACACCAATGCCGCATTCAATAGCGTAGGTGCACCTGTAGTGGTGTTGATCGGAATCGGCGTTCCCGCTGTGAGCACTGACTGCTGTTGCTGCGATGCATCGGCGATATCCGAGTTGAAGGCGACCGCTAGGAGCGGATGGTCGTAGTAAAGGCCGATCGATCCGCGGAGGACCGTCTTGCCGTTGCCGAACGTATCGAACGCAAAGCCGAAACGCGGCGCCCAGTTATTGTTATCGCGGGGGATTCCCTGTTGGACCCCGATCGCGTCTTGAGCTGCAAGGATGTCAGTATCTGAAAGCGTTAGGTTCGTGAGCGGATCTTTGATGCCGACAGGTGCAATCGTGTCAGTAAGCTCGACGTCATAGCGGATACCGTAGTTCAAGGTCAGGCGACGCATTATCTTCCAGGAGTCCTGAGCGTAAAATGCGATCGGGGTGTTCTTGATCTCAGAGACCGGATTGCCGAATCCCTGAATATACGTCGACGGAAGGCCGAGGCCATAGCTCTGGACGGGTGTGAAAGCGGGTAGGCCAAGCTGTCCGAAGGCGGCGTTGAGATTCCCTGAAGCAAACTCACCAAAGTTAAAGAGGCCGGCAAAGTTCAATTCGAACACGGCGGAAGGAATGCGGACAAAATTAAAGTCCCCCCCAAACTTCATCGTGTGGTTACCGGCAACCCAATTAAAGTTGTCAGCGATCTGATAGCGATGCTCGGTTCGGTCGACCGGCGAGAAGAGTTCGCGGCCGATGAACGCCGTACCCGAGATGTTGTACGCAACTGCGTCTCCGTTCTGCGATTTAAAGGTCGTGTGACGCCTTCCGTAGCTAAACTTGAATTCATTTGCCAGGGTCGCGCTCAGCGTCGTATTAAGTGAAGAGCCGAACGATGTGTCTTCAAGCTCGGTAATACCCGTACGCGAAAAATCGTTCTGACCGAGCGATTGGTTCTGCGATTCAACCTGGATACCTGTCTGGTTGCCCGTGTTGTACCCGAAACGCATCGTCAGGTAGTTGTTGCTGTTAAATGCATGATCGCCGCGTACCGAAAAATAGTTTGCACGTTCGGTTACCGGGAAGATGCGGTCGAGGCTATTTAGTGCCCGGAAAGCGATCGGAAGACCGTCAGCGTTGGTCGTTCCAATGGGAACGGGTGCTCCCGAAATAATGAATCGCGGTCCGATCGCTCCGGGAGTGATCGGGGAAATGGCCGGGCAAAGGCTGCCATCGTTCGGACTGGTCAGCGGGTTGCTGCCCGTGAGTGCGGTTTGTCCGCCGCTCGATGCAAAGAATGCGTATGCTCGGGCCGCACAGATGAAATTCGAGTTTCCTGAAGCCACGAGCTGGTTAATTGCGCCCGCCTGCTGCGGCGTGAGATTGTTGAACGTTCGAGCGACCGGGTTGAGTCCGGCGATGACAGGGATGGTCGCCGATGAGGTCAGATTCCCGACAACATCGCTCGTGAAGAATCCTGATTCGTCACGTTGACGGCGTTCGTACGCGGCAAAGAAGAAGGTCTTATCTTTAACGATCGGGCCGCCGAGGGTTGCTCCCCATTGGGTACGGCGGAAGTCGGGGTTTTCGATCGGGGAGAATGCGTTTGTCGCCTGGATACTCTTGTCGCGGATGAAGCCGAAGACGTTACCCGAGAAGCTGTTGGTACCGCGCTTGGTGACGACGTTTACGACGCCGCCAGTCGCACGGCCGAACTCAGCCGTATACGAGTTCGTGTTGACCTGATATTCCTGCACTGCCTCCATGCTGACCGTAGAGCGTGCGGCGTTGATCGAGTTATCGGTGAAGTCAGCGCCATCGACGTTGACCTGTGTGGAACGTCCTCGCTGTCCGCCGATGTTTAGGCCGGATGTCGGGGCGGGCCCGATCGGGCGACCGTTGTCACGGCCGACCGTCGAGAGGGTCAATGCAAATCCGGTCGCGCTTCGCTCGTTGATCGGCAGGTTTTCGACACGCTGCTGGTCGATCGTATTCGAAAGCGATGTGCGGCCGGGTTCGATCAATTCAACCGAGTCACCGGAGACGTTGATGGTGACATCGGCGCCGCCGATCTCCATCTTGATCGCTAATTGAGCTACCTGGCCAACCGTTAAGCGAACCGGTGATATGACGGTTTTCTTGAATGTCGAAGCCTCGGCTGTTACTTCATAGTCGCCGGGAGGCAGGCCGATAAAGGTGTACGAGCCGTCAGTTCCGGTCGTCACGTTTCTTGAAAATCCGGTTGCGGAATTGCGTGCCGTAACTGTCGCGCCCGAGACCACTGCGCCATTCGGATCGGCGACGGTTCCAGAAAGGTCGGAAGCGCTTGTCGAAGCTTGTCCAAAAGCGATCGAAGCGGCCATCACTATTGCGGCGAAGGTAAAAATGATCTTTCCAAAGCGGCTGGAAAAATAGGTAGCAACTGAGTGCATTGAATATTCTCCTTGTATTCAGGGGGTCGAGGGAACGGCTGCGACCGTAACAAACGAATCGGGGAAGAGGCGGAGAGGCTTGGGCCTCTTCAAATAGAGCTATTCGACTTCGTTTTTAATGTTTACGACGGAAACGTTCCGCAAGACGGATTTGCTAGGATGTTTTTAGCGTAAATCTGACTATAAGGCAAGTAAAAACGGGCATACTTTGACTTTGGACGGCTGGCGGTCAAGGAAGAAATTGGTTTTACCAATTAAGGTATCCGCACGGCGAACGTTTTGACAACCGGAGCCTTCCGATTCGACAATCTCAGGGCACATGCAGATCATTCCTTTATCGATCCCCACTCCTTTCTATGTCGGCGATGTGAACGTCTATCTGATCAAGGAAGATCCGGTGACTCTTATCGACGTCGGCCCGAAGACTCCTGAAGCAGCGGCCGCTTTGAGAACAAAGCTAGGCGCAAACGGAATACGATTTTCAGACGTTCGGCGGATCGTTCTCACCCACGCTCATGAGGATCATTGCGGGCTTGCCAAACAAGTCCGCGACGAAGCGAAGAACGCGGAGATCCTTATCCATGATTGGGAAACCGGTCATCTTTTCGGCCGACTGGCACACGATCAGCATCGTAAACTGCTGCTGAGATCCGGCGTTCCGCCCGCGGTGTTTGAGGACATGAAGGGGCTTTATGAAGAGATCAGCCTGCTGACGGATGCTTTAGATTATGGGGAGTTCGTCCCTTTACGGGATGAGATGGAGATCGAATTTGAAAGTGGCAGCCTGCGGGTGCTTCATACGCCCGGACATACTCCGGGTTCGTGTTCGTTTGCACGCGAAGCGAACCGGACATTGATCTGTGGCGATTGTGTCCTCAAGCGGATCACGCCAAATCCCATAGTCTCGCCGGACCCGGTTGATCCCGATCGGCGATTTCCATCTCTCGCGGAATATCTAGTGAGTCTTGCAAAGCTTCGCAGCTACAGGCCTACGCTGGCGTACGGAGGCCACGGCGAGCCGGTTACTGATTTCGAAGAGATCTTCAATCGCTATGTGAGGGCGATCGACGATCGGCAAAAGAAGGTTCTAAACCTTGTGAATAATGGTGGTTTGACGGCCTTCGATGTCGCCCAAAGGTTGTTCCCGAACGCATTCGGCCACGACGTACATCGATTCTTGGCGATATCCGAGTCGATCGCCCATCTCGACTTTGCCTATACCGAGGGAAAGGTCGATGTTGAGTTAACTGACGGAGTAGAGGTTTACAGAAAGTAGGAGCGACGCCGCGGACGCGATCGAGGGATACAATCGGCGGCAGATGTCTCGAAAGCGATTTGTGGTTTTGGACAAGCCCTCGAATCCGGGAAGCTGATGGGCTCTTTTGGTCACTGTTCGATCGAGTATATCGACGCCATCGCCGGACTCATCACCAAATAATGCAGCGATGCAGTATTCCGTACGGTCTCTTGCAAGCGAACCCTGGCCGACCGGACGCCAGAAAGTATCAACCACTTTCCGAGCTATCTTTTGGGCCATCTCACTCTTCGCAAGCTCGATCCGGGCTACGCTGCGGTAAAAGTGTGTGTGGGCGGCCTCTTCCTTGATGATGCCGTCCAAGATCAGAGACAGCACTGGATGATTCGCCAGGTCCTTCATCTTCCGGTACGCCTGCCCGGTAGACATTTCGTGGATCGCTCCGAATGCCATATGCGTAGCAGTGAAGCGGCTACCGAGGAGATTTGTGATCGTCGTCAGTAAATAAGTGTTTGCGTGATAGGTCTTCGGGACGTTTCGGTGCGTTTGCTTCTGCCAGTCTTCCGGCGTCCGATAGCCGAGTTCGTTCAAGAAGCGGTCGAGCACTTGGCCATGAGTAACCTCTTCGATACCCCATCGCTCCATGAACTTTGAAATTACCGGATCGCGACCGGTCGGCGTACGCTGAAGTTCGCGGTGATACATCTCGGTCAGCACCTCGACATCTCGCATGTAGAGCAGGACAGGAATGAACTTCTCGTCGATCGGCGTATCGCGAACCTCGTTCCACGGAACGCTTTCGATGAACTCGTCCGTAAGGGTGCGTTCCTGTTTTTCGTACCAATCTAGAACTTCTTTGCTTGATTCAAACGCCATCGTACTTCGGTTGGCTACGCATTCTTTTGTATCGAGACCACTCTCGCAAACGGGAATTATTCAGTAAACTAATGTTTTACGACTCGGACAAATTTGTCATCCGCATATTAACATCAGAATTATGAGAAGTGTATTAGTTTTTACATCTGTCGTTCTGCTCACTGCGTTCGCCGCGTTTGGTCAGGGAGATTCATTGGCTGCCGCAGGTGAGACTCGTTTGAAGAATATCAAGCAGCTTACCTTCGGCGGAGAGAACGCCGAGGCGTATTGGTCGAACGATGGAAAACAGCTTGTTTTCCAATCGAAACGCGAAGGCCGCAACTGCGATCAGATCTATACGATGAACGCCGACGGCAGCAACACGAAGATGGTTTCAAGCGGCCTAGGCCGTACGACGTGCTCTTACTTTTTCGACAAGAACAAGAAGGTGCTATACGGTTCCACCCATCTTGGATCGCGCGATTGTCCGCCGAATCCTGACTTTTCAAAGGGCTACGTGTGGGCCATCTATCCGAGCTACGACATTTTCACGTCATACGCGGACGGCGGAAACATCAAGCAGCTAACTAAGACGCCGGGCTATGATGCTGAAGCTACTGTCTCGCCTGATGGCAAGAAGATCATCTTTACGTCGATGCGAGACGGGGATCTGGACCTTTACGTAATGGACACGAACGGCAAGAACGTTAAGCGTCTGACCAACGAACTCGGTTACGACGGTGGAGCATTTTTCTCGCCGGACAGCAAGAGTATTGTCTTCCGAGCTTTTCATCCGAAGACCGAGGCGGAGATCGCTCGGTACAAAGATCGCCTCGCAAATAACCTGATCGAACCGACCGTTTTCGAAGTTTGGGTGATGGACGCGGATGGTTCGAACAAGCGTCAGGTGACCAAGCTTGCGGCGGCATCTTTCGCTCCGTTTTTCACGCCCGACGGCAAGAAGATCATCTTCTGCACCAACTACTTCGCCTCCGATCCCCGCAAGCGAAACTTTGACCTCGCCCTGATCAATGTTGACGGCACCGGCATCGAACGCATCACTTACAACGAAACCTTCGACGGTTTTCCAATGTTCTCGCCCGACGGCAAGAAGTTGGTCTTTGCGTCCAACCGCAACGCGGGAACGGTCGGGGATACGAACGTGTTTGTCGCTGATTGGGTGGAATAGTGATCGTGGTTTCGATAAATAAATGGCTAAAGATCTTAACAGTCGTCCTTATTATCGGGATGGCTGTTTCTGCGCAACGGCCAGAGCCAAAGCTTTGGGACCAGTTTGGCAATATTCCATGCGAGGAACTTAGAGGACGCCTTGATCTGTTTATGAATGAGGTTGCGAGTCATCATGATTCGCAGGGCGTGATCGTCGGGTATGACGGACAGTTTACGAGATACGGAGGCGAGCGGCCCTACAAGCTCCTTCCGAAGTTTGGAGAACTTCAGCTCATGATGACTACGTTCCGAAACCACTTTATTTTTCGACGATTCGACACGAGGAGAATAGTGTTTCTTTCAGGGGGATACCGCGACGATTACGGGCTTGAATTCTGGCTGGTAGCTCCTGGTGGGGCCTTTCCCGACGTTAGACCGACTCTTAAATCGATCAAGTACGGCAAGGGAACGCCACAGCCTGTGAACGATTGCCCCTAGAAATCGCCACGATCAACCTACTTTCTCTACGACTAATGAGTATTTCCTTTTGCAAGTTTCACGGTTTCGGGAACGATTACATCGTGATTGAACGCGATAACATCCCGCCGGAGTTGGATCAGGTCGATCTTGCGCTTGGAATCTGTCAGCGGCATACGGGTGCGGGTTCAGATGGTGTTGCGATAGTTGAAAAGCTGGACGAAAGCGAGGCGGATTTCTTTTGCGAGATCGTAAATCCAGATGGCAGCGTCGCGGGGTTTTCGGGTAACGGAACTCGGTGCGCGGTTTCGTATATCTACTACAAGAATTTGTGGAAGAAGCCAAAGCTCCGGCTAGAAACGAGAAGCGGCGTGAAGCATTATCGCTTGATCGAAGAAGAGTCGCGGGGGCATTATTGGTTCGAGGCGGAGATCGGTAAGCCGAAATTTTCGAGCGCGGAAGTACCGGTTAGTTCTCCAAGCATTCTCGAGACCGTCATTGATTTTCCGGTGTCGGCGAGCAGTAAAGAGTTTCTCGTTTCGGGCGTCAACGTCGGTAATCCGGTCGCTTGTATTTTTGTGGATGAGTTTGACCCGATGTGGCGGGTCTATGGCCGCACGCTCGAACGCAACAGCGCATTTCCGGAGCGTGCAAATATCGTGTTCGTGAAGGTAATCGATCGCGAGAACATTGAGCTGAAGATATGGGAACGCGGTGCCGGTGAAACTTCGTCGTCCGGAACCTGCGTCAGCGGGTCCGCGGCACTCACCGCACTGACAGGTCGCACGGGACGAAAAGTATCGGTTCACACCGAAGGCGGTACGACCGAATTCCTCTGGCGCGACGATGACGAGATGTTGATCGTCGGCCGCGCCGACCTCGCATTCTGCGGCGAATGGTCGCCATGAGGATTTAGATCGCCGCGACGCGTGACAATCGCCGAACTAACAGGAATAGAGGGTAACTGAGAACGATCACGCCGAGGGCGTATATGCTGTTCTCAGAATCATTCATTACCGCGCCGACTAGGAACGCGGCCGAACCTACCATGACAATCAGCGTTGTCCACGGATATCCCCACGCCTTAAAGGGGCGAGCCAAGTTCGGCTCTGACCAGCGGAGCTTGATCAACGACACGAACGCCGAAAGATAGATCCCAATAAAGAGAAATGCGCTAACGGCGAGCAGCCTTTCGAAAGTTCCGATCAGGATCAACGGAAGGGCTGACCCGATTGTGATCGCCAGGCCGATAACGGGCGTCCCGCCGCTGTTAACTGATGCGGCTTTCGAGAAAAGCGAGCCGTCGCGAGCCATAGCAAAAAGGACTCGCGGACCCGTCAGAAGGTTACAATTCATGATGCTAAGCAATGAAATGATTGCGAGGACTGTAATTAGTTCACTTCCATACTCGCCGAAAATCACAGTCGCGGCGTCCGCGGCAGCCAATGTCGAAGCTCCGAGTTTTTCAAGCGGTAGTACGTAAAGCAGGGCGAGGTTGAACAATAGGTAGATCGCCATGACCGACAACACTCCGGCAATCATCGCACGGGGTAGACTCTTCGATGGCTCCTTATTCTCTTCAGAAAAGTAAGCCGCGGCATACCAGCCGTCGTATGCGAGGATCACTCCTTGTAACGCGAGAACCATGGCACCCAGACTTGCCATTGGAGAAAGCGTTGCTATGGGAGCGGTCCTCGTTTCTAAATCCGCGCTCGGGTTTGCGCCGCCGATCAGGAAACAAGCAGCGATGAGCAATAGAAAAACGAGAGCCTTCAAAAAACTAGTCACTTCCTGCAACCTGCTTCCGACCTTAAGACCGAACCAATTGAGTATCCCAAGCAGCAGCAGAACGCTTAAGGCAATGACCTTAACGTAAGGTGAAAGGTCGGGCAATAATAGGGCGAAGTATTCGCCTATCGTGATGGCCGTTAAGGCGAAGCCGGCGGGATACCCGATCCAGTCCATCCAGCCGACCGCGAACCCTGCATACGAACCGAAGGCTCGCTCCGCATAGATATATGGCCCGCCCGTTTTCGGTATGCTAGTGGCCAGCTCGGCTACCTGCACAACGCCGAACAGTGCGTAGATACCGCCCACGACCCATGCGGCCATCACCAGCCAACCGCTCCCCAATTGAGCGGCGACGGTGCCGGGCGTGCGCAAAATTCCAAGGCCGATCATTCCGCCGACGGTGATCGCGATCCCAAAAGTCACTCCAAGGATCTTTAGGAGCTTCGCGTCATTTTGGACGCCGGTCCGGTCAGAGATTTGCATACAAAAGTGAGTGATCAGGGTTGGTAGAAAATCTACTCAGTCTAGTATGGCTTTGTGGATTACCGCAAGTGTTTTCTTAAATAGGAAATGATCTTGTAGCCGTCGATGTAGACCCACGGTTTTTCGCCGAGGGTGTAGTGGCCGCAGGGGAGTGAGACTTCGCTGTGTTTGATGTTGTGGCGGCGGAGGGCTTCCATGGTTTCGAGGGTGAGTTCGAGCGGGAAGCTGAGGTCGTATTTGGTGTAGATGTAACGCTGTGGGCGGTCGGGAAGCGACGCTAGCTTGTCCATGTAAGCCATCGGCGAAACCGGACGCCAGAATTCGCGAAGCTCGTCGAGCGTGATGTTGTCGCCGAAGCTCTGGCGGACGTGATATGTCGAGAGGCCGTGCCATACGACGTCGGCCATGTAGCCCGAGACGTGATTGAACACGGCGGCGTTTATCCGCAGGTCGTGAACGAATGCCATGAACGCGACACAGGACCCGATGCTCGTCCCGACGATCCCGATCTTCTCGTAACCCTGATCTTTCAACCACGTCACCGCCGCGCGGGTGTCGAGGATCGCTTGGCGGATCGATTGTAATGATCGCCCGACGTTTGGCGCCACGAGGTGATCGGCGCGTTCAAGCTCCGGCGGCATTCGCTCTTCGTGATATGGGAGCGTTAGGCGAAGGGCGGACATTCCGGTTTTGTTTAAGAACTTTGCGAGATCGAAATACGTGCCGGCCTTGGCGTTCCAGTGGGGAAGGATGATGACGGCGGCTCGTTTATCTCCTTGCGGAAAATACGTGGCGATCGCGGTGTTGTTCTCAGCCGAGGGAGTCTCAAGTGCGCTTTGCCACGATAGGACCTCAACTTCCGTTTGCTTGACGGGCTTTTTGAGATCGGCGGCGCTTAACGATGCAGCCGAAGGGTACAGCCGTTTGTCGAGGGTGAAGGTCAGCCCTTCAGGTGCGGCGAAATGCTCGTCGCTGTTCGCAACTGCCCACTTTGAATGTTCTGCAAGGACCGCGCGCGGATCGTCGCCGTTGACGTGATCAACCACAAATTCCGGCCCGAGGCCGAACGGCTGCACAACGCGATTGTCGTTCATCAACGCAAAGTGCCGCTCCCGCTTATGCATGTACCGCTTCAGCATCTAAGAATATTTTAACCGCAGATGGACGCGGATGAACACGGATGGAAATGGATTTCTACTGATCAGCGTTTATTCGCGTTCATCTGCGGTTTTTGCTAAAACTTTTTCGTAGAAGTTGATATATTGCGGGATGATCGCCTGAGTTGAGTACCGCTGGATGGAGATCTCGCGGCCGCGGCTGCCGAAGGCGTGGCGTTGATCGTTGTTCTTGAGGAGTTTCAGCGTATCGGCCGACATCTTTTCTACATCACCCACATCGCTTAGATATCCGCTCTCGCCGTCGTTGACGACTTCCGGAATACCACCGATTCGGGTGGCGATGACGGGCAGTTCGCACGCGGCAGCTTCGAGAGCGGCGAGCCCGAAGGATTCTAGTTCGGATGGGAGAAGGAAGATATCGGAGACGCCAAGATAGGCGGCAATGTTCGATTTCTTTCCGACAAAGAGCGTGTCTTCTTCGACGCCGAGAACCTTCGCTCGATGTTTGACCGCCGCACGCTCCGGGCCGTCGCCGGCCATTACAAGGCGGACTTTTTCGAACTCTTTCTTGACGCGGGCGAAGATCTCGACGCAATCGATGGCGCGCTTAACGGGGCGGAAGTTTGAGACGTGGACGAGCAGGAGTTCCCCGTTCGGCGCAAGCTCGGATCGCAGCGGGCTGTCCGGTAATTTCACGTAGTGCGACGGGCAGATAAAGTTTGGAATAACTTCGATCTCGTCGAAATCGAATGTTTCGATCGTCGCCTTCTTGAGGAACTTCGAAACCGCAGTCACGCCGTCCGACTGCTGCAGGGCGTATCGTGTGATCGGAAGATATGAACGGTCGGCCCCGACAAGCGTAATGTCGGTTCCGTGGAGCGTCGTTATCACGGGAACGTAGCGGCGATCTTTGATGGATTCGCGAGCGAGAATTCCGCTGATCGAATGCGGGATCGCGTAGTGTACGTGGAACAGATCGAGCTTTTCGGCTCGGGCGACGCTGCCCATTTTCGTCGCGAGTGCGAGGTCATACGGCTGATGTTCAAACAGCGGATACGTCATCATCTCGACCTCGTGAAAATGCACGCGGTCGTTCAACTCGGTCACGCGCGTCGGCAACACGGACGAGATGAAATGCACGTTGTGCCCGCGCTCAGCCAGTTCCCGCCCAAGTTCCGACCCAACAATGCCGCTGCCGCCGTAAGTCGGATAAACCGTGATGCCAATGTTCATTCCAAATAGTCTAGCAGGAAGATTTTAACCGCGAATTACGCGAATGGCTTCTAGAATAATTCTCATTCGCGTCCATTCGTGTAATTCGGTAAAATTTTCGGTCTTCCGGCGAACAAGATATATCACGCCGGTGTGATCGTCGGTGAACAAGAACGAATCGTTTCCAAGTTTTAGGATGTCGCAGGGGCGGCCGACGACTTTGCGGCGTTGGAGGAAGCCGGTGATGATGTCGCGCGATGGACGGCCTTTTTGGACGGAGAGGATCTTGTATCCGTGGGCGATTACCTTGTTGGTGGAGCCGTGGAGCGAGATGAGGAACGAATCGCGGAATGCGGGGTCTGCATTCTGACCAAAGTATTCGAAGCCGAGCGCGGAACTGCGTGCCGGAAAGAAGATGTCGGGACGTGTGACGTCTGCGCAGCCCGCACGGCGTTTTATATTTGGATCGGCGAAGATGCGACCGCCCGATGAATGACAATACGGCCAGCCGTAATTGGCGTCCGATTTCACGGCGTAGAATGTTTCGTCGGGGCGGGCCGTTCCAAGGTGATCGGAGCCTTGGTTGGTCGCCCACAGTTTGTCACTGATGAACTTGATCGAAACCGCATTTCGCAGCCCGCGAGCGAATACGCGGCTATTCTTTCCGTCCGCATCCATCTCAAGCACGGTCGCTCGGACCTTCTCTTTTTCTTCACAGGAATTGCAGCTCGAACCGACCGAAACGTACAGCTTTCCTGTGGGCGAGAATGCGATGGTCCGCGTCAGATGCCAGCCGCCATACTTGTAGCTAAGGCCGTAATCAGGAAAGGTCGCGATCGTTTGCGCGTTTGTGTCGGTCGGCTTTTCTTCGCCGCTCGTAAATTTTCTTCTCGTTAGCTTTTCGGTTTCAGCAATGTAAATCCAGTCTTGCCCGCTCGCGTCTCGATAGAACTGTACGCTGTTCGGATTGTGCAGGCCGGTCATGTACGGGATCACTCTTGTAAACTTTCCGCTGCTCTCATTCCATCCGTCGAGAATATAGACCACGCCGTGTCTGTTGTCCGTCAAGTTGTACATATCCGTGACGAACAGCCGCCCGTCCGGAGCCTTTGCGAAGAACCGGACGCGTTTTAATCCTTCAGCCGCGGGAATGATCTCGAAGCCGCTAGGGATGTTTAGGGAAAACTTCTTGCCGCTGTTTAAGGCGACAGTCTGCGAAACGAGTCGTGTTTGGGAATACGATATGCCCGCCAAAACGATGAACATGATTATGCCTGTCCGAAGAGATCTCATATTGTTCACAATCGTTAATTTACTCTCGAAGCGACGGGCGGCGATTGGATCTGATAAGAAATAGCTCCGCCGCGGATGCCGAGTTCCAGCGGTTGCCGCGTGGCTTTCACGGTGATGCGCATCGCCGCTTTCCCGATCGCAAAGTTTTTGAGGGACTCGGTGTCGATGGTCAATGTTTTCGCATCGTTGTCGACACTTCCTGAAATATCCGCCAAATAATCAGGGCCGGCGGCCGCGTTGGAATTCGAGTTTGTTGCAGGCGTCTTGGGCGGGTCGACCTCGGAGGCGAATTGAATACTTACTGACTCGCCACTCGCCAGTCCGCGCGAGAGCGGGACGACGAGCGTTCGTATGTTCTTATTAATCTCGATGTTTTCTGCTTCGATCTTGATCGGGTCAAAGGTGACGCTGTTCGTAAACTGTTTGCCTGAGCTGTCAGTAAATACGAACGTGTGGCTTCCAGCGAATCCGACGGTCTCATCCGAATAAAACGTGCCGCTGAGAACTGTGCGAAGATTCTCGTCCATCGGTTTGCCGTTGTGCTCGATCTTGGCCGGAACAACCAGGGCGACGGTTGTCCCGGTTGCCCCCGAGACTCGGAGCTCAGCCTTTACCGTAGTATTCGTAGACGCCGTTATCGAGTACTCCTGATAGATCTCGGAGGGGTCGAGTTTCGACGAATCAATTGTCTCGCAAGAGCGGCATCCGAGAGCGGTCAAGATCAGAATTGCGGCGGCCAGGAAGTAAGTTTTGTCTTTCAACATGGTTAGATAGCTTAATCAGTTCGGCGACGAATCTTTGCTAGACTAGGCAATAATATGAACACCGAAAAGTTTCTCGTCAAAGAAGGTTCCAAGCTCGACCTGAAAAAACACGCGACCGATTTCACCGGCGATTATACCGACAAGAAACAGGCGGTGAAAGACCTTGAAGAGAACGTCCAAAAACTGCGTGGTCTGCAGGATGCGCTTTATGCCGACGACAGCCAGTCGCTCTTGATCATATTTCAGGCGATGGACGCCGCCGGAAAAGACGGGGCGATCGAGCATGTGATGAGCGGTGTGAATCCGCAAGGGTGTCATGTCGTCTCGTTCAAACAGCCGTCGGCCGAGGAGCGCGATCACGATTATCTTTGGCGGTGTCAGAAGGCACTGCCGGAACGAGGCAAGATCGGGATCTTTAATCGCTCGCACTATGAAGAGGTGTTGGTCGTTCGTGTGCACCCCGAGATCCTACAAGGTTCGCAGATGCCGGATGCGTTGAAGAACGATAAGGACGTTTGGAAGAAGCGATTCCAACACATTCGCGATTGGGAACAGCACCTCGTCGAGAACGGAACGCACATTCTGAAATTCTTTCTTAACGTCTCAAAGGATGAGCAGAAGCAGCGATTTCTCTCCCGCATCAACGAACCTGAAAAGAACTGGAAATTTGCGATGAGCGACGTAAAGGAACGCGGCCACTGGGACGTGTATATGAAGGCGTACACTGAAGCTCTCTCAGCCACCTCAACCAAGGCCGCCCCGTGGTACGTCATTCCTGCCGACAAAAAATGGTTCACGCGGCTGGCTGTTTCCGAGATCATCGTGAAGAAACTGGAGTCGATGAATCTCGACTATCCGACCGTCACGGAACAGCACAAGATCGAACTGGCGGAGGCGAAGAAAATGTTGGAAGCCGAGGCCTAGTTACTCGGCGCGATCCGCATAATCCGATCGTCGTCGGCTCCGGGTGAGCCGCGGCCGTCGCGGTTGGAGGTTGAGAAATAGAGCAATCCGTCCGCGCCTTCGCCTATCTCGCGGATGCGGCCGAGGTTGCCGGGGAGCAGATCTTCCTGCCTGACAACCTTGCGGCCGTCCAATACGACTCGGATGATCTTGGCTCCGCGGAGGCAGCCGAGGAAAAAATTTCCTTTGAACTGTGGGAGCTTGTCGCCGCTGTAGAATGCTGCGCTGGCTGGAGCGCAGGCGGGTGAATATTCGAGCAGCGGAGATTCGAGTCCGGCTTGAGTTGTCTCTCCATAGATAGTTGGCCAGCCGTAATTCTTGCCGGCCTCGACTATGTTCACTTCATCCGCACCGCCGCCGCGACCTTCGAACTGGCTCGGGCCGTGTTCTGTTTGGAACATTAGCCCGCTGCCCGGCTGCCATGTCAACCCCTGCGCGTTGCGATGCCCGGTCGTCCAGATCTCCGGCCGATAACCTTCCTTGCCGACGAACGGATTATCCTTCGGCACAGTGCCGTCGTCGTTCAGACGGAGCGTCTTTCCTGCGAGCGAGTTGTTGTTCTGCGCTAGGTTCCAGTCGGTCGAATCGCCGGTGGTGACGTAGAGTTTGCCGTCCGGGCCGAAGCGGGCTCGCGTTCCGGCGTGATTAGGTGCGCCGGGAATTCCTTCGATGATGTTAGTCGGTTCGGTCAGCTTGCCGTCCGCATATTTATAACGCACGATCTTGACCTGTTTTCCGTCGGCTCGATAAGCGTAGGCAAGGTATACAAATGAGTTTGAAGTGAAGTTCGGATGAACGCTGACGTCCATCAATCCGCTCTCGCTTGAAGGCTCGACATCAGGAACGATGAATACCGGATCAGGCCGGAGCTTTCCTTTCTCAAGAAGACGAACGCGGCCCGGACGTTCAGTGAATAGCATATCGCCGTTCGGCAACCACGCGAATGCCCACGGCACTTCGAGCCCCGTCGCAACGGTTTCGACCTTGAATTTGACGCCGTCAGCCGTCGTGAATTCCGATTCGATCCCGCCGGTGGGTGCCGCATTTGAGCAGCCTGAAGCGGTAACAACCGATAAAAGCACCAGCATCCCACAGATTCGTTTCATAGACTTAGGATATACGATTCGGTGAGTGGCTCGAATGTTTACTGCGATTTGCTATCTTATCCACAATGGCTGAAGAACGTGTTTTGAGTTGGGGAATTATCGGCGCGGGCGATATCGTACGGCGTCGCGTCGCACCGGCGATCAATGATCTTCGGAACTGCGAGTTGACGGCGATCGCCCGGGCAAATGCGGACAAGGCAGAAGAGTTTGCACGCGAGTTCGGAGCGAAGCGTTGGTATTCGGATTTGCGTGAACTTGTGAAGGATGATGAGGTCGATGCGGTTTACGTCGCCACGCCTGTCTACCTCCACGCGGAGCAGACGATCGCCGCCGCCGAGGCGGGCAAGCACGTGCTCTGCGAAAAGCCGATGGCGATGAACGAAGCCGAATGTGATGCGATGATCGCGGCGTGCGAGGCGAACGCCGTGAAACTCGGGATCGCTTACTATCGGCGTTTCTATCCCGTACTTGCACGCGTTCGTGAACTGCTTGCCTCGGGTGAGATCGGCCAGCCTGTTGTCGCGCAGATAAGCTCGTTTGAGTACGTCGATATAGCACCGGGGGATCCGCGGCATTGGTTCCTAGAGAAGGACAAAAACGGTGGCGGGCCGATGATGGATTTCGGCTGTCATCGGCTTGAAGTGCTGACGAACCTGTTCGGGAGCGTCCACCGGATGTCGTCGCTGACGGCGAATGTTGAATGGAAGGATCGAGAGGTTGAGGATACGGCGGTTGCGACGCTGGAATTTGAGAACGGGCCGATCGCGACGGTCACTGTTACGCACGGCGCTTTTGAACCTCAGGACACGTTGGATATCTACTGCACGGCGGGCTCGATACACATTCCCGTACTGAACCGCGGCGACCTTCGGATAGTCTCGAAGGCAGGTGAAAGAATCGAATCGCATCCAAACGGAGCGAACACGGACGAGCCGCTTATCGCGGACTTCGCCAACGCCGTCCTAAACGACAAAAAGCCGAGCGTCGGCGGAGAAACAGGCCGCGAGATCGCTAGGCTGATGGACGAGATCTACAGGGATCATTGAAGCTTGTCGGCGAATGCCTTCATCCATTCGTATGGCTTCTTGAGCACGCTGAACGCCTTTGACTCGAACGAACGCTTCTTCTTCACGGCGGTACGAGGTTCGGCGATGCTCGCCTCCATCGTGTCCTCTTGTTTTGGTTCGGCGATCACCGGAACTTCCTCGCGGTCGTCGATCTTCACGGGAACCTCGGTCCTTCCGATCCAAATGATCGTGTCCTGAAAGAGTTTTTGAGAAG
>JBDSLC010000191.1:0-5354 GCA_039916585.1 Pyrinomonadaceae bacterium | reverse complement strand
GTGATCTTGTGTAGTCTCCGAAATACTTCGGGCTCGCACGGCGGATCGCGTCCATCAGGAGCGTGTCGCCGCTGCGGATAATTGCCTTGGCGGCATCAGTCAGCGGCCGCTCGCGTAGATCGCTCATCACCTCGGTCGGAGGGACGTTGATAAGGATGATGCCGCGGTCGGTGGTGAAGTCGAGGGAGATGGCCTTTGGTTTTTGGCCTTTGGTCATTGGTTCACCGCCTTCGGTTGAATCGTCGCTAACGGACTGGCCGCCGGTTGACGCAGGCGGTCCTGACCGTAGACCGCTCTCCATCGGGTCTGACTTGTATTTGCCTTTGATCGAGAATCGGCCGGCGGAACCTTCTTTTACCTTTTCGAGTTCGAAGTCGCTCAGATATCGCGGACGCGATTCGCGCCAGTTTAGGGAGTAGCGGACGGCGTCGGTCGGGATGTCGGCGGCGATGGTGCCGGTTTCGGTGGTTATGGAAGCGTTGTTGAAGTTTCCGATAACACGGACTTCCCCGTCCGTGGTCGTGACCTTGACGCTCGCTCCCTCCGGAACCGATATGGAAACGTCGACACGGTTGCTGCGATTAGCGGGTTTTACTTCGATCCGGGCGTTAGCGATCGAGATCTCCTCGGACGCGATCGGAAATCTACCCGTTGCAGTGAGTTCGGATTTGAAGGCTTGTCCTTCTACCACCGCGATGGCATTTACTTCGACTTTGCCATAGCGATTCACTACCTCGATCAGTCCGCCCTTGCCGAGCGAAAGCTCTCGCTTAACCTGGCCGTTCGCGGTGGAAAATAAGGCGCAGGCGGCGAATATCAGGAAGGTTAGATCTCGCCAGAATTTCGTCATCCGGTAGGTTTGCTCGTGACGCGTCCGGACTGTATCAACCTCTGTCGAACGCGTTCCTGCCACTTTTTCGGGGTTCCTTCTGTCTCTTCGAACTGACGGAAGAGATCGTCAAGATTCTCTCCCCCCGCTTGCCGAGTCTTTAAATACAGGAGAGCGAAAATGATCGCCGAAAGGGATGTCAATAAGATCTGTACGGGCAGCATCAGCAGCGATTGCAACGACTCCTGAGCCATGCTCGCGATCGGCTTCAGCGCCGGATTTCTCTTGCCAACATCGACCGAATTCCGCCGTGTCCCAATATCAATATTGATGTCCTGATCAGCATCCGCATCTTCGTCGGATGGTTTTGCAACCTGCCCGGTTGTACCGTTTTGATCTGCGACAGGATTGGCCCGTTCGTAGATCTGCACTCCCTTATCCACGAAAAGAGCTACTACGAGTCCCGTCGCACCGCCGATGACCATTGGAACAAAAAACAGGAGGGCAACGGCGGCCGTGGACGTTGCAAGCGAACGCATGACCAATTTTTTCGACCTTTTAAAGGCCGTGAATCCTCGCAAGCCCTCCATCATTACGACCGGTGCAACCAGCGATAGAAGGATCGTGGCGGCGACACCAGGAAGTAGGCATACAACGAGTCCGAGAACGATCGCGACCGTCTGCATGAACCCTGTGCCAACCAACCTCTTCCAGTTTCGGAGTGTCGCCTTAATAGCGGGCCTGACGCGTACCGGACGAAGCGGAACGGCAAGTACCTGATTTACGATCCAGGTGATCGTACCGACGGCAAAATATCCGCAGAGAATAGCCGAAAAAGCCGAAAGGCTGGTCGTTACCGCGAAAGCGACACTTCGCATCGGGGCATCCTGGGCGATCCCTTGGACGACGTAATAGATTCCGAGCGATGCGGAGATGAGCGACGTAAGGATGAATGGGAGATAAATCAGGATCGTGATCGCAAGAAACTTCGGCAGATGTTCGGTATAGATAACGACCGCACGCCGAAGCAGATCGCCGATGCCGCCCGAGCGCGATCGGAGTTCACTAGCGAATGCCTCGGCTGTGGGGGGGCGGTTTGCGGTGTCTTTATCGAGCGACTTCATTATCACGCGTCGCAGCTTCTTTCGAACCTTCCGGGCACGCAGCGGCGGAGGCGGTTCGATCTTGTGCGAATCCATGATCTTCGAGAAATCGCCGCTGAACGGAGTCGACCCGGAGAGCATCTGATAGCCGATGACGCCGAGACTGTAGATATCCGAACGCGGATCCAGGCGATGGCCGCGGCACTGTTCGGGGGACATATACAGCGGAGTGCCAAGCACTGCTCCAACGCGGGTAAGATCTTTGGCTGGCATCGACTCGAACGAATCTGTGTGGCCGCCATTCTCTCCGCGACCGGCCATTAACTTGGTACCCGTCGAATCCTGATCGGTATCAACGGCCGTATTCATGATCGCGGTCGCATTCTCAGACGCGTTCGCTTCCGGCTCCGGACGGACATTAATTATGGCAGTGCCCGCTTCCGCCAAGCCGGCCAACGTCCCTGATTCGCCGATGAGTGTTGGCGAGATGCTGTCGTGAATGGTTCCATCGATACCGACTTTTGTTTGAGATCCTCCTACCAGTGCAGGAAGTGCGTGTTTGGCCCCGTCCGAACCTGATGCGGTCTCCAGCTTTGCAATACCGAAATCCAGCACCTTGACGGTGTATCCGCCGCGTTGATTCGGCTCGAGCCAGATGTTGTCAGGCTTGAGATCTCGGTGGATGATTCCCTGAGTGTGAGCTTCGTGAACAGCCGAGCAAACCTGTTCGAGAATATCGAGCGTCCACGAAACAGGCAGATTCTTTTCTTCTTCCAGTATCTCGCCTAGCGTGCACCCGTCAAGATACTCCATTACTAGATAAGCCACCTGGCCCTTTTCCGTGCGGGCGAATCCAAAGTCGGTGACGTCCACGACGTTTGGATGCCGAAGCCGCCCGGCTGCGCGAGCTTCGCGTCGAAACCGCTCGACGAACTCCGGCCGCTCCATGTATTGAGGAGCGATCACCTTGATTGCGACCGGACGCTCGGTGCCGAGATGAGTAGCGAGATAGACTGTCCCCATCCCGCCGCGGCCCAGCTCACGTTCAATGCTGTATTTTTCGTCGAGTGTCGTTCCAATCATGAAGTCTCACGCAATTATAGTTGATACGGTTTTGCGTACAAATGTGTATGGACTTTTGTGATCATTGTGAAGACGTTAGTGAGTTCTGTATTGAAAAATAGCTTTAAACATAAAGATCACAAAGATTTTCACGAAGGAGACAAGGAAGGCTTGAGTTCTCGTCCGGGTTGAATTACTTTTAATCCAATTTGCACGCACAGAAATTATTTGTGTATCATTGCTGCAACATCTTGCACTACCCAATACATTGTAGTACAGTCAGCATAGAGATCAATACTTCCCTAACGGAGAAACCTTAAATGAGCCTCGACAAATCGAAAGCGATCGAATCAGCCTTGCTTCAGATCGAGAAGAAATTCGGCAAAGGATCAATAATGCGCCTGGGCGAGCGGCCGCACGAGGAGATCGGCGCGATCTCGACGAACTGTCTGAGCCTTGACGCTGCTATCGGGGTAGGCGGACTGCCGCGGGGCAGGATTATTGAGATTTACGGACCGGAAAGCTCGGGTAAGACGACACTTGCACTTCAGGTGGTCGCGTCTGCGCAGAAGACCGGCGGTGTTGCCGCGTATATCGACGCTGAACACGCGATGGACCCGGAATATGCCACTAAACTGGGCGTGAACATCGAAGAAATGCTGATCTCACAGCCGGATTCGGGTGAACAGGCTCTTGAGATCGCCGAGACTCTTGTCCGTTCAAACAGTGTCGACGTGATCGTGATCGATTCGGTAGCAGCTCTGGTACCGCGTGCGGAACTCGACGGCGAGATGGGCGATTCGCTTCCCGGATTGCAGGCACGCTTGATGTCGCAGGCTTTGAGAAAGCTCACAGCGATCGTCGCGAACTCTCGCACGACTTTCATCTTTATCAACCAGCTTCGCGAGAAGATCGGAGTGTTTTTCGGTTCGCCCGAAACGACGACCGGCGGTAAAGCTTTGAAATTCTATGCCAGCGTGCGGCTCGACATTCGCCGAATCGGTGCGATCAAGGAAGGCGACCGCGTCGTCGGCAACCGTACCCGCGTGAAGGTCGTGAAAAACAAGTGTGCTCCACCGTTCCGCGAGACCGAGTTCGACATTATGTATGGCGAAGGAATCTCACGCGAAGGCGACCTGATCGATCTGGCGACGAACAATAATATCGTCGATAAGAGCGGCGCATGGTTCTCGTATAAAGGCGAACGCCTCGGCCAGGGCCGCGATAATGTTAAGAACATGCTCAAGGGAAACCCAGACTTGCGCGACCGGATCGAAGAAGAAGTGAAAACGGCTCTCGGCTTCGTGAAGGCGGACGCGGCTCAGGCATAAATTGCCACTAGCTTTTGCTTGGCTGTGAGGCAAATCAGCTTTGGGTCAAATCACTAGCCGCGATCGAAATTTTCGATCGCGGCTAGTGATTTGACTTAAAGAACTTTGGGAAGAGTTAACCTCCACTAAAGGTGGAGGCAACTGAAAAGACTAGGCGTACGTTTCCTGAGCCACTTCTTTTCTGAACCAGCATTTTGTACAGAAGCGGCTTTTGCGGAGTTCGCTCATGGTCATATCTTCGAAGTCAGGGAGGGCCGAGATCAGGTATTGCTGATCGTCGGAGAGGTCCGCCCACTGGCGGACCTTCATCGAGTTACAACGGGGACATAAGGATTCGGATGCAAAAGCTTCCATCGGTGTTTTGCGCGTTTTGCGAATGTCGGATTAGAATCAGAATACTAACCCTTCCGGCGTGAAACTCCAAGCTTTATTTCACGTATTGGAAACGAGAATTTGAGTTCCCTTTTTCGCGTCCAAATTCGACAAAATGACTATCAAGAAGATCCTGTTTCTGGCGAGCGTTGTGTGTGTTTTCTCGTTCGTCGCGGCTGCCCAACTCGACCTCGATTTCGATTTCTATAATCGCGGACCGTACCGCGAGAATGTACTCAAGCCGCAATCGATACTTCGTTTCGATGTAGGCGAACATCACACCACGTACGGCCAGATGGAGCAGGTGATCCAGGCGATCGCAGCCTCAGCTCCTGACCGCGTGAAGATCATTCCGATCGGTACGACCAACGAACACAGGATGCAGTATCTGGTCGCGATCTCGGCACCCGAGAACATGCAGCGGCTGGACGATATCAAGGCCCAGAACGCGAGGCTGATCGATCCGCGGAAGACGACCCCGGCACAAGCGGCACAGATCGCGCAGAACAACCCAGCGATCGCGTGGATGGCTTATACGATCCACGGCAACGAATCGTCCTCTTTCGAGGCGTTCATGCAAGTGATCTATCAACTCGCCGCCTCGAACGAACCGGCGACACTCGACATTCTCAAGAACAACGTTGTCCTCGTGGTCAC
>JBDSLC010000190.1:0-8142 GCA_039916585.1 Pyrinomonadaceae bacterium | reverse complement strand
TCGAAACGCAAAGGGATGAGGTAGAAGAGGTGAGTTGATTTCATCGATGGTGGCCGTTGCTCCTCTCGATTGGATTCACGCCGATTGTAATCTTGTTCGTCGGGATAACCTCGATGGAAGGTGACCGTTTCTATCCGAAACTTGTTTTTCCATTTGCGATGGTAGCTGCCAAGTTTTTCGGGTGGATCTCATTCGACCGCTTGGGCGTGACCGGTAGCATCTTCGTCGGCACGCTTTTGGGCCTTTTTTTACACAGTTTCCGATCTATGGATTGATCCTGTCCTGGGCGAATCGTAGGGACGTGACGATCTTGATCTTGATACGGGTGCATACGCTCTTCGCTATTTTCGCGTTTATTCTGTCTCCCTAATCGCCAGTTTTCACAATGCAAAAAAATTCTGGAAATTGCGGTGGAATCGTTATTTGGGTTTAATCCAAGCACTATTTAGCCATCACTCCCGAAGGAAAGGAGCTTATGCGACACCGGAAACTCGTTTTTACAGCACTTTTTGGGCTACTTTTGACGTATACAGCACATTCGCAGGCGATCGATCCTGACCTCGTCTCGGCTGGTACCAAGGCGGATCAAGGCCTACGAGGCGGACCGAAGGCGGATCCGCTATCTCCCCAGGTGATGGGTAGGGTGACCGACTTCGCCGGTCGGAGCGTCAAAGCCGCAGACGTACGGTTCGTCGGCGTCGAGTTTGATGAGGTCGTGAGCGTCAGGACGAATGTCTTTGGATTTTACCAAGTCACAAATCTGACGCCGGGACGAAGCTATTTCGTTTCTGTGAGCCACAAGCGATATCTATTCCTTATCGCCGATACTCCCGTCACGGTCAGCGACGAACCCGTCAAGCTCGATTTTGCGGGCGAACTCGCAAGATAGTCATTTCCACGAATTCAATTGAGCAGCACGGCCGGCTGATACCCACCGGCTTGCTTTGCTGTTTTCGGTTAACGAAGCCGCTGACTTCGAGTTGGATGAAGCGAGAGCGGTGGCGATGATCGCGAGATCTTGCTCGGTTTGATCCGGTTCTGCTTGTGATCTTCGTTCGTTAAAGGCGGTTATGTATCCGGTGTCGAGATTACCGGCGACGAACTCGGGGTCGTCCATCACCTCGCGAAAGAAGGGCAGAGTCGTCTTGATTCCGCCGACCTGATACTCCATCAACGCCCGCCTCATTCGCTCGATCGCTTGTCCCCGATCTTTACCATAGACGCCAAATTTCGAGATCATCGGATCGTAATAGATGGACACTTCGGCTCCTTCGTATACGCCGCCATCGTCACGAATGCCCGGGCCCTGAGGGATGCGGAGACGGGTGATCTTGCCCGGCGACGGGAGGAAGTTGTTGTCGGGGTCTTCGGCGTAGATGCGGCATTCTATGGCGTGGCCAGTGAGTTGGACATCGTCCTGCGAGAAGGAGAGCGACTGTCCTGCGGCGACGTTGATCTGCTCGCGAACGAGGTCGATTCCAGTTACGAGTTCGGTCACGGGATGCTCGACTTGAAGGCGGGTGTTCATCTCGAGGAAGTAGAAGGACTTATCGAGATCGGAGACGAGGAATTCGACCGTGCCCGCTCCAACATACTTCACCGCCTTCGCCACCATCACGGCACATGCTCCCATTTCCGCACGAAGCTCGGCGGAGTTGATCGGCGATGGTGCTTCTTCGATCACCTTTTGATGGCGCCGCTGGATCGAGCACTCGCGCTCGCCAAGGTGAACGTGATTGCCGTGAGTGTCCGAGAAAACCTGGATCTCAATGTGACGCGGCCGGACAATCGCCTTCTCAATGTAGACTGCGTCGTCGCCGAAGCTCGCTTTCGCTTCAGCTTGGGCATTCTCAAGAGCCGACTTCAATTCGTCTACGCTCGCTACAAGACGCATGCCTTTCCCGCCGCCCCCGGCTGAGGCTTTCAACATTACGGGATAACCAAAACTGGCAGCCGTTTCTTCCGCGTCCTCGAAAGATCGGAGAGGTTCCGTTGTTCCCGGCACCACTGGAACGCCCGCAGCGATCGCTATCTTGCGCGCGGAAATTTTCCCGCCCATTCCCTCCATCGCCTCGGGAGGCGGGCCGATGAATGTGATTCCTGCGGCGCTCACGTTTCGGACGAACTCAACATTCTCTGACAGGAAACCGTAGCCCGGATGGATCGCCTCCGTTCCTGAGAACTTCGCGACATCGATTATCTTTTCCCAGCGGAGGTAACTCTCAGCGGATGGCGGAGGGCCGACGTAATATGCCTCGTCAGCCATTCGGACGTGTAGCGAGTCGCGATCAGCGTCGGAGTATACCGCGACCGTCGCGATGTTCATCTCGCGACAAGCTCGGATCACCCTGCAGGCGATCTCACCTCGATTTGCTATAAGAATCTTCTTAAACATTAGAAAAGGTGTCTTATCAGTTTTCACTTATGACCTATACTTACTTCGGAATAAGTGAAAAGTGGTAAGTGACATTAGTCGAGCATCGAATTGCCCTGGTTCTTGGGGTCGTAGCGAACGCCGATCTTCGCACCCGGGGCATATTTTAGGGGGTCACGGCGTTGTTCGTCGGTGAGGAGTTCGGACGATTCGAAGTCGACTCCATTCAGCGTGTATGTATAGAGAGCGATCTCCTGAGCCTTGCCGTTGAATACGGTGTCTATGATCCGGCCGTCTGTGATGCGGCCATGCTCCATTAGGAATTTTCGACGAACGACCTCGGGGTCTTGTCGCTGTTTTTTCTTAAGAAAATCGAAAAATGCCATATCTTAATCGACTTCGAGCGGCTCCTTCTTGTACTTGGCCCGAAGGCTGTTGATCGCCGATAGGACCGCGGGCCGTTTTATTATGCGGGCCTCGAGGGGGCGTTTGCCGGGAATATCAAGCATTATCAGGCCAAGCAGTATAGTCAAGATCCCTTGTCCAGGAACACCGGGCAGAGAGAGGATTATTCCCAAGATCACAAGGAACACCCCAAAAATGTTCTTTGCGATCACCGCCCCCCAACGGACGATGAACGGACTGCCGGGCAGAAAATCGCGTTTGTAGTGTGTGCTGAAATAGTTTTTTGGTACCTTGACCATCACGATCGCGATCGCTCCGAAACTGATTGCGAGCGAGCCGACAAATAGGCCGACGCCGAGGAGTATCTGCCCCCACGTGATCGCTGCCCAGAGATCGGAAAGCCAGTGGATCATTCGGCTTCTGACGCCTCCAGCTTTTCAAACTCTTTCCAGATGTACATCATCCGGTGGACGAGGGTCCAAACTGAGCCGACGGCTAATACCCACAGGACTTGCGGCATGCGGTTGAACCAAAAACTATCCGAGTTCCAATCCCAGGTCGAGAGCGCTCCGATTATCAACAGGACGATCCGCTCCGGACGCTGCAGAAAGCCGACATTGGCTTTCACTCCCAAACCCTCGCTTCGGGCAGTGGTATAGCTAACCATTACCGACGCCATCAGGGCCACTCCGGCAAGAACCACGTTGAGGATCGAATGCTGGGGGCGGTTGCCCGCATAGAAGGCCATTATTCCGACAAGCACGACCATGTCGGACAGTCGGTCGAGCGTCGAATCGAGGAAGCTGCCGAATTTGGTGACGTTGCCGGTCTGACGTGCCACGTTGCCGTCAAGCATGTCGAAAACGTTGGCAATTATCAGCACGATCCCGGCCCAGAAGAAGTAACCCATGCCAAACAGTACGCCGCAGCCGATATTGATCGTGACGCCGATCGCCGTTAGCAAATTAGGGGGGACGCCGGCGGACGCAAGGCCGCGAACCATCCCGTTGATGATCCACATCGCGCCCCTTCCTATACTCTCACCGAGCATCGTAAATCGTTGGAATCTATGAACTAAAACCCTATCCACTATCTTAGCTGCAAGCGGGATTTCTGCAACTTGCATAACCCATGTGTCCCATGTCTGACTCCCAGAATGCGTCCACTGTTGTAATCTGTCGATGTCAGTGTAGAAAGAAGAAGTTCACGCATAGACGCAGAACATCCAGAGAGTCGAGTGCTGAGCACCGATTATGATTATATAACGGTAACCAAGCCCTCTCTTCGCGGCCTTAGCGTCTTTGGGTTAATCATTTTCATGCGGCATACAGTAGATGTGTACCGATACAACAGTGTGCTATATCTCCAACCTATTAAGCCCTGGGTAAAGGCCTTGCGCGTCGGTAGGTACTTCAATGGTGGTTCCGCCACTAACGGCCACCTATATAGCGCAAGCTAGGGCTCGGCAGACCTGGTGCGATGCAGGGCGTACATTCGTGTTGGCGACGTTTCGGTTCAGATCACGAAGTTGAAGACTTCGTCACGTCTGAAGGCTTCTGATCCGGCGTTATCTTCGCGTAGTTCGCGATCAGAGTCTTGCGCCCGCCGTTGACTAACTTCGTACTGCTATCAACGTTTTTGATAAGTGTACTCATCGCGAGTTTCGTCTATTTCGCGTTACCAAATACCTATTGACAGATTATCAACGCGGTGCTATTTTACCATTTAGTTAATTAACTTATTAGTAAAATGCAGACGACAACCGACAAATTATTAAGCTCAACGTTTTCGGCACTCGCCGATCCTACACGGCGGGCTATCCTTGCTCGGCTTGCGTCGGGCGAGGCCTCGGTGAGCGAACTTGCAAGGCCAATGAAGATGACGATGCCCGCGGTCACCAAGCATCTTAAAGTGCTGCAGAAGGCGGGATTGATCAGGCAGGAACGCCGGGCGCAGTTTCGGCCATGCTTTCTGGTCGCGGCCCCGCTCGAGCAGGCGGCCGACTGGGTTGAGCAATACCGCAAGTTCTGGGAAGAGAGCTTTAACCGGCTCGATGACTACCTGAAAGTAATTCAAGCGCAGAACGTAAGCGAATCAGGAAGCAATGATAAATTCAGAAAATGAAAAAGAGCTGGTGATCGCGAGAGATTTTGCGGCACCTCGGGAACTTGTGTGGCGCGTCTGGAATGAACCGGCGCATATTGAAAAGTGGTTTGGACCGAAGGGCTTTCGCACCAAGGTGAGATCGATGGATTTCCGAAAGGGCGGCAAATGGGAATACGTAATGATCGGGCCTGACGGTTTGGAATATCCCTTCGGCGGAATCTATCTTGAGGTCGACCCGATCGAGAGAGTTGTGAGCACTGACGATTTCGGCGAAGAGTTCCAAGAACGAAGCCCCGAAATGTCGATGCCGAAGATTATCTCGGTTACTACACTTTTTGAAGATCGTGGCGAGGCAACACGTATCGTTATCAAGACCATCCATGCTTCTGCGGAGGACAAAAAGAAACACGAAGAAATGGGCGTCGAAGAGGGCTGGGCTTCCAGTTTCGAAAAGATAGATGTGTATCTGACAGAGTTGAAGGGATGATGAGCCAAGAACGGGTAACCCACATTCTGCTTACGTGCGGGGCGATCGCTGGGCCGTTCTATGTGCTTTTGGGAATTGGCCAGATCCTCAGCCGGCCGGGGTTTGATATCACAAAGCATGCGTTGAGTTTATTGAGTAATGGTTATCTGGGTTGGATCCAGATCACCAATTTCATCATCGCCGGGGCGCTTGTGATCACCTTTGCAGCCAGCCTCCGAATGGCTCTGGCAGGCAGCAAAGCCGGAACATTCGGCCCTATTTTGCTAGCAATTTACGGTCTGGGGATGATCGGTGCCGGGATCTTTCCCGCCGATCCCGCGTTGGGCTTTCCGATCGGAACACCCGAGACCATCAGCGGAATTTCCACCACTGGCCTCATGCATTTCGTCTTTGGCGGCATCGGGTTTTATTCGCTTATTGCCGCCACGTTCGTTTTCGCACGGAAGTTCAGGAATGACGGCAACATGGCCATGACCTGGTTTTCGATCGTTACGGGGCTGGTCTTTTTCATTTCATTCGCCGCGATCGCGTCCGTTTCAAGCGACCCGGCTTTAAGGCCGCTGGTGACAGTTGGTTTTTATTTCGCGATCTTGCTGGTTTGGATCTGGCTGACGATGCTTTCGCTCACTATTCGACAAGCCGTCGATAGGCACGTATAAACGAGATCGAAATGCATCCGGATCAAGTACGAACATTGGGAAGCTAATAACAATTCAAGGAGATAATCAATGGCTTCATACCATCCATATCTAAATTTCGCCGGAAATGCTGAAGAAGCCTTCAATTTTTACAAGTCGGTTTTCGGAGGAGTGTTCAGCACGGTAATGCGTTTCGGCGATATGCCCGGCTGCGACGAAATGCAACTGTCGGATGCCGATAAAGGCAAGATCGCTCACATTTCCCTGCCTCTCGAGAACGGGACGATGTTGATGGCGAGCGACTCTCTCGAATCGATGGGTCAGAAACTAAATGTCGGCAACAATACGTATACCTGCATAGTCTCCGACAGCCGTGAAGATGCCGACCGACTTTTCAACGGTCTTTCGGCCGATGGCAAAGTTGAAATGCCAATGTCCGACATGCCCTGGGGAGCATATTGGGGCTCATTTTCTGACAAATTCGGTGTACAGTGGATGATCAATCACGACAATAAGTAGTATGCAAGGCGCGGCAGTTACCAGCGGCACAACCTATCAACTATTGCTTGAACGCGAGTTCGAAGCCTCCGTCGACCTCGTCTTCGAGGTTTGGTCCGAGCCTAAACACCTCGCCAATTGGTGGGGGCCGAACGGATTCACGATGCCTTTCTGCGAGGTGGATTTTCGCGTAGGCGGCAACTATCGGATCTGCATGCAGTCGCCCGACGGCGATGATCATTGGCTCCGCGGCGAATATAAGGTGATCGATCGCCCGCGGAGGCTAGTCTTTACCTGGCTCCGCGAGAACCCAAATGGTTCGATCTGGTGCGATACTCTGGTCGAGGTGACGCTGGACGGATCCGGCGGTAAAACTTACTTTCGTATGCATCAGTCGGGCTTCAGCACGGGAGCCCATCGTGACGAACACCGCGGAGGCTGGAGCGAGTGCTTAAATCGACTCGCCAAATACGTTTCGAGTCCTGAATAATCAACGCTATGAAGATTGCAATGATCATCGTACGGAGCCTCGTCGGGCTCCTTTTCATAATGGCCTCGGTCGTAGTTCTTTTTGGCCTTGTGGCGCCACCGCCGATGCCCGACGGTCCGCTCAAAAGCTTCAATGACGGCCTGGCCGCCTCCGGCTATTTCATGACCCTGTTAAAGGTCACTGAACTTATCTGCGGAATTCTGCTGGTTTCAGGCCGATTCGTTCCGCTGGCCTTGGTGATCCTGTCGCCTATCGTCATAAATATCCTGATGGTCCACATATTTTTGGATCGAACCGGACTACCGGTCGCGATATTCTTGACCGCAGCATTCATTTTCCTGGGCTATTACTACAGGTCGGCCTTCGCTCCGCTGCTCGCGCCAAAATACGATTAGTCAGATCGTCGGTTTAGCAGGGCCGCCCGACTCGCGACAGGATCGGGCGGCCTCTGTATAGTAGGAGTTTCGTCTTTCAATACAGCTCATGTCCGAAGCCACCGCACAATCCGTCGAATCCGATCCGTTGACGGAAACCGCATCAGTCGATCCGGAACCACCAAAGAGATCAAAATACGACCGTGCAATCGTAGAAGGGCCGCTTGGAAGAGCTGTCTGGAAGATCGCTTGGCCAACGGTCCTGACAAATATGATCGGCGGGCTTCAGGGCCTGGTAGATCACGCGTTGGTTGGTCATTTCGTTGGAATCAAGGGCAATGCCGCGATCGGCGTATCGATCCAACTGTGGATCGCAGTGATCGTTTTCATATCATCGATCTTCATTGGGATGAGCGTGATGGTGTCGCGATTCGTCGGAGCCGGCGATGAGGAGAAGGTCAATCGGACTGTGTATCAGGCCTTCCTCACGGCGATCATAATGTCCTTCGGCATCCTGGCACCCGTCGGATATTTCGCCGCTCCGTATCTGCTCGATTTCGTCCACGCCGCACCGGATGTAAAGACGGAAGCACTTCCCTTCCTCCGAATTATGTATGCGTTCAGCGGTGGAATGCTGATCTTCTTCATGCTCGGCGGAGCCTTGCGGTCAGCGGGCGACGCGCGGACTCCGATGATCCTTGGGATCGTAATGACGGTCCTTAATCTGGTGTTGAACCTTATCCTGATCCCGGGACTAGGCCCGATCCCGG
>JBDSLC010000189.1:0-1925 GCA_039916585.1 Pyrinomonadaceae bacterium | reverse complement strand
CGGCTGAGAACAACCTTTCGGAAACGGCTTTCTTCGTAAAGGAAGGCGACCGATATCACATCCGCTGGTTCACCCCGACGATTGAAATTAACCTGTGCGGCCACGCGACCCTAGCGACATCGCACGTGATCTTTAACGAGTTGAAATTGGAAGACGCGTTCATTCCGTTTCACTCGGAACGGAGCGGCGAGCTCGGCGTCGAAAAGCATGGCGACCGGCTTGTGCTCGATTTTCCTGCGTATCCCTTCGAGATGATCGAGCATTCCGACGAGCTTGCGAGAGCGGTCGGGATCACGCCGGCAGAAGTTTGGGAATCGCAGGGGAATATGGTATTTCTGCGTGCCGAGAACGAGGGTGAAGTACGCGGGCTGGACCCTGATATGCACGCACTCGCACAGTTAAAATACGACGAGGTTATCGTGACAGCCGCTGGCGACGACTGTGATTTCGCCTCGCGAATGTTCGCACCGCGAATCGGCATTCCTGAAGACCCGGTGACGGGAGCGATCCACTGCACGTTAATCCCGTATTGGGCGGACCGGTTGGGCAAGCACGAAATGTTTGCACGACAAGTTTCGAAGCGCGGCGGCGAGCTGTTTTGTGAATTGAGCGGCGACCGCGTGCGGATCGGGGGAAATGCGGTGACTTATTTGAAGGGCGAGATCTATGTTGCCAGCGGGAGCGAAAAAAGCGCAGGGGCCTGAGATAAGGCTTGCAACGCCGGATGACGCGGCGGCGATCGCCGGGGTGCTGTTTGCGGCATTCTCGCCGAACCGGGAACACTATACGCCCGAGGCTTTCGATGCGGTTACGCTGACGCCAGAATCGGTCCTTGACCGACTCGTTGAAGGTCCGATATGGGTCGCCGAGCTTGATAACGAAGTGGTCGGCACGGTTTCGCTGACTACCGAACCGGAAGGACTTTACGTCCGCAGCATGGCTATCAAGCCGTCGGCGCAGAGGATGGGAATCGCAAAGAGGCTGCTTGATGTTATAGACGAACACGCGGCGGCGAACGGGTACGAACGAATCTTTTTGTATACGAGCTACTTCATTCTGGGAGCGAAGGAGCTCTACGAAAAGCAAGGATTCAAATGGGTCCGCGATACGGAAGCCGAAGAATGGCACGGAACGCTGGGGCTTGAGATGGATAAGAAGGTAGAAAGGAAAACGCAGAATGTTGCTAGAAGTTAAAGACCTGCACGCAGGTATCGAAGGAAAAGAGATATTGAAGGGCCTGAATTTGCAGGTGCAGAAGGGCGAGGTCCACGCGATCATGGGGCCGAACGGGTCGGGTAAGTCGACGTTGTCGAAAGTACTCGCGGGGCATCCGACATATGAGGTGATCTCGGGCGAGGTGCTGTACGAGGGGAAGAACCTGCTCGAACTCGAACCCGACGAACGCGCTCGCGAAGGCGTCTTCATGGCGTTTCAGTATCCGGTAGAAGTCCCCGGCGTGTCGAATTCGCAGTTCCTTCGGCTCGCCTATAACGAGAAGATGAAGCACCACGGCCAGGAAGAACTGGACCCGCTCGAATTCAACGATTACTTGAAAGAGAAAGCGAAGATCGTCGAGATGGATCCGCAATTTTTCAAGCGTTCGGTGAACGAAGGTTTCTCGGGCGGTGAGAAAAAGCGGAACGAGATACTGCAGATGGCCGTGCTCGAACCGAAGCTTGCGATCCTGGACGAGACCGACTCCGGCCTAGATATCGACGCCCTCCGCATAGTTGCTGAGGGTGTGAACAAGCTGCGTTCGAGCGAGAACGCGATCATTCTCGTCACGCACTATCAACGGTTGCTGAACTACATTCAGCCGGATTTCGTGCACGTTCTGGCGGGCGGAAAGATCGTGAAAGAAGGCGGCAAGGAATTGGCTGTCGAGCTTGAAGAGAAGGGTTACGATTGGGTGAAGGCCGCAGGAA
>JBDSLC010000188.1:0-4293 GCA_039916585.1 Pyrinomonadaceae bacterium | reverse complement strand
GCCTGCCAAAGAGCCTTCCAAGCCAAAAGACTTGATTTTTCCGCACCGGCACCTATAATTAATCGTTCGTGGCTGGGTAGCTCAGCTGGTTAGAGCGTGGGATTCATAACCCCAAGGTCGGGAGTTCGATCCTCCCCCCCGCCACCATTAGAATCAATGACTTACGGCAGAATCACAGCTGCCGTTTTTCTTTCCGTCGCCAATACGTTACCAAAACTATCTAGATTTTCGACCGCACGGCGAATCGCCGCGTCGGTCGCATGAGTGTATCGGGCTGTCATTTGAATACTCGAATGTCCGAGTATTTTTGCGAGGGTGAATGCATCTGCCCCGACATCTGCCATTCTGGTTGCTGCCGTATGACGTAGATCATGAAAGCGAAAATCCTTTATACCGATTTCGGCAACTGCTTTGCAAAAGCCCTTCTTGATATCATTCAGCTTTCCGCCGCTTCTCGGACTTGGAAAAACATATTCGCTTTTTTGATCTATATGTTTGAGGAGAGACTTTATTGTGGCGTTCATTGGAATGATTCTCTTCACTCCCGACTTACTCTCTTCCACTTTGATTAATCCGCGAACGAAATCCAGATCGAACCATTTGAGATTGAAAATCTCACCACGACGCATTCCTGTATGAAGAGCCACAATGACAATGTTTCTAATAAGCTCGTTGTCATCAGCTAACGCCCCGAGGAGCTTAACTTCCTCTTCAAAAGAAAGAACCCTCATTCTCTTGTTATTAAGTCTGAGTTTCTTTACTCGAAAACAAGGATTGTTTTCGACCAATTCTGCATCAACTGCAAGCGAGAAAATCTTAGAAAGAATCCGCAGGTGATTATTAACGGTCGCGGGGCTTCGCCGCTTGCCGTACTTGGTAGGTGTATTCAGGAATTCCTGCTTGAACGTTTCGACAATCGGGGGAGTAATTTGCATTAACGTTCTGTTGCGAAACTCCTTTACTAAGACTCGACAAATAAAAACATCGCTAACAAACGATTTCTTGTTCGCCTCCGAATAAGGCAAGAATGTTTCGACCACAAAGTTTTCAAAGAGCTTGTCGGGCTTAGCTTCGAATCCGTAAGCTTGTTGGAAGACCTGGTTCATGACCACGGCTTCGGCTTGTTCGGCTTCTTTCTTTGTCCTGGCGAACTTTAGTGTTCTTACGATCCGTTCGCCGTTGTAATAAAAATCACTGACCCATTTGCCAGTGTCCTTTCTTTTTCTGACTGTCACTGTCTGCCTCCTTCTCACGCCGTGTGTGAAGTTGGTACTTCTATTTTAGTCCAACTTCAGTAATTTTCGATACCGCGAATCTTGATCTTTTTTGGCTCTCGGGGTTTTCTTGTCGATGCTCAACGGTTCCAGCATTACGGAGGCTTTTCGTTTCCCGGAGAGATCATGCCTGCCGATCAAAACAAGTTCGTCCCGGTCAAACTGGTATTCGCGCCCGGGTCGATAGAAGGGAATCCGTCCTTCGCGAACCCAGCGGTAGAGAGTGGAGGCTTTGACATCGAAGAACCGACATGCCTCGGCAAAATTAAGACGCTGTCCGGCTGGTTTCTCGGATGTTTTTCGATTTGTCGCTTTAGGTGCGCTTATCTCGCGCAGGAAGCCGAGCAGTTCGGTAAGCCCGAATGCTTTGACGTTGGCTTGATGTTCGATCGGAATCTCCGAATGAATCTTCGACTTTAGTAGTGGGATCTTTTTACGATTTGAAACGACGACGATCACGTAGTCATAACCGGCAGACAGGCATTTGAGGATGTTTGTGATTTCGTAGTCGGTCGTCGTCACCGAAACCTCGCATGCGATTTTCAGATCTTCTTTTTCGAGTGAAACATCGACACGGCCAGAGCCATCCAATACGACTTGCTCGATCTGGACTTGAAAACCGTAAGTCTCGGCAACGCGCTTGATTGTGGCCTGCAATTCCTGATGATGTTTTCCGGCTCTCCCGATATTGATTTTCGACTCAACCGCTTTCTGTGTTTCTTCTGTTTCGTCTGAAACGAGATCTAGTTGTTCTTGATTTTCAGATTCGGAATGAGCCTTCTCTTTGGAGATCGGAATACTCTCGGGAGGTTGGTTGTCGATTGCCGCTATTGCAGTGGCGTACGTTCTCCGGCTCTGCTCGATGACTTCCAGCCGCCGCCGGTGAGCGACTTCAGGATCGACGGGTGTGATCGGCATTGTCCTGAGGTTAAAGTCGTAGTCCGAGCGTTCGATTCGTGCGACAGCTTCGCCTACTCCCAGATTCTGCAAAGCGGAGGCGTCAAACGTCGAAAAGCCTCCCGCAAAGAGTCTGGCGTCCGCATCCCCGAGGCGAAAGCATATCCGCGTATAGCAGTTCGACATGACACTTGCGGCCACTTCGAGGCTACGGCTCTGAATCTGTCGCCACTCCTGATGGCTCAGTGTTAACGAGATGTTGAATTTGCGATTAGCGGACAGACTGGCTTCGAGGCTGGGTACGATCACATTGTGAAATTCATCAATATATATCGCGAAGAAAGGCCGGTTCGTTGTGTCTTGTCTCGAAAGTGCGATCTGATGAAGCTTTGTTATAAGGAGCGACCCGAGCAAGTAAGAATTCTCGATTCCCAGAATTCCCTGGGATAGTTTGATCAGCAGAATCTTTCGGTTATCCATTATCTCCCGGAAGTCGAGTCTGCTTGTCTTTTGGCAAACGATGTTGCGGATCATCTTTTGCCTAAGAAAAGTATCTAGCCTGATCAGGATCGACGCATGTGGCTTGCCTGCGATAAGTGGAAATTCGTTGAGCCAGAAATAACGGACTGACTCGTCACCGACAGATTTAAGAAACTCACTGCGAAAATGATTCTCTATCAGGAACCGTTTCAGATCCAAAAGGGTTCCGCCCCCCTCGTGCTCAAGTATGGCGAGAACTGCGTTTGCAAACACCGCATCCATGACATCGCCCCAGCTAGTTGACATCCTCTTGAATGCCGCAACCAAATCCGACGAGATTAGGTTTTTCTCAATGTCGCTGTGCGCCTGAAGTATGTTGAAACCGATTGGGTAATTGCTGTCTGCCGGATCAAAAAGCACGACATCCCGAATCCGGTTTTCGGGGATCATTCCGCACATGGTATCGATCAAATCGCCGTGGAAATCGAAAACACACACTCCTTCTCCGGCTTCAACATCTTGAATTATTGAGTGCAATAACAGAGTCGATTTACCCGACCCCGTGCTACCGATTATGTGGGTGTGTCGAGTTCGCTGTTTATTAGACAGCGTGGCAGTTCTAGTCTGACCGTCGTGAGTATTCTCGCCGATCACGAGACGATTACCGGTGGCGATAGCCGGAAGCGCCTTCGTCCGCAAGTCGGAACGATGCAGCTTTTCGATCCTGACCGAAGACGATGGCAAGTGGACGAGCGAAGCGAGTTCAGTGGTGTTCAGAAGCATTCCGCTTCGATAATTTGTACGGCTCAGTACAGATAAGACGTGATTATTTTCGGGATAGTTTTCATTGCTAAGTGCGATTAACTCGTTACCGGCCGGATCGCTGTACTGACGAAGATTCCCGCCGATTTGCCGGATCAATTCCCACGCTCTTTGACTGTGTACGGCTTGGGCCATAAGCCGGACGGTTACGGCAAACAAAGATGACGACAGCTTGCTTTTAAGGACGGCAGAAAAACTTGGTGTGTGATCTTCCAACAGCTTTCGGTGTTGATCGGTTTGTGTCTTGTAAAGCTCGTCAACCCACGCACCTTTTACCGGTTGAAAGAGTATCTGAAAGACGGCTTTCTCAGACTGCTCCAAAGTCGCGAATGAACTTATAAGGCCCGCCAGCGGATCGGGATTAAAGGAACGAAACGAGCGCAGAGGGCGTGCGAAGTTCTTCGCAAGGCCGAAGTCAGCGACAACCGCCGGAAGCGTCTCGCGAAACTGTGAGACTAAAAAGCCTTTTCGTTCGTTGACCGATAGTGCGGGGAAGAACGCCCGCCACTGACTCTTTAGATAAGCCGCATACTCAGATGAGCAGGCCGCCTGAATTGAGATGGCGTCGCTGTTTGCGATAACTTCGAACGCAACCGGCTCACTGATATTTCCGAGGGACAATAAGAACTGTTCGCATATCGCGGGAGTTGCTTCGAGTTCGCGCGGCAATTGTATCCGCAATTCAGTTACTTCGGATTGTCTGTAAAATGGTTTGGGCTGTTTAATCGGGTCCGGTGTCCGCTCATGTTGTGCCGATGGTATCTGTCGATTGTCGAGGGTTACAAAGTTTCGCGACAGGAGGCCTTTGATCCCGCCACGC
>JBDSLC010000187.1:0-8912 GCA_039916585.1 Pyrinomonadaceae bacterium | reverse complement strand
CGGCGCCGACGCCGGATAGTTCGGCGCCGCCGGCGGTGTGTTCTGAAATGTTCTAGGTTCGTTCATCGCTATTTCACTCTTCTCTGTTCACTCTTTGGTGTTCACGGTTCTCTGTTTCGATCTTCCTGTTCCACTTGTTTCAGCGGTCGCAAATTCCCGAAAACCACAGGTCAGGAAGCCAAGGAACCAAGATCGATCATAAAATGCGCGACTGAGGGCCAAAAGCGCGTTTCAAAATGCCCCGGCCCACGCGACTGAGCTACTCAACCAGCTCTCCATCGATCGCTTCGCCATCGCTGTCGCGCGCCATCGGATCAGGCTGGCCGGCCGCCGCTGCCGCGGCTGCAAATGCCGCATTCGAATGCAGCCGTTTGCTCTCAACCAGGCCCAGGACCGCCGAAACCTCATGCTCGCTGGTGACGCCCGCAAGCACTTTTTCGCGTGCGACCTGCCGCATCGTAAGCAGGTAACCCCTTTCCATAGCGTGGTTTACCACATCGCGAGCCGTCATCGACCGGTCTTCGACCCATGTCTTGACGTCGTCGTTAAAGTAAAGCAGCTCTGACATAGCCGTACGCCCGCGGGTGCCCTTATGAAAGCACTCAGGACAGCCGACAGCCTTATAAACAGGCCGCCCGCCGTAATCCTCCGACGGATGATCATCGATCACCTTGCAGCGCTCGCACAGCTTCTTAATGAGCGACTGGGCCAGGATCAGATTCAAACCAGTCGACAAATTTTCACGCGGCAGCCCAAGCTGAAACATACGCGAAAGAGTGTCCTCAACATTGGCCGCGTGGAACGTCGACAAGACCAGATGTCCTGTCAATGCAGCATTTATAGCCACCGAGGCATGCTCCGCCGAGCGAAGCTCACCAATGCCGATGATGTCCGGATCGGCCCGCAGACAGGAGTAAAACGCATCCCACCAGGTGAAAGGCGTGTTCGGCCGCAGCGACATCTGAGTTCGCCGAGCTGACCGGATCTCGATCGGCTCCCCGATCTCGATGATCTTAAATCCGTCCGCCTCTTCAAGCTGCGCGTAGATGGATTCGAGCGTGTTCGTCTTACCCGATCCGGTAGCCCCGGTGACGATAAGAATGCCACGCTTCTGCGAATACGCCGCCCGTAAATCTTCTATCTGTTGGGGTAAGAACCCCACGGCGTGGATATCGCGGATCGGTTTCAACTGAGATCTGAGCACGATCGACGGTGAATATAGCGTCGGCTGCGATACGAATCGAAGCTCAACCTCAACCGCCCGCCCGTCGCGCATCGCCCGCACCTTCACCGTCGAATCGATATCCTTAAACTTCATCTGCGTGGCGTCTTTCCCCGAGATCTCCGCCATCCCCATCGATATCTGCCGCAATTTGATGAAGGGAATGCTGTCCCACCGGACGAACATCTCGCTGTCGTACCGGAAGCGGATCCGCCCGTGCGGTTGGCCCGCCTCGATGTGCATATCCGACGAGCCCGAACGCAGGAACTCCATTAGAATCAATCGGATAAACTCTTGCGTCGTCAGCTCCGCCTCGTTCCGGCGTATGTTCTGCTCATACTCCTCGACGTTCGTAAGATCGATCCATTCCTCAGATTCGTTACGGAAATCCGCCTCGGAAACAGCCTGCGCCGTCAACGCCTCTTCGATCGACAAAGTCGAAACGCCCTCGCCCCAGTTCTTGGTTTTTTGAGATTTCTTCTTCTGCTCGTGCTCCTGCACCGAGAGCTGCGTCTGCGCACTGTAAATGTGCGAGTGCATGTACTCGAAGAAGGCTTCGTCGAGTGCGATAAAGTCTACGTGGAAAGGACTTACGCGGAGAGCGTGGACCACGCCGTTGCGGTGATCGGCGTTTTTAACGTGGACAAGGCCGACCTCGAAGTGCGCCGTATCGATGCCGCCCGAGGTCGCATTCAGCACGACCGCCTGGTAACGCGCGGACGATTCCTTGTTGAGAAATCGCGAGAACTGCAGCGAAGTCTCAACGCTATACTTGCGCTCCGGCGCCTGAACCGCCAGCGAAACGTTAGAGCTCGACGTATTGCCGTCGATCCGATAGGTTCCGCTGTTGGTTATTCGCGGTTCCCAAACCCCTTCCGTCTCGTCACCGGTATAGGGGTAAGTAATATCATCAGTCTCGTCGTACCGCATAAAAACCCTTGTTCACCCAAAATATCTTGCTGACGTAATAGATTGCGTATTTTTGCGTTCAATCACGCCAGAAATCCAGGTAATTATTCTTACGGTCCCTTAACCTGCTTAGGCTCCGCGTTATCGGCCCGCTTTTTCTGCTCCGGCGTGATCGACGGAGGATCGGTCGTGGCGCCTGGAACGTCCACCGGCCGGATTGCCTCTCCAAAAGGAATCACGGAAACGGAAATTGCGAAATAGAGTCGATTGATCCGTGTGTCACGTATCCGCCGCTTAAACAGCTCGCCGATGATAGGAATATCTCCCAGACCCGGAGTTTTGGAAACCGAACGACTATCCTGATCAACCGTAAATCCACCGAGGATCGCGGTCTTATCCTCTGCAAGTAATAACTGAGTTTGAACCGATCTCTTGCTGATCGCCGGAACTCCTCTGGCCGTAACCGATGAATCGACATCATTCGCGGCTAATCTCAGCTCGAGAGTAACTGCAATGGGATTTCCGTTATCGTCATCGACAACATAGGGCGTGACCGCCAAGTTGTTTGAAGCGTCGACAAAGGTAACCGACCCCTGTCCGCCAAGACCACTGTCGATAACGATGGGCAATTGGCGACCAACTTCTAATGTTGTACAGAGGCCGTCTAAAACAGTTGCGAACGGTCGTGACTTAACGGAGATCACGCCATTTTGCTGAAGAGCCTTCGCCTGAACATTGAATTCAAAAGTGCCGAGTATTGCCGAGAAATCGAATAACGTACCAGTGCCGAGCGTGTGGCCGAAAACGCCTCCGCCTTGCCGACCATCGGCAGTGCCGCCGGTGATGGTCGTTTGCAGACCGATATCTCTAAGCAAGTCCTGGTTCGCCGAGTACACAAGTCCCTTGATCACGACTTGAAACGGCGGGCGATCGGCCCGAACGATGATCTGGTCGATAAGCTTGAATTCCTCGTCCGTTGCTCTAATGGCGAGAATGTTTCGGCCGGGTATTTGCGTGACGAATCGATTCGTTCTCTTTTCTTCGCTCTGCGGTCCGCCCGTGCTTTGACCTCCACCGGAACTGCTCGCCGTCATTGAACGAATGCCCAGGATCTTCTCGATCTCAGTGATCAACTTGTCAAACTTACTGCTCGCCCGCGATCCCGCTGTCTCGCCTTGCTGACCGCCTTGTCCACCACCACTACCACCACTGGAACTACCGCCGGTCGAACCGCCTTGGCTAGATCCGCCACAGCCACCTTGGCTGCCGCCTTGCCCGCCGGAGCCACCCTGACTTCTTCCCGCGAGATCAACGGTTCCACCCGACGTTCGCTGCAAGAACTTGAGCTTTATAAACCTTGTCTCGACATCCGCCATGTCCTGCAGATTGGGAAGCGACGCATTTTCTACGAGTTCGATCGTGTTCTGATCGATACAGCGTGCGCGGACGCCGGAGATGAAAAGCTGCGATTTGAGCAGAACATTCCACGGGATGCTTCCGGCTTTGATGTTCATCGGCATATCAGAAACGCCCTTGCCAACGATGAAATTGACACCGAAGCGCTGATGTAGTTGGCGAAGAAGATCGTCGAGTTTGAGCTCAACTGTCTGCGAAAACCTGATGGGCGCGCCCACAAAATTTGGGTCGCAATAATTGTCGGTCTTCTGAATCGCCGAAAGAACCTCGGCCTTATCGAGCTTGACGAATGGGTTGACGGCCGCATTCAGCGGCTTTAGCAGATCGCTCGAAAAATCGTTGTTGCCCGATATCAGAATCGGGCGAGCTTTGATCACTGCCTCGGGGACGTCCGGTGTATCGATCATCCGGTCGAAGGGCGTCCCGGTAGATCCGTTTAAGGCGATCGCATTCTCGTTCAGCAGCGGTGCATCAACTAGGGGGCCGGCCGACATCGGTTTGAGGATGTCCGCATTCATACCGGTCTGCGATGAGATCAGTACAGGCTCTTTCGCAACTGCTATCTTAGCCGCGTCCGGCACGGCTAAGGCCCGCTCGGTCTCGAACCACGCGGACGAAGTTCCTGCCGCATGATCGGTGTTATTCACCGCGAGGGCGTCCGTCTGCACAATTGCTTCAGGGACGGCCACGAGTTTGATTCGCTGGAATATTGCCGAAGGAACTTCTGCCAGCGCCGTTAGGAACGAGGGAACAGAGGTTTGTCGAGGTGCGGCTTCGGCAGAAACGTTGTCGAACTCGCGTTGGGTCGAGACCGCTTCGCCGCCGATGATCGAATGCGTCTCGGTGGTCGCGAGCGAATCGGCCGAAACAAGTGCCGCAGGTTTGGGGACAAGTCGTGCGCGCTCGAACGTGGCCGATGGCGAATCAGTCGAGGTGGCGACCAACGCCGGCTCAGGAACAGTGGCAGAGTCCGCGTCCACTGGTTCACGTTCGCTGATCTCTTTATCAACGCCGCTTGTCGAATGGACATTATTCGAGGCCGTCAGAACGTCGATCGAAACAGGAACATACGGTTCAACAACGTAACGAGCTCGATGAAAGATCGAGTCGGGAGCCGAATACGCGGCAGTGACAAACATTGCGGCGGCCGGCTTCTGACGCGGAACGTCCGCCTCAAAGGCAACACGCTCGGTCGATATTTCTGCGACGGCTCCGGCAGTATGAGTTGACGCATTCGCCGTCAGGACCACCGAAGCGGGTACGATCTCCGGCAGTTTCGCAAGCGGCAGGGCTTCGAAGGAAGCGAAAATATTCGCCGCACCGGCAACCAGCGGAATGAATTTGGTCTCAGCTCTAGCAACGTCCGGCTCTGCGCTTTCACGTTCGCTGGCGACCGACGGCATTTGGCGGGAGACAGTGTGGGTAGCAGCAAACGAGTCATTCACGCTCGCAATACTTCGGATGGAAACCGTGTCGGGGGCTAACGCAAGACGCTCTGCAACCGCGATATCGAGACTTGTAGCAACCGAGTGTTCGCGAGTGATCGTCGCCAGTGCGTCGGGCATCACGGTGATGGCCGGAAGCGCCAACAGTCTCTGCTTAACAAAGCTCGAAGACGGCCGAACAGCCTGAGCGTTCACGAAAGACTGTGCAGGTGCAACCGCGACTCGGACACTTTCAATCGTTGGTACCGGGGCGTGCGGTTCGAATGCAGTGAGATCGGGCTGTGCAGGCGCCAGGGCGACCGGAGCGTGGGCTATCGGGGCCGAAGCCGTCGGAACAACCTGTTCCGAGAGCCGTGCGGCGCCGTTCGGGCCGGCTGGCCTATATGCAACTACGCCTTCCGCTGTGGGCGCGGATACCGGAATGAAATTGTTCGCCAGCACGCTAAACGTAGCTGCCACCGCAAATGCTAAAACTAAAAACCTTCTCATTGTATTAATTCCTCGGGGAACAAAGGAAAACCAAAAAACAATTAACCTACTGAACGAAGAGCACGCGTCCATGAACGCAATTTGGCGGATCGGCGGTCATCATTCATAGCGAAGACGACCCCTTCCGGCCGAAGCTCGCTTAACCATCCGTCATTAAACATCGTCCCGATCGGAAAGCTGAACGTCCGTGCCGCCGCTTCCGAATAGAACAAAACTTCCTGCTGGCCAGTACCGCCATCGACCACACCGACCGGCAAGAGATCGTCAACCGCGAATATCGTCGGACTGAGAGGGATATCGCCCATCTGTGCTTGTTGGAGATAAGCACCCCACCGGAGTTTAGTCGCCTCGCTAGTAGAGGGAACAGGCGCCGACGATCCCGATGGTCCAGCACCGCCGCCTCCGCCACCCCCACCTCCAGTTCGGGAATTACCGACAATCGTAGTTGAGGGGCTGCCCACCGTTGTTCCTCCGCCTCCACCCGAGGTCGTTACGGTGCCGCCTACCGAACGCTGCACTGCATTGAGACCCGCGAGGCCTGTTCGATCGTTGAACGGATCTTTGATCGCCGCCTGCTCGGCCGTCGCATCGGTTGTCGCCATCACCTGCGAAAGTTCGTTTCGTAGATTCGGGTCGATCACAACAGGCTGCGGAGCCTGCGGTGCCGAGGCCTCTGCCAACGAGGTTTCCAGATACGAGATCGAGATCCCGTAAGCCCAAAGGGCGAGGAAGCCGATCAGGAAGGTCGCCGCAAAAAGAGCCAGCAGCTTTACCGAAAGCCGGTCAAATAATCCGAGATTCGCCTTAGGCGCGTTTGCAGGCCTCATTGTTTTGCGACCTCCGTTCTGGAGCCTTCGACTATCTGGGCCAAGTCCGCCGGAAGGGCGGGCATCTCGGCCGGTGGTGGTGCATGATAGGCCACCAATGTAAATCCGGCGGTCACCGAATCGCGCATTGAGCCGATCGAGTAGTCGCGGATGAATAAGATTCGAGGCATCTTGGAAATGTCATCGAAGAAACGAACGACTTGCGGATACGGGCCGGTAACGACCGCCGGGATCTCGCGTTCATAAAGCTTCGCAGCCTTAGGAGATTTGATCGATTCCTTCACGGCCTGAAGCCCGGAGAGCGTTACGTTGTTACGGCGTGCGGCAGTTTCGACCTGACCCAGCACGTCTGAAACTTCAGTTTCCTGCGGCAGCAGAGGCTTGGCCTCGTTGAACATATCGGCGACCTTCTTGAACTCAGCGAGAAACTGGGGTTCACCCGCGACCATCTTCTCTGTCGTCCGATTGTCGATCTCTTTCTTCAACACCTGTGCCCGGAGTTGCTTGTTTGATTCGGACCAATCGGACAGTAGAAAACTGTATATCAAATACGCCGCTCCTCCGGAGATGAGCGCCATCACCAGAAAGGTAACGATCGGGCCGTACTTGATCGATTCGACGAGAATGCTGTTTCCCGCCGATTGGAGCGAACTTGTCTGTCTTGGGCTTCGCATAAAACTATCCTTCTACTACTTCGCAGGAGCCGCGGGCGGCGTGCCAACTGCAGGCGAATTTGGGTTCGGCGCTCCCGGGGCCGGCTTCGCATTCGGATCCGGCGGGGCGATCTCCGCTGCCGGCAGATATATTCCCTTTACCGTCCAGGAGACAACGCCCGGAGCGACGTTCGTTCCCGTCAACGTTGATCCGGCCATCTGGGGTAGGGTCGGGCGCTGGCCCGTCGACACATCTTGAACAACACCTTCCTGCACCTCGTAGGCAAGGTTTCCGAACAAACGCGAACCGCTCGTCGATCCGCCGGCAAACTCCAACGACTTCAGAAATTGCGCTATCGCGTCCTTATTTCGTGCCAAACCCTTGATCTCGATCTCGCCTTTCGCACTGGTCAGCCTCATCTCCGAAACGTAAAACGATGGATCGATCGCGAACGGATAGTTAGCATCGAGTTGATAAAGAAGACTGGTCGTGATCGGCTGCTGCTTCCTCAACAGGCTTACCTGCTTAACGAACTCCTGATACCACTGAAGATTGGCTTCGTACGATCTGCGGCGATCAAGTGCCGGCTTCAACTCGGTCGCACGGGCATCCGCCTGCGACTCGCGATACGCCAGCCAAACTCGCTCCCGAATGATATCGGCGGCAAAAGCCGTGAGAATAGCGAACGCCATTACCGGCGCCGCGACGATCGCGAACAAGGTCCGATTTCGACGCTTCGTCGCCTCAACCTGTTCAAGCCGACGCCGCTCGACCTCTTCCGTATCCGCCTGAACCAGAAGGTCGCGAGCTAGATTGACGACTGGCAGCACTCGCGGCGCGATCGCGTCGGAGTTGCCGAAGCTGAACGATCCGAGAAGCAGGCCGCCTGCTACGGCTTCATCCGCCGGAACCGGGAGCTGAATAAATTCGAGTCCGCTCTTGGCCGCATATTCCTGGGCGACCGGCGTGACCCGCTCCGACATTCCCATCTCACAGCCCCACACGATCTGTGCGTAGCTTGCAAGGCCCATCTGCTCGAGCCGCTCAGGCGAGAGTTGGAGGAAAAGCTGGTCGAGAGCTTGTTTGATATACGCGTCAATTCGGGCATCCGACGGTAAATTTTCGGCCGCCGGTCGTCCCCGTCCCTTGGCTTTCGGATCGCCTGTAAGTTCTTGTGGTGCGAGGAACGAATACTCGCTAAAGAGTCCCGTTTTCGGACTCCACAATCCCATGCTGAATCCCGAAGTGCTGATCAGCAGGAACGCAGTAACCTCGGCTTCTTTGCCCGGCCGCCGGATCTCGTTTCCTTCGGGCGAGCGTGTGAGAAAATATCTCGCCGCACATCTTACCGGCGTCTCGACGATCAGATTAAGCGAACCTGCGGCCATCCCACCGACCAGCGAACGCATCCGCTCACGGAGGTTATTAATGTGTTCGCGCGGAACCTCGGTCAGCGTCACCTGGCCATTCGGCAGGCGGCCAACCGCAGAAGCCGTGTCTTCGAGCGAGGTTTCAAAGATCGGGTGATTGTCGGTCCCGAGCAGCATCTGCTGTTCGGCGTTCACAAGCCACTCAGACAGCGTATCTTCATCAAGGGCCAAATGTTCGCCGTCAAGCGCGAGCATCCGCGTACGTTCGGAAAACTGAGACGGAGCAGTACACAGCACGGTCCGCTGCGACATCTGCGGTAATCCGAGTTGGTTGCGGCGACGCATCTCAAGCGTGGCACCGAGATTAAAATCCGACGGAAAGCGGGCCACGTCGAGCGAAAACGATCCGCCCGGCCCGGCTTGCGGTGACGCCGCGACGATGCCCGATTGCCCGCCCCAAACTACCGCCAGCTGATCCGGTGAATTGCCGAACGCCGCAAATTCACGCGAGGTACCGGCCTCAAAGCCCGGGGTCCTCTGTCGCCTCGCCGAAATAGTATTTCTCATAGAACTTCCTTCC
>JBDSLC010000186.1:0-3460 GCA_039916585.1 Pyrinomonadaceae bacterium | reverse complement strand
ACGGGAAGGCTCGTCAAGCCATGATCGACAACGGATTCGAACCGGAGTTTTCTGATGATATGGACGTGCAACTTGCCTCCATATCGCAACGGGCACTGATAGCGGAGGCCGCGGATGCGAAGGATCTGCGCGATCTTGAATGGTCATCCATCGACAACAAAACGTCACGTGATCTAGATCAGGTCGAGTGGGCAGAGCAGCTTGATAATGGCGACATCCGAGTTCTGGTCGGCATTGCGGATGTCGACGCTGCGGTCGAGAAAGGTTCTCCGATCGACAAGCGTGCAGCTCGGAATACCGTCAGCGTCTACACAGAGAGCGAAGTCTTCCCGATGCTGCCCGAGCAACTCTCGACAGATCTCACTTCCCTCAATGAAGGCGAAGATCGCCTCGCCATCGTTGCCGATATGACCGTTAAGGAAAACGGCGACGTCCCGCAAAGCACGTTCTATCGAGCGATCGTACGAAACCGTGTGAAACTCGACTATCCGACCGTAGGAGAATGGTTTGATGACGACGGGCCGATCCCGGATGATATCAGGAACAGACCCGAGTTAGTCGCGCAACTCGAGCTTCAACGAAAAGCAGCGGAACGCCTTCTCAAATATCGTCAGGCCAAGGGAGCCTTGGAGTTTGAATCGATCGAATCTGAAGCGGTAGTGGAGAACGGCGAGGTAAAGGACCTTCGAGCGGTACGATCCAATTCAGCCAAGCGGTTGATCGAGAATTTTATGGTCGCGTCGAACGTCGAAATGGCCGAGTTCCTCGAATCCCACGGCGTCGCCTCCATTCGCCGGATCGTTCACACCCCGCGCAACTGGGATGGGATCGTCCGGTTCGCCGCGGAATACGGCGGACATCTTCCGCCCGAGCCAGACCAACCGAAACTCGCCGCCTTCCTTGAGAAACGCCGCAAAGAGGATCCCGAACGCTTCCCGGACCTCTCGCTCTCGATCATCAAGCTGATCGGCAGTGGCCAGTATGTCGTCGAGTATCCCGGTCAGGATACCGGCGGACACTTCGGCCTCGGCGTTCGTGATTACGCCCACTCGACCGCTCCCAATCGTCGCTATCCGGACATGGTCGTCCAGCGATTAGTTAAATGCGTTATCACCGGCGAGCCGCAACTGTATGCACCGGAAGAGCTCGACGCCATCGCCGAACACTGTAACGACCGTGAGAAGGCCGCCAGGAAAGTAGAACGAAAGATGCGGAAGATCGTAGCCGCGGCTGTAATGAAGAAAAGAGTGGGCGAACGCTTCGACGCCATCGTTACTGGGGTAAATGACGCCGGCACGTTCGCCCGCATCCTCCGCCCGCCGGTGGACGGAAGAATTGTGAGAGGTGAGCGCGGCCTGAATGTAGGTCAAAAGGTCGACGTCAAACTCCTTTCCGCCAACACCTCTAACGGATTCATCGACTTTGCAGCCCACAGATGATCGTTCGATCCCGGAGGCTCTAATTTGACCCGGGATGCGATCAGTTCTTTTTTTCGAACTGAGGGTAACGGTACAGTTCGGCCTACATTCGAGCGACTGTCTGAAGTCGGACGTCGATATTCCTTTTCATCAGCTTGGAAGTAGCGACCCGCTCGATCTCCATTTATTGCCCTTCTCCTTTGTAGTGCATCAACCCGTCGAATCACTAGACTATCTTCAGCTTGAATGCTGATGGGTCAGAGACGGACAGACTAAGTTCCGATCGTCGCTTTTCCATAACTACGTTCATAGAAGCGTGCAGTGTTTTCGACCGGTTACCTGCGGTCTCAAGGCCGAGAATGTAGTGGAGAAGAGTTATGTCCGACTCGAAAAGACTCACCGTCCATCCGTCGATCGCCTGAATATCATTCCGTAAACCGGTAGTGTTAGCGTCCCAGCCCGCCGTCGGATTTCCCGGATTGATGCGTCCTTGACGACATTTAGCTTCCACCCGGTCCAAGGCCCCTTGGAGGCGAACGGTCTCCTTCTTAGCCTCCGCTATTTCCCTCGAGATCAATTCGAAGAGGTAGCTTTTGAAGCTCCCTGCTTCCCTGGCATCGGGTCCATACTTGCGGACGATTTCGTCAAATCCGGAGAAAAATCCGTGATTCCAAAGTTCCGCAAGTACTTGATGTTTTGTTGCTAATGGCATAAAGCTCCTTTTAAAGGTTATTGATAGGATCTAATGAGTCAGTTCACATGTTCCAAACGGACCACGGATCAGGAGCCGATCCTGATTCTAGATAGAAAATGAATCCCTGCTGATAGGGAACCAGACGAACGACGGCGCCGCTATCGTAAAGCAGCATTGCGGGGAGACGTGCGGTGTAAACCGTTTTATTCTTGTCGACCGGCTTGCCGTACCTCATCTCGGGTAGTTTAGGTCCCTCGGTTTTCTCGCCGGTCGTCTTGTTGGTATAGAAGAGAGGATGTTCGTCATTTCCTGTAAATATTCGCTTTGCCGTCGACGTGTAAGTCGGGAAGCGGTACAGCAGTTCTCCATCACCCAAAACGAACGCGCGGCCGAATAAGATTACGCGAAACGGCAGCTTCGTATGCTTCGTCTCGGCCAGGTTATCGATATGCTTCAACGCCATCTGCGTGAGTGGCATGAAGGACGATTTGTGTAACGCCCAGAGCGGAACTTTTTTGATAGCCGTCGATTCATCCAGCAGATTTCGGCGCAGGATATCCAGGCCCGACTCCGGAACCGCCGCCGAGGGTTTTACCTCCGGCATCCGAACCGCACTATTCGGAATGTAGAGGATCCCCGGGTTCGCACTAGAGCTAAACCGCCAGTTCCTACCGTCAGGAGTCTTCACATTGCAACCGACATATTCCCTCAGATACCAGTTCACCTCTTCAGGCACAACAGTGCGAAAGTTGAACTTGATCAGATCGCTTGGCGTGACGCCAGCTTTTGCGGCAATGGTTTGCCAGTTGTCTCCATCCTTAACGCGGTACGAAGTCGAATTTGGGAGTGCATTTTTCTGGATCGGCATCGATGGTTTCCTTTCGTTGGCCGGCCCCAGTGGAGCCACCTTTATATTCATCACCATTACAACAAACCTCCCTTCATTGATATCAAGACGATTTCTCGCCTACTGTAACTTCGAGTTCGCGCCTGGCTCTTCTTATCCTCTCTTATGCCAACGGAGCTCTATTCCTTCTCGCCCGAACAAATCCGAACACCGTCAAGACGAGGCCGACGAACGTCACCAAGCCGCCGATCACTGTTGGCACGATTCCCATGATCAATTGCTTGTTCATGAACAACTTTCGTGAATCGCAATCATCCTGCGTCGCCTTACCGATCGTCGCTCGCTTGAAGCATTCATTGTCCGGGCCGCACTGCGTTCGAGCCGCACGAATCGCTGACTCGTCTCGCGCGGCTTGAGCGCAAGTGGACGACGCATAATCGTCGGTCAGAGTCACAATGCAGACGACCAGGCCGATCAGCAACGCTAGCCCGCCGATCAAAA